>JAFDZG010000100.1 GCA_018267065.1 Bacteroidota bacterium
ATGGTTGACCCTTCCGGGGCACAACAGGTCTACTTGCCCGTCAGCTTCTTCACCTGCTGGTACAGCTGGTTTTCGTCGCCCGGCTCATAGTTGTTGTGCTGCCAGACGATGTTGCCTTTGCCGTCCACCAGGAAGGTGTGCGGCACGTTGTTCACGTTCAAGGCGCGCTTCAGGTCGCCGTTGGGGTCCAGGTACACTTCATAATCCCAGGCCTGGCCGTTCACGTAGGGCTTTACGCGGTTCATGCTGCGGCTGTCGTCGATGCTCACGGCCATCAGTTTCACGCCGGTTTCCTTTTGCCAGTCCGGATAAAGGTCGTTGATGGCGTTGAGCTCGCGTTTGCACGGGGCGCACCAGGTGGCCCAGAAGTTGATGATCATGGGCTTGCCGCCGTTGCTCCACGTGGAGGTGTTCACCTTTTGGCCGTTGATGTCCTGCACGGCAACGGCGGGCAGTTTGCCGCTTTGCGCGGAAAGGAGGAAGGGCAGAGCGATGGCGAGGGAAAGCAGGGTTGTTTTCATGGTTCCGGAGCTTCGGAAGGTGGCGGTAGATGGAGTTGTTGCAGATTTCGGGGGGAAGTGTAGAGCGAAAAACGGGCCAAAGAAAAAAGGCCGACGGTTCCCAAGGGTTCCGCCGGCCTTTTTCAAAGGAGGCTCACGCGGGGCTTATTTGTCCAGCGTGATGGTGCGGGTAACCTGGCGGTTGCCGGCGTCCACCTTCAGCAGGTACATGCCGTTGCTCAGGTTGCCGAGGTCCAAGGTTTGGCGCTGCGCACCGCTGGCGGCACGCAGGTCGCGGCTCATCACCACCTTGCCCACTACGTCGGTCACCGTCACCTTCATGGAAGCGGCGTTGTCAAGGTTGTACTCCAAGTTCACCAGGCCGGTGGTGGGGTTCGGGTAGATGCTGAGGCTGCGGCTGAGGTCGTTGTCCGCAATACCGGAAGCGGAAGCATCGGTCTTGAAGAGCTTGTTGTCCTCAGAGGCGAACTGCCCGCCTTGCAGCACGATGTTCCCGTCCACCATCACCTTGTAGTAGCCATTGCCGTAGCTGCAGCACATGCCGTCGCCGTAGGCATCGGTCACTTGCAGTTTGTAGCAGGTAACGTCGTTCAAGGCCCAGTTATAGGTGTGTGCCACCGGAGGGTTGGAGGAGGTGGCGTTGGTATAGGGCCCGCCTTGTGCGAAGATGGTGCCGTCCGGGTTGAAGAGCTTCCAGCGGGTTTCGGAGCCGTAGTTGTCGGTCTTGATCTCGAAGGTAACGTTGGTGCTGGGAGCAATGGTGTTGCTGGTGCTCAGCGACTGGGTGCTGTTGTTGTTGTTGGCGTTGTCGTCCGTGGAGGTGATCTGGTAGGTGATCGTGCCGCTGTTCTGGGCAACGAAGTTGCCCACCGTCACGTTGGCAACATCATAGGTGTTCAGCGTGCCGGTCCAGTTGGTGGTGCCCAGTACGGTGGTGCCTTGGCGGGCCTCGATGGTGGCGCTGGTCATGGGGCTGGTGCCCAAGTTCTGCAGGCGGGCCACCAGGTCAACACCGGAGCCTTGGCAGGTCTTGAGGCTTCCCATGGCGGGCAGCAGGGTGCCGTCCGAGGGGCTGGTGGCGGATTGGCAGGAGCTTACGGCGGACCATAGCTGCGCAGCTGACTTTTGTCCTTCTTCCTTGATGAGCCGGTTGGGGCAGACCTTATAGATGGTGGGGAAATAGGTGATCTCCAACAGGTCGCCAATGCTGGCATCATCGATGATGGGATAGGGCGTGCCCTGGATCCAGTTGCCTTGGGAAGAGCTGGTGTTCCCTTGCAGGTCGGCCATGCCGGTGGTGCCATCACCCTCGATCATGAAGACGCGCACCGCATTGTCCGCAGTGCCCGGACCATGGCTGGTGTACAGCGTTTCCAAGGCACCGCTGTTGTGGTAGGCCCAGCAGGGCCCGCACCAAGTGGCGCTCACATCGATGAACACGGTGTAGCCCGAGTCCAGGATGGAATACAGGTTGTACGTGTTCCCGTTGATGTCCGTGCCGGTCCAGTCGGGGCAGATCGAGTTGTCCGCGATCTGTGCCGTGGCGCCCACGGAGCAAAGCGCCAAGGCAGCAATGAGTAGATTCTTCTTCATTTGGGGAAAGGTTTGTTTGTGCGGTAGCGGAACGAAACTATGCCGTTTGGCCTTACCGGTGGATGTCCAGATTGAAAGGGAATTGGATTCCCAACCTGTGTTTCGGGGGGCCTCCCCGACGCTTCGCCGGGCTCAAGTAACGCATACCTTTGCAAAAGCGGGAACGCACAATCCCGAAGAGCCATGAAACACGCTTACCAATTGCTCCTGATCGCCGCCGGTACGGCGATGCCCTTTCTTTCATCCGCGCAGATCGTGGAGGTCCGCGACACGCTTGGCAATGTGTTGAACGGCACCAACGTGCAGGTGGTGGAACCTCTTGGTGGCGCAAGCCAGTTGATGGGCATTCCCGCCCATGTGGAGAACATCTCCGGCGTGCAGCGCACGGTGAACGTGAAGCGCTACGAGGTGAACGTGCCCCACGGCACGGGCAACTATTTCTGCTGGGACCTGTGCTACGGCGAACGCAGCGCGGGCAATACGCCGTTGTGGATCGGAGCTGACCCGATACCGATGGCTCCCGGTTTCGTGGCCAACGGATTCCACGCTTATTACAAGCCCTACCAAATGCCGGGGGAGGCCGTTTTCCGCTATGTGTGGTATGACGTGGACAATGTCAATGACAGTACGTGGGTGGACATCACCTTCAATGCGACCATGGCCGCTGTGGCGGAAAACGCTTCGCCGGTGCTGGGTTTTGATGCCTATCCCAATCCTGCCGCCGGGGCGGATGTGACGTTGAGCTACGAGCTGGCCGCCAATACGCCGGGAACGCGTTTGGCGCTTTACAATGTGCTTGGCGAGCGCAAAATGGTGAAAGCCGTGAAGGCTGCCCAGGGCAAGGTGGTGCTGAACGCAGCCGACTTGGGTGCCGGGGTGTGGTTCGCCGTGCTGGAGCGCGATGGCAAGGCCATGGCCACCAAGCGTGTGGTGCTGCTTCGCTAACCTGCTTGCTTGCGCAAATATTCAGCCAGCATGGGTACGCCCATGCTGGCTTTTTGCTTCCAGTAGGTAATGCCATCCGCACGGGGGCGGGAGGCTAGGGGGAGTTTCCCAGCATCGGGGTCCACCACATGCACCTGGGCTTCCGGGCGGGCAGCATGCACCAAGCCCGCGGCGGGCCATACTTGCAGCGAACTGCCAACCACCACCAGCACGTCAGCTCGGGACAGGATCGTTGCTGCCTCATCCAACAGGGGCACCTCTTCCCCGAACCAAACGATGTGGGGCCGGAGTTGGGAACCCAACGGGCACAGGTCACCCAGGCGCAATTCGGCGCCCTGCACCGGTAGCACGATCGCCGGATCCAACGTGCTCCGGGCCTTGAGGATCTCCCCGTGGACATGCAGCACGCGGGTGCTTCCCGCGCGTTCGTGCAGGTCGTCCACGTTTTGCGTCACCACGTGCACATCCGCAAACTCCTCCATGCCCGCAATGGCGCGGTGGGCTTCGTTGGGCCGGGCATGCAGCACTTGGGCCCTGCGCCGGTCATAGAAGCGCAACACCAGTTCCGGGTTGCGGGCAAAGGCCTCCGGCGTGGCCACATCCTCCACGCGGTACTGTTCCCAAAGGCCCCCGTTGTCCCTAAAAGTGTTCAACCCGCTTTCGGCGCTGATGCCAGCCCCCGTGAAAAGCACGATCCGCATAGGGGTAAAGATGGCATTTCCCCTGTTGGGGCAAGGAATTGGTGCAAGGTGGCAACAGTTTGGCCGGGCTGATGCGGGGCAAATGTGAAAAGGTTCGAAGGTTCCGCTTATTTTGCAGCCCTTTTCCACAAACCCCGCCTTGCATAGTTCCACTTGTACCCTGTGCCCACCAAGCCCTAACCCGGTGGGAGCGTTGAATGATAGACAGCCTGCGCGGCGAGCTAGTGGAACGCTCGGCCACCCACGTGGTGGTGGAGTGTGGCGGAGTGGGGTACTTGGTGTACATCACTGCGGATGCGCTTGCGCGCCTTCCGGAAAAAGGTGCCTGCCGCATGTTCATCCATTACAGCGTGAGCGTGGACGTGCGCAGCGGGCTGAGCGAGCACAAGCTGTACGGATTTTTGGAGGCGGAGGAACGGCACTTGTTCCGCCAGTTGATCAACGTGCAGGGCGTTAGCAGCACCATCGGCATGGCCATACTTGGGGCACGGCGGGCGGAGGACTTGCGCAGGGCGATCCTGCTGGGCGATGAAACGGTGTTGAAGAGCGTAAAGGGCATCGGGCCCAAGCTGGCACAGCGCATCGTTCAGGAGCTGGGCGGAAAACTGTTGGCCGAACCGGTCGGCAGGATTTCCCCGCCGTCCATAACCGGGGGCAATAGCTTGCGGACCGAGGCGTTATCGGCCTTGATCTCCTTGGGCTTGGACCGGGCCAAGGCGGAGCGATCACTGCAGCGAGTGCTGGATGAACGGAAGAATGATCCACCGGTGGTGGAAGAATTGATCAGGCTAGCCCTTAAGAACAGCTGAGCCCTTCCGGCACCATGCAGCCACCGCGCCCCATCCGCTCATTGTTCCGCCTATTGGCGGCAGTGGCCTTGTTGGCCGCAGGCGCGTCAACCGCAAGGGCCGGGTGGTCCATGTCGGTAGCCTTGCAAGTGGACAGCCCCCAGATCGACCTTCATTACCCCATAGTGGACCCGCCCGGAACGGGGGACAACAACACGGGCACCATTGACCTTGGAACACCGAGCAATGTGACCAATGACGTGGTTTACGACCCGGTG
The DNA here is from genome assembly GCA_018267065.1 of Bacteroidota bacterium. GTDB lineage: Bacteria > Bacteroidota > Bacteroidia > Flavobacteriales_F > PHOS-HE28 > PHOS-HE28. The sequence goes on from JAFDZG010000100.1 coordinate 4,827, forward strand.
ACCGGCCAGTACATCCTGCGCAGCCGCATGGGCGACAACATCGACTACCGGCCGCCGCAAAGCATGTCGCTGGATGAGTACATGAACTACGACATGCAGAAGGCCATGAAGACCTACTGGATGGAGAAGAACCAGGAGGAAAGTGACCGTGCGGCCAAGAGCTTGATCCCGAGCATCCAGGTGCGCAACGAAACCTTCTGCCGGATCTTCGGCGGGTGCAACATCGACATCCGGCCGCAAGGCAGCGCGGAGGTCACCTTCGGCGTAAACACAAGCAAGACGGAGAATCCGAGGATCCCGGTGGACCAGCGGAAGATCACCACCTTCAACTTCGACCAGAAGATCCAATTGAACTTAGTGGGCAACATCGGCACCAAGCTGAAGATCAACACCAGCTACAACACCGAGGCCACCTTCGATTTCGAGAACCAGGTAAAGCTGAACTACGCCGGCAACGAGGATGATATCATCCAGAAGCTGGAGGCCGGCAACGTAAGCCTGCCGCTTACGGGCCAATTGATCCAAGGCAGCCAAAGCTTGTTCGGCCTGAAGACCGAGCTGCGCTTCGGGCGGCTCACGGCCACGGCCATCTTCAGCCAAGAGAAAGGGCAACGCAAGAACATTGCCGTGGCGGGCGGTGCACAAACCACCAACTTCCTCATCAAGGCCGATGAGTACGAGGCCAACAAGTACTACTTCCTCAGCTATTACTTCCGTGACAACTACGAAAACGCGCTGCGCACGCTGCCCACGGTGAACAGCGGCATCCAAGTGACCAAAGTGGAAGTGTGGGTGACCAACACGCGGAGCGATTACACCAACAACCGCAACATCGTGGCGTTCACCGACCTGGGCGAAGATGCCAGCCCGGCCAGCGTGGCGGCAAACCGCGTAAGCGCCAACCTGGCCGCCGCAGGCCTGTTGGTTGACGGCACAGGCAACACGGCCTCCAACAATGCCAACAACCTTTACCAGTTGGTATCCTCCAATGCAGGCATCCGCTCCTTCACCAATGCGGCGGCCACGCTGCAGGTAATGGGGATGCAGGCCGCGCGGAACTATGAAAAGCTGGAAAGTGCGCGCCTGCTGAGCCCCAGCGAATACACCTTGAACGAACGCCTGGGCTTCATCGGGCTGAACCAGAACCTGAACAACGACGAAGTACTGGCCGTGGCCTACCAGTACACTTACCAAGGGCAAACCTACCAGGTGGGCGAGTTCAGCACGGACGGCATTGCACCGCCGAAGGCGCTGATGCTCCGCCTGCTCAAGGCCACCATTACGGACCCGCGCCAGCCGCTGTGGGACCTGATGATGAAGAACGTGTACTCGCTGGGGGCCTTCCAAGTGAACCCGCAGGATTTCCGCCTGGAGCTGTTGTACAACAACCCCACCACCGGCGTGGACCTGAACTACATCCCAAAGCCGCCCATCGATCAAGTCCCCTTGATCCAGGCATTGGGCCTGGACCGCTTGGACCAACAGGGCGCGCCCACGCCGGACGGCTCGTTTGACTGGGTGGACAACGCGGCCACGCTGGGCGGAACCATCAATGCGCAGAACGGGCGCATCTTTTTCCCCGTGCTGGAACCCTTCGGGAGCTACTTGAACAAAAAGCTCATCGGCCCGAATCCGAACGCGCCCATCCAAGACACCCTGGTGCGGAAGAACATCGTGTTCCAGCAGCTGTACGACAGCACGAAAACGGCTGCGGAAAACCTGCCGGAGCTGAACCGCTTCAAGTTGAAAGGCAGCTTCAAGAGCGCGAGCAGCGACGTGATCAGCCTCAACTCCGTGAACATCCCGCAGGGATCGGTGAGCGTTACCGCGGGCGGCGTGAAGCTCGTGGAGAACCAGGACTACACCGTGGACTACAACCTGGGCCGCGTGAAGATCCTTAACCAAGGCATCCTGGAAAGTGGCACGCCGATCAACATCAGCCTGGAAAGCAACTCGCTTTTCAGCATACAGACCAAGACCTTGGCGGGTGCGCGCTTTGATTACAAGGTGAACAAGGACCTGGTGCTGGGCGGCACGGTGATGAACCTCTATGAACGTCCGCTCACCCAAAAGGTGAACGTGGGTGACGAGCCCATCGCCAACACCATCCTTGGCCTGGACGCCAATTGGAAAAAGGAGAGCGGCTTCATTACCCGGATGGTGGACAAACTACCGTTCTTCGGCACCAAGCAGGCCAGCGCCATCGATGCCAGTGCGGAAGCCGCCTACCTGATCCCCGGCCACAGCAAGGCCATCGGCAATGCGGGCACCAGCTACATCGATGACTTTGAGGGCAGCGTGAGCAACATCGACATGCGCACCCAAAGCCAATGGTTCATGGCGGCAACGCCGCAGGGCCAGACCGGCGACCTGTTCCCGGAGGGCGAATACATCAACGACCTGCGCACGGGCTTCAAGCGTGCCTTGCTTTCCTGGTATGTCATCGACCCCCTCTTCTTCAACAACAACAGCCTGAAGCCGCCCTTGCCGGACGGGTCGGACACGGACAACCGCTCGCGCGAGGTACTTGAGAAGGAGGTGTTCCCCAATCGCCAATTGGCCACCGGCACGCCCAGCAACATCCCTGTGCTGGACTTGGCCTACTATCCTTCGGAACGCGGTCCTTACAACTACAACACGGACCTGGACGCCAATGGCGACCTTCCTGACCCCGAGGGCAATTGGGCGGGCATCGAGCGGCGCGTCACCACCACGGACTTCGAGGCCAGCAACATCGAAACGGTGCAATTCTGGCTGATGGACCCCTTCTCACCCTCGGTGAGCAACTCCGAAGGTGATCCGGCCAGCAACGTGGACGCCAACAACACCACGGGCGGCGACCTGTACATCAACCTGGGCAACCTGAGCGAGGATGTGCTGCGGGACAGCCGGAAGAGCTTTGAGAACGGCCTGCCCAAAAGCCCCAGCGACCAGGCTGCCACCACGGCCCAAACCAACTGGGGCGTGGTGCCCACCACCCAAAGCGTGGTGAACGCCTTTGCCATCACCGACCAAAACACCTACCGCTACCAGGACGTGGGCATGGACGGGCTGAGCAACACCGATGCCGATGCCTTCCAGCCCGGGCTCAATGAGCAAACCTTCTTCCAAGGCTACCTCAATGCGCTGAACCCGGGTGCACGCTCCCGTTGGCAAGGGGACCCCTCGGCGGATGACTACAAGTATTTCCGCGGCAGCAGCTGGGACAGCCCGCCACAGTCCATCCTGGCCCGCTACAAGCGGTTCAACGGGCTGGAAGGCAACTCCGTCACCGATGAGGACAGCCCGGAAGACTACCCGACGCAGGCCACCACGCTGCCCACCACGGAAGACATCAACCAGGACCAGAACCTCAGCGAAAGCGAAGCCTACTTCCAGTACCGGATCAAGCTGCGCCCGGCCAACATGGTGGTGGGCCAGAACTTCATCACGGACCGCGTACTGGGAGTTTCGCCCAGCGGCAAACAGGTTTACTGGTACCAGTTCAAGGTGCCGGTGCGCCAACCCGAAAAGGCCGTGAACGGCATCCAGGACTTCCGCTCCATCCGCTTCATGCGGCTTTTCGTGAAAGGATGGGCCCAGCCGGTGGTGCTGCGCTTCGCGCGGTTGGATTTTGTGCGCGGCGAATGGCGCAAATACACCCAAAGCCTGGAAGCACCCGGCGAAGTGATCGGCGGTGACCCCGACCAGACCACCTTTGACGTGGCAGCCGTGAACATCGAGGAGAACGGCAACCGCGTGCCCATCAACTACGTGCTGCCGCCGGGCATCAACCAGGAAACGGACATTGCCAGCGCCAACCTGCGCAGCCTCAACGAGCAATCCCTGGAGCTCAGTACCTGCGGCTTGCGCGACGGTGATGCGCGCGCGGCGTTCCGCAACGTGAACTTCGACATCCGGAGCTACAAGAAGCTGCGCATGTACGTCCATGCTGAAGCCGCCGACCCCGCACACCCCATTGCATACGGGGACGTGAGTGTTTTCATTCGCCTGGGGAACGACTATGAGCAGAACTATTACGAGTATGAAGTCCCCGCCGTGCCGTCAGCGTTCTACAACAATGATCCATACAATGTATGGCCGGATGCGAACAACATGATCATTGAGTTCGCCAAACTCAACGACATCAAGATACAGCGCAACCAAGCGGGCTTCCCGGTGAACCAGCGGTTCACGCAGATGGACGGTGACCGGCGCGTCACGGTGGTGGGCAACCCCAATCTGAGCCAGATGAACACCATCATGATCGGCATCCGGAACCCGAAGAAGGACGGGGACCAGGCCAATCCATGGGCGAACGACGACGGCTCGGCCAAATGCGTGGAGGTGTGGGTGAATGAACTGCGCCTGACGGACTTCGATCAACGCGGCGGCTGGGCGGCAATAGCACGGGTGAACACCACCTTGGCTGACCTGGGCACCCTGAGCGTGGCGGGCAACTACAGCACACCGGGCTGGGGCGGCATTGACAAGAAGGTGAGCGAACGGCAGCGCGACACGCGCTATGGCATTGATGTGAGCGCCAACCTGGAGATGAGCAAATTCCTGCCGGAGAAGAGCGGCGTGAAAGTGCCCATGTACCTCGGCTACTCAGAGCAGGTCATCAACCCGCAGTACGACCCTTTGAACCCGGACATCGAATGGAACGATGCCACACGGTCGCTGACGCGCGATGAGAAAAAAGCGCGCCTGAAGGAGCTGCGCACCTACACCCGAAGGCGAAGCATCAACTTCACCAACATCCACAAGGACAAAGCGCCAGGGAACAAGACCGAGCACTTCTTCGACGTATCGAACTTCGGGCTGTCCTATGCATACAGCGACCAGGAGTTCCATGACGTGAACACCCAGTATGAAAACACGCGCACGTATCGCGGCTCGCTCACCTACCAGCACAATCCGAAAGCCCGGCCGGTAAAACCGTTCGAGAACGTGGCCTTCCTTGGAAAGAGCAAATGGCTCAAGCTCATCAAGGACTTCAACTTCAACTTGGGCTTCAAGCAGATCACAGCGCGCACGGCCATCGACCGCAGCTATTTGGAACGCCTTATCCGCCCCAACCCGGACATTGAGAGCCTGCCGCCGGCGCCCACCTACAACAAGACGTTCAATTGGAGCAACCAGTACGGGTTCCGGTATGATGTGACCAAGAACCTGAAGGTGGACTTCACCGCCAATAACAACGCCATCATCGGTGAACCGGCCGGACGCGTGAACGCGGACGACCACGATGAGTACAAACTGTGGAAGGACAGCGTGCTTACCAGCCTGAAGCACTTCGGTGAAACCACCACGTACAACCACACGGCCAACGTCACCTACACCCTGCCGTTGGACAAGTTGCCGGCAACCGATTGGATCACGGCCACCGCCACCTACGGCGCGGGCTACCAGTGGGACCGTGCACCCTTGACGCAGGACAGCGTGGGCAACACCATCCAGAATTCCAGGAACATCAATTTGAACGGGCAGTTCAACTTCGTGAACCTTTACAACAAGATCAAGTACTTCAAGAAGATCAACGACAAGGCGCGCAGCAGCGGTGGAAAGCAGGCTGCCAAGAAAGGAGCCGGCAAGAACGCGAAGGACAACAAGGAGGAGGAGAAGAACACCAAGGACGGCGGCTTGAAGATCAACCCCTTGGAGGGCTTGGCCCGCTTGCTGATGACGGTGCGCACCGGTACGCTCACCTACACGCAGAACAGCGGTATCCTGTTGCCCGGCTGGGACCGCGGTGCCAATGTGATCGGCATGGACAAGAGCTTTGCGGCGCCCGGCTTCGGGTTCATTTTTGGTGAGCAGAACCAAGATCTTGGGGGGAATTACATACGGGATTTTGCGGGTGAGGCCGCGGGCCACGGATGGCTGGTGCAAACGCCGAGCATATTCAACCCTTACACCAACACCCGTACGGAAACGATCAACGGGCGGCTGAGCCTGGAACCGTTCAAGAGCATGCGGATCGAGCTGATGGCCACCCGCACCCTGAGCGAGAACCGCAGTTCGTTCTTCCGTTGGAACGCCACGGAAAACCGCTACGTGAACGACAGTCCCCGGGAGTTCGGCAACTTCAGTGTGAGCACCATCAACTGGGCCACCACCTTTACGCGGGACGACGAGAACTTCGTGAACGGCATCTTCACGCAAATGCTGGCGAACCGGCCATTGATCAGCGAACGGTTGGGCAGGGGGGACCCGCGCAGCATGCCCACGGACAGCCTGTACTGGATGGGTTACGGCGCCACCAGCCAGGATGTGGTGATCGGTTCCTTCATGGCCGCCTACACCGGCAAGAACGCCAACAAAGTGCAGCTCAACCCCTTCAAGTTGCTGCCATTGCCCAACTGGGACATCACCTACGACGGCCTGACCAAGTTGGACCTCTTCAAGAAGTTGTTCCGCACCTTCACGGTAAAACACAGCTACCGCAGCACGTTCAACATCGGGGGCTACCAGACCAACTTGTTGTATGAGCCCGGCGGAAGCGTGCTGGACGCGGGGGGCAACTTCCTGCCGGAAAAACAGATCCAGGTGGTCACCATCTCCGAAGTGATGCATCCGTTCATCAACTTCGATGCGACGCTTCAGAACAGCCTGCTGGCGAAGTTTGAATACAACAGGGACCGCAACCTGAGCCTCGGGCTCACCAACTTCCAGGTTACCGAGGTGCGCGGCAAGGAATATGTGATCGGAAGCGGCTACCGCTTCAAGAACGTGAAGTTCCCGTTTGAAATAGGAGGTAAGACGCCCAAGAGCGACCTGAACCTGAGGCTGGATTTCAGCTGGCGCCAGAACAACACGGTGATCCGCAAGCTGCAGGAGGAGCAGAACCAGGTGACCGCCGGCCAGGACATCATTTCCATGAAGGCCAGCGCGGACTACACCATTGACCAACGGTTGAATTTGCGTGCATTCTACGAGCGCGTGATCAACAAACCGGTGATCAGCACCTCCTTCCCGAGCGCCAACACCAACATTGGCATCAGCCTGCGCTTCACATTAACGCAGTAACGCCCATATTTGCAGGGCCGGAAGCGGTACCCTACACATTCAACAAGATGAACATCCCTGCAGAACTGAAATACAGCAAGGACCACGAGTGGGTCCGCGTGGAAGGCGATGAAGCCGTGGTCGGCATCACCGACCATGCGCAAAGCGAACTTGGCGATATTGTTTTCGTGGACATCAATACCGAAGGCCAGGATGTGGCCCAAGGTGAAGTGTTCGGCACGGTGGAGGCCGTGAAGACGGTGAGCGACCTGTTCATGCCCGTGGGCGGCAAGGTGCTTGCGGTGAACACCGCCTTGGCGGATGACCCGGGCTCAGTGAACAAAGACCCTTACGGGGCTGGCTGGGTCGTGCGCATCAAGCTGAAGGATGCCGCCGAACTGGGCAACCTGCTCACCGCGGACCAGTACCGGGCCACCATTTCCTAAGACTGCGGATCACGCTGCCCCTTGCATGAAGTGGCGGTCGCCGGTGCTGTGGGCCGCGCTTTGGGCGTTGGGCATCCTTGTGCTCACCCTGATGCCGGCAGGCGATGTGCCTGCGTGGCCATGGGCGGAACGCGTCCAGTTGGACAAGTGGGTGCACGCCTTCCTCTTCGGCGTGCAGGGCGTGTTGCTGGCACTGGCGTTTTTGCGGGTATTCCCCGGCTCACGCCGCACCGGGTTGATGATCTTGGCCACCGTGCTTGCCATTGCCTACGGGGGAGTGATCGAAATACTGCAATCACTGATGGGCGATGGCCGCCAAGGCGACGTTATGGACCTGCTGGCCGATGCGGCCGGGGCCTTGCTGGGCTTGCTCGGGATGAAACGGCGCGGATGAACGCGGCCTACACGATCATGCCGGCCGCCACCGTCTCATTGGTGGCTTCATCCACCAGGATCAAGCTGCCCGTGTTGCGGTTGCGCGCATAATTGTCGAAGTGCAAGGGAACGGTGGTGCGCAGCAGCACGCGTCCGATGTCGTTCATGCCCACCTGCTTGTCCTCGTCCAGCTTGCGCAAGGTGTTGATGTCCATCTTGTAGGTCACCTCCTTCACCATGCAGCGGGCATCGCGGCTGGTATGCTTCAGCGCGTACTTGCCGTTGGGTTGAAGCGGCCGTTCGTTCAGCCAGCAGAGCATCACGTCAATGTCCTGGCTGCTCTTGGGCAGGTTGTTCGGGCTGACGATCATGTCGCCGCGGCTGATGTCGATCTCATCGTTGAGGGTCATCACCACGCTTTGCGGGGCGAAGGCCTCCTGCACTTCGCGCTCGCCGAGGTGGATGGACTTGATGGTGCTCTGGAATCCGCTGGGCAGCACTTGCACCGCGTCGCCGGTGCGGAAAATGCCCCCTGCGATCTGGCCGGCAAAGCCGCGGAAGTCATGCCATTCATCGGTCATGGGCCGGATCACGTGCTGCACCGGGAAACGGCGGTCGATGTGGTTGCGGTCGCCCGCGATATGGATGTTCTCAAGCAGGTACATCAGGGTGCTGCCCTGGTACCAGTCCATGCGGCTGCTGCGGTTCACCACGTTGTCGCCCTTGAGCGCGCTGATGGGGATGAAGTTCAGATCGCGCACTTCCAACTTGCTGCTGAAATCCTCCAGTTGTTGTTGGATGTTCTTGAAAACGGCCTCATCGTAGTCCACCAGGTCCATCTTATTGATGCAGAACACAATGTGTGGGATGCCGAGGAGCGACGCGATGAAGGCATGGCGGTTGGTTTGCTCCTGGATGCCTTTGCGCGCATCCACCAAAATAATGGCCAAGTTGGCGGTGCTTGCGCCGGTGACCATGTTGCGCGTGTACTGGATGTGCCCCGGCGTGTCGGCGATGATGAATTTGCGCTTGGGCGTGGCGAAATAGCGGTAGGCCACATCGATGGTGATGCCTTGTTCGCGCTCGGCACGCAGGCCGTCGGTAAGCAGGCTCAAGTCCACCTCGCCGTTGCCGCGCTTGGAGCTGGCTTGCTCCACGGCTTCCATCTGGTCGTCGAAGATGGAGCGGCTGTCATACAGCAGGCGCCCGATCAATGTGCTTTTTCCATCATCCACGCTGCCCGCCGTAGTAAAGCGGAGCAGGTCCATGTCCAAATATCCGTTCGTTGACATTGCGTTGGGAATGCTGCTGCTCGGTGATCTTAGAAATACCCTTCCTTCTTGCGGTCCTCCATGGCGGCCTCGCTGCGCTTGTCGTCCATGCGGCTGCCGCGTTCGGTGGTGCGCGTGGAGGCCACTTCCTCAATGATCTCCTCCAGGGTGGCCGCCGGGGAATCCACGGCGCCCGTGCAGCTCATGTCGCCGATGGTGCGGAAGCGCACCCGCTTCATGAAGGGCTTTTCATCGGGCTTCAGGCGCATGAAGGGGGAGTTGGCGTAGAGCACGCCATCGCGCAGGAACACTTCGCGCTCATGGCTGAAGTAGATGCTGGGGATGGGGATCTGCTCAAGGAGGATGTACTGCCACACGTCCATCTCGGTCCAGTTGCTGATGGGGAACGCGCGGAAATGCTCCCCGGGTCGCTTGCGGCCGTTGTACAGGTTCCATAGCTCGGGCCGCTGGTTCTTGGGGTCCCATTGGCCAAACTCGTCGCGGTGGCTGAACACGCGTTCCTTGGCGCGTGCCTTTTCCTCGTCGCGGCGGGCACCGCCGATGGCGCAATCGATCTTGTTCGTTTCGATCGCTTCCAGCAGGGTGTTGATCTGCAATTTGTTGCGGCTGGCGTAGTAGCCGGTTTCCTCCTGCACTTTGCCCTCGTCAATGCTTTTTTGCACGCTGCCCACCAGCAGGGTGGCGCCATGTTCCTTCACGAGCCGGTCGCGGAATTCAATGGTTTCGCTGAAGTTGTGGCCGGTGTCCACGTGCAACAGCGGGAAGGGCACCTTGGCCGGGAAGAAGGCCTTTCGGGCCAGGTGAAAGCAGAGGATGCTGTCCTTTCCACCGCTGAACAACAGTGCGGGCCGGTCGAACTGGGAGGCCACTTCACGCAGGATGTGGATGCTCTCGCTTTCGAGTTCCTTCAGGTGGGTTAATCGGTAGGAATGCATGGGGGGTTATGACCGTTGAATACGGGGCAATAGAAATTGGAGCAGTGTTTCCGCGGCTGTTTCCGCACTGCGGTTGATGGTGGTGAGGCGTAAAGCAGGGGAAGCAGGAACCTCAAATGGTGCGTTGATCCCCGTGAAGTCCTTGATTTCGCCTTTTCGGGCCTTTGCGTACAGGCCCTTTACGTCGCGGCGTTCACACTCCTCCAGCGGCGTGTCCACGAACACCTCGATGAAGTCTTCCGTGCCGATGATGGTGCGGGCTTGTTCGCGAATGGCGGCTGTGGGGCTCACAAAGCAGCAGATCACCACGGCGCCGTTCTGCACAAAGAGCTTGGCCAGTTCCGCGATGCGGCGGATGTTCTCCGTGCGGTCGGCTTCACTGAAACCCAAGTTATTGTTGAGGCCGGCGCGCACATTGTCGCCGTCCAGCACCACGCAAAAGCGGCCCGCTGCGTGCAACATGCGCTCCAGGGCAATGGCAATGGTGCTCTTTCCGCTACCGCTGAGGCCGGTCATCCATGCCGCGCAGGCACGCTGGCCCAGCAAGGCTTCCTTGTCCGCCCGTTGGAGCAGGCGGTGCGAAACAGGGTGGATATTGGCCGGGGTGTTCATGCAGGCGCCTTTGGGTGGCGCAAACGGGCGGCAAAGGTCGGGTTTTCCCGGCCCGGAATCAAGGCAGCTTCAGGTATTGGGCGGCATCATGCCTGAAAGCCCCGCAAAAGGCCCGGGCCCCCTTGTTGTTCAGGTGGCTGCTGTTCTTGAATGCATCGTCAGGCAAAGGCATTTGCGAGTAGTCGTAGAAGTGCAGGTTGGGATGCCGTGCCTGCAAGGCGTTGAAAAGCGCGGTGATCTCGCCGAAATTGGCGATGCCCTCCACTTCACTCCAATGTTGCGGGGTGTAGGCCACCAGGAACTGTCGTTCGGGCCGGCTGGCCACCAGTTCCTCAAAGCGGGCCACGCGGTCCCTGGGTTCGGAGAAGAGGAGGAAGGCATTGAGCATTTGCAGGCGCTTGCGGTCCTCGGCGGAGATGGCCGCTTTCACGTCGTCCCTGGCATGATCCAGCTTTTTGCGCAGGGCGATGGACCGTTGCCGGGCTGCCACTTGGCTGGCCAGCTGGGCAGGCGTGGCCGCACGCTCGGTGAACATGCCGCCCTTTACTGATTGCCGCGTGGCGGAACCGCCCTCGTCCATGCCTTTGCGGATGTATTCCTGCACGCTGCCGAAGTAGCGCAGGCCCGGCACCAGGAAACGGCGCTCGAAACGACCGTTGCGCTTGAGGAAATCGCGCACGCCGGGCAAGTGGATGTTGGGGATGAAGGTGGCCGCATCAATGGTGTGCCCCGGGGCATGGATGAAGAAGCGGTGGTTGAACTCCAAGATCACCGGGGTGGTGCGCGGCTTGGCCAGTTCGGTTTCCAGCAGGAACTCGATCACATCGAAGTTGCTGCTCTCCATGGAATAGTTGTACACCGTGGGCCCCAAACTGTCGGGAATGAACGCGCTCCTGCCTTTGGAGCTGCCGAAGACGGGGATCTCCCGTGGACCTTCGCTTTGCACCAGGCGCCTCACTTTGGCGGGGTTGGCCCCGGGATCATTGAAGATGGCCCAGTGCTGCATCAGCAGGTCCATGCCAAGCGCCACCGCCGTGAATGCGATGATGAAAAATGCCGAACCGCGGACCAGCGTGCGCATGTTCAGAATTGGAAATAGATGAACTGGTTCATGGCATCGGAGCCGAAGGTGAAGATGACCAGCAGCATGCCCAGCACATACAGGTTGTCGTACTTGAAACGCAAGCTCCTGGGCAAGAGCGCGGTGGCCACGGCCAAGGCGGCAAAGAACAAGGCCATCACCATTTGGGCAAAGTAACCGGAACGGAGGTCGGCCAGTGAGAAGCGGAAATCCGTGAAGATGTGGTGGATCACGGTGAAGGAATCCGTGGCGCTGTTGCGGAAGAAGATGCAGGAGAAGACCAGCAGGCAGCAGTTCCAAAGGGTCCAGAACACCTTCATGGGTTTGGAGTTGTTGAAGGCGCGCAGCGGCTTGATGCGGATGTACATGCGCTGGATCACCATGCAGATGCCGTGGAAAAGTCCGAAAAGGATGAAGTTCCAAGTGGGCCCGTGCCAGAACCCGATGATGACGAACACGCAGATGGTGATGATCTTGGCGCGATGGGGCTTGCTCCGGATCCAGGGCCGGTAGATGTAGTCGCCGATCCACGACGTGAGCGAAATGTGCCACTTGGCCCATGCCGCATTGAGGTTTGTGGCCAGGAAGGGCCGGTCGAAGTTGTCCATGAGCCGCACGCCCATCAGGCGGGCGGAGCCCATGGCGATATCGGTATAGCCGCTGAAGTCGCAAAAGAGCTGCACGGTGAACAGGATGGCCGCAATGGCATATTGCAGGCCGGAAGCACTGGGCACGTTGCCGAAGAGCTGGTCCACAAAGGGGCCGATGTTGTCCGCCACCACTACTTTCTTGAAGAAGCCGAGAAGTATCTTGTTGATGCCGTACCGGATGTCGTCGATGTTGGCCGGGTTGTGCGCGCGCAACTGCGGGAGCAGATTTCCCGCGCGTTCTATCGGGCCTGCCACCAATTGCGGGAAGTAACTTACGTATAGGGCGAAATAGCCGAAGTGGTGCTCGGCCTTGTCCTTGCCCTTGTACACGTCGAAGGTGTAGCTCAGGCTTTGGAAGGTGTAGAAGGAGATGCCCAAGGGCAGGATGATGTCCAGCACGGGCGAGTCATAGTAAACCCCTGTCCATCCGAACAGCACTTCCGTGTTGTACGAGAAGAAATTCATGTATTTGAAGAAGAACAACAGGCCCAAGTTGGCCACTAGGCTGGCCGCCATGTAGTTGCGCCTTGCCTTGGGGTCCGGTGAGGCATCCATGCGGACCGCGGCCCAATAATCCACGGCGGTTGAAAGCAGCATGAAAACCGCGAAGAACGGCTTCCAGCACATGTAGAAATAGTAGCTCACCGCCAGCAGCATCACCCATCGGTGTGCCTTGGGGATCAGGTGGTACATGACCAGTACCAAAGGCAGGAAGATGAGATAATCAACTGAGTTGAACAACATCGGTGGTCACGATCGGCGGCCTATAAGGCCCAAGAGGTCTTCAACGTGGCTTTCCAACAGGGGGTTCCAGCTGTATGCCAATGCGGCCTTCCGGCGGGAAGCGTCCCGCAAGGATTCCCACATGGTGCGGTCGGAAACAAGGGCGAGGATGTGGTTGGCCGTTCCAGCCGCATTATTGGCAACAAGTATTTCTTCGCCGGGCACGAGGTCCAGGCCTTCGGTGCCAAAGGAGGTGGTTACGCACGGCAAGCCCCGGTACAGGGCGGTGAGCACTTTCACTTTGGTGCCGCTGCCGAACCGCAGGGGGGCGATGAAGACCTTGCTTTTTCGGTAGAAAGGTTCCAGGTCTTCCACGAATCCATGCATCGCCACGCCAGCAGCCTGTTCCACGGCGGCTGCCAGGCGCTGGTCCGCGCCACGGCCTACGATGTCCATGGTCAAGGCGGGATGTGCCGACCGGAGTGCCGGCCATACTTCCGCCAGGAACCAGTGCAGTCCGTCGGCATTGGCAGGCCAGCTGAGCGTGCCCACATAGAGCAAGTTGTCGGCAGCTTCCTGATACTGCAATGTTGGTGCTTCCAAGCCACTATCGTCGCCGAGGTGCAGCGTGGTGCGCAGCTTGTTTCGGGGTATGCCAAGCTTTACCAGCTCCTCCTGGTCATTGGGAGCTGCCAGCACAAGGTCTGCCTTGCGGCAGGCGGCTGCCTCAAAACGCTTTACGCGGAGCGCCTCCACTGAAAGCACGAGCCGCTCAGGCAGGTTCCTGGCCACCGACCGTGCCCTTTCCCACATTACATGCTCCGCATTGTGCTGGTGGAGCACAACGGGAATTGCCGTATTCCGGGGCACATACGGAAAGGCTTCCAAGTGGTCCACCAGTACCAGGTCCGCCCGTGAAATGGCGTTCGCGGCGGCCGCGTGCAGGTCCTTGTTGGCCGTACGATAGGCGTTCAGTGTGGGGGCGGACACCAGGCTGCGCAGAAAATTCAATGCGGTGCGCGGGCGTTCCACCGGGGTTGCACGGATCTTCACCCCGGGCAGTACTGCCTGCAATTGGCCCACGTGCAAGGCATCGTTGCCCTTGAGCGGGGTGATCAGTTCCACATCAAACCGGTTGGCCAAACAGGCGAGCAGCCTCCAGGATTTGATGACGCCGCCGCTTTGCGGGGGATAGGGCAATTGATTGGTGATGAAGACCAGCCGATCGCGCATGCTGTCAGCTTACGGCACGGCTCCAGTTATACCGGAAGAACCGGCAGAAGCCCAATCGCTGTTCACCATTTTTCCGTGCCAGCCCGAACCATGGCAAAGCCTTGTCCTTTACACCGTCCAAGACCAGTACCACCGGAGGCAACTGCCCGTTGGCGCGGGTGGTGGCCAGCTTTTCCAGGTCGTCCTTGGTGGTTTTTCCCGGCTGGCAAACCACCAATGCTTGGTCCACCTTGCCCACGTATGGCGCGATTGCCAGCATATCCGCGCTGGATCCTTCCACCACCACAACGTCAGTTCCGTCGGTGCCGGCTTTCTGCTTGATGCCGCCCAGGTCATTGCCGTTCATCAGGGCGATGGAAAGTCCCTGAGGCAGCGCGGCCTTGATGGGAGGCGCACCCCCATCCCGCACCAAGAGCACCTTTTTCCCGCGGTGCGCCAACATCCAAGCCAGGCGCGAAGCCAGGAGCCCGGAGGACTCACTGCCGTTCGTGCCGCATACGTGGATCACTTGGGGCGGATTTCCGCCTTGCTGTTCCAGCCAAGCCGCCAATTTGGCGATTTCAATAGTTGCCTCGCTCTTGGTGCTCGCAGTGAATTTGGCCAGGTTCAGGTTGGATGAGTATGGCACGGTGGAGGCGATGTGGGCATCGGGCAAGGCCTTGGCAAGGTCCCCCGCCCCGGTGATCTTGCCGCTCAACATGGACTTGGCCACCATATACACCAATGGTGCCATCAATGCCAATAGGACTGCGGCAGCAAGGAGCAGCACAATGTTGGGAAAAGCCGGGTCCAGGTTGGTGAGATAGGCCGGCGTGATCACGGAGACCTCGGGGGTTAAAGCGGCGCGCTGCACGTTCAGGTCGCTTAACCTCGCCATCAGGCCGCTTGTAACGGTTTCCTGGGTGCGCTGGTCGCGTTCCCGGTCCATCAGCAAGCGGTCCAGCTTTGGTACGGCGCTTTGCTTGGCCTGGAGTTCCTTGCGTTGGGCATCCAGGTTCTGCATGTTGATGCGCGTGTTTTCACGGAAGCTCTCCACGGAATTGAGCAGGTTTTCTCGTTGCTGGTCCAGCATCTTCAGCATCCTGTTGTAGCTGGGGTTCGCCGTTTTGCCTTCCTTTCGCAGCATGGCCACGTCGGATTGCAGCTTGGCGTAGCTGGCGGTCATGTCGTTCAACAAGGGGTCCGTAATGCTGAAGGCTTTCGGGCTGGATGGCTTGGCCTCATCCCCGCTTCGCAATTGCTTGGACAGGTTGTCGTAGTACTTGAACTGTACACTGAGGGCTTCCCACCGGGTGTCCAGGGAGGCCACATTTTCCTGCATCAGGATGGTGGAGTGGTCCAGGTTGGTGATGTTCTCTCCTTCCTTGAAGCTCTCCAAGCGGTCGCCAAGGGTGCTGAGCTGTTGGTTGTTTTTCACTATTTCCTGCTGTACCGTGGCAATGGTCCGGTCCAGGTCTTGCTGCTGTTCGGCCAAGTGCACGGCGGTGTATTCGGCCCCGATGGCATTCAGGATGTCCAAGGTTTTTGCCCTCGGCGCCGCCGTGTACGTTACGTTCACGGTGGTTGCTTCCGCAACGCCCGGCTCCGCGGTCAGGGATGCCATCACCGTCAGGGTCACTTGGTGGGGGTCGTATTGGACAAATCCGTAGCGGTAGGAGCCGGGGCCTTCCAGGGGGAGCTTGGCATTGGGGGCTTTCGAGATGCGCACCCGCATGGCGTCCAGGGCGATCCACTCCCCAAACTTGGCCGGTTGGTTCACGTCGATTTCTTTTTTGTCCGGCCCGTAGGTGCCGTCGCCCACCAACTGGAAATCATCCCCGCGCACCCCGTGCAGGTAAAAGGCCACGCCATAGGGCACGAGCGTGGAATTGTGCACGGAGCTGGTGTCGAGTTCCACCAGGATGGGCGAATCCTTGTACATGTCCCAATCCAGCAGCAGGCCTTCCTGCACATACTTGGTGCGCAACTTGAGCTTCTCCACTACACGGCTGATGATGGGCTGGGAAGTGATGCGCAACTGTTCGTTCAAGTAGTAGTTTTTATCCGTGCGCGCAGCAGTTTCCTTTGGTTGTACCATGCGGTTGGGGTCATCATGGCGCATGGGTGTGAGGATCACGATGCTGGTGCTTCCGGAGTAGGAAGGCTGAACGTTCAGGATGATCAGCACAACCAAGGCCAGTAGAAAAATACCGGTTACTGCCACGATGGGCCAAGAGCGCAGGTATCGTCCGAAAAAGGACTTCAGGTCGGTGTCCACGTGAACTGGTGGCGTGGTCATGGTGCTTGGGGTCATCGGTTCAGGACGGCGTATACGCTGACAATGGAAACCAGGAACGCCAGTATGTTAATGATCGTACCGGGGTCCTTCCCGGTGAATTTGCGCCGTTTTAACGGATCCACGATCACCACATCGTTAGGTTCCAGGTAGAAGGCAGGGCTGCCCAGTAGATCCTGGTCGTTGAGGTCCAAGTGGTACAGGTGGTTCGAGCCTTCACGCGTGCGGACCACGCGGATGCGCGAGCGGTCCGCCAGCACGGTGAGGTCGCCTGCCATGGCCACCCCCTCCAACACGTTCACTTCATTGTTGTACACCGGGTAACGCCCCGGCCGGCCCACTTCGCCCAGAACGGAAATGTTGAAGTTCAACATCATGACCTTTACCGTGGCGTCCGTGTAAAAGCTGTCCGCCTTTGCCTGGATCAACTTCTCCGCATCCGGCAGCCCGATCCCTTCCACTTTCATGCTTCCCAGTTCAGGGAGGTTGATGGTTCCATCAGGGGCAACGGTGTAACCGATCAGGTAGGGGTGCTGCACGGCGCGGTACAGGTTCATTTCCTGGGTGGGCGCCTGTGGCACAATGTTCTGTACCAGTTGGGTGTGGTCCACGTTCACCATCAGCACATCCCCGGAACGGATCGTGACCGCAGGGGGGGCCGGAACCCATTTTTTGTCCACCAAGGCCTTCTGCGGCGACCCTGCATCCTTGTCCTGGAGCAGTACGATTTTCCTGTTGCCTACACAGCTGCCCAGCAGCATGGTGGCAAGTACGGCGCATGCAAGCATGGACCACGTGGATGGCCCTTGGATCGGTGCATGAGTTTGGCGGAAGGGAAGCCCTGGTGTACGGTCCGGCATGGAGGAGGGGTAATGGCCGGCCAGTATACCAGCCAGCGGATTCCGGTGCAAATATGCGGCAACCTGCGCGGTAAGTCCAGCGTTAGAATTGCAAATACCCGGCCTCAAATGGGGGATCATCAACATTTTGTGCTGCCTTGGTATGCTCCATGGCGTAGGCATGATGGACATCAGGCAAGGCTGTGCGCCCTGCTGCACTTGCGTACATGGTTCCCCCATGGCTAATCTTTGCCGCCCATTTGCCTGATGGCCCGTTACGAACGCTATATCTACCTGGCCCTTGAGCTGGTGGTCCTGGTCGGCTCCTTTGCATTGGCAGTGTACATCCGCCGGGGCACCTTGGTGCCGCTGCACAGCCCCCTGCTTCGGCTCATGCTGGGCTGCGCGGCGTTGATCTGGGTGATCATCTCGCTGATCGGAGCCTTCCGCCCGATGGACCGGCGCATTACGGGCATTGACTTTTTGAAGGATTTGATTTCCTCCCTGGTCACCGCAATGGTGGGAACTTTTGCCGTCGGCTTCATGGTGGGCAAGACCGGCATCCCGGTTGGATTGATCGCGACCTATTTCGTGATCTTCACGTTGGCGGTGGGGCTTGCAAGGTTCGCCATTTGGAAAGGCATCCGCGCTTACCGCAAGGCCGGCTACAATTTCAAGCGCATTGTGATCTTGGGCTCAAACTCGACCAGTGATTCGTTCATCCATGAATTGGAGGAGCATCCGGAGTATGGCTACAAAGTGGTGGCCCGGTTCACCTTTGATGGCGACAAACAGGCTCCCGGACAGTTGCCCGCCGAGGAGTTCGAGGCTTTTGTCACGGACAAACAGGTGGACCAGGCATATGTGGTGACGGATAAGATCAATTGGCGCGTGCTGGGGATCATCCGGTACTGCTTCATGAAGAACATCCGGGTGCTGTTCATCAATCAGATGGTGGACCATTTGTACCAAGCCGGTTTCCGCGCCTACCTGGATGAATCGGGGATGACCACCTTGGTGGCCGTTGATCCAGTGAAGTACAAGAACCTTGCGGGGCGGTGGGCCAAGCGTGCCTTCGACATCGTGTTCAGCCTGTTGGTGGTCTTGTTGGTGATGCCTTTGCTGTTTCCCATCGTGGCGCTCTTGGTGAAATTGAGTTCTCCAGGGCCGGTCCTGTTCATCCAGGAGCGGACCGGGTTGGTGGACCGGCCTTTTGGCTGCTTGAAGTTCCGCACCATGCGCGTAAATGCTGATTCCGACCGCAAGCAGGCGGTAAAGGGCGATCCGCGGATCACGCGGATCGGGCATTTCCTGCGGAAGAGCAACCTGGACGAACTGCCCCAATTCTTCAATGTGCTCATGGGGCACATGAGCGTGGTTGGCCCGCGGCCGCACATGGTGGCGCACACGGAGGAGTACACCAAGTTGATCGGACCGTACAAAGAGCGGCTCTGGCTTAAGCCTGGGATCACGGGGTTGGCACAGGCCAAAGGGTTGCGCGGCGAAACCAAGGAACTGTTGCTGATGGAGCGGCGCGTGGCCACCGACCGGTCCTACATCAGGAACTGGTCGTTCTCCCTTGACCTTTACATCATCATGCTTACCATTTGGAACATGATGTTCCTTAAAAGGCAAGGCGCGTGAAACTCAAGAAGCTGTTGCGCAAGCTGCCTGTGAAGAAGGGCCAGCGGGAGTTGGTGGGCGGCGGTGCCGTGGCGTTTGCATACCGCATACTTGGTTTTTTGTTCACCTACGGCCTGATGCTGGCCATTGCGCGGCGTTTTGGGCCGGAAGGCAACGGCTACTACAACCTCTTCACCGCATGGATGGCCGTGCTGGGCGTGCTGGCCACCTTGGGGCTTAGCAGCTCCAACGTGCGTTCCGTGGCGGAATACAGCGCAAAGGGGGAATGGGGCAGGCTGCGGCCCTTGCACAACGGCGTGTTGCGCGCAGTGATCCCCTTCGCCGTGTTGCTGGGCTTGGGCTTTCTGGCATGGAGGCAATTGGCGCGGATGGGCGTGGTGGGCGACGGTGGCATTCCTTCCCCCGTGATGCTGGCCATGGCCCTGGTGGTGCCCTTCAGCGCAGCATTGCTGGTGAACGTTGAGTTCATCCGCGGCATGAAGCGCGTGGCGGTTTCCGAGCTGCTGCGCTCACCGGCCGTGCTGGGCCTTACCTTCCTGGCGGTGTTGGCCATTCCCGGCGGGCCCATGGCCCCCGTTGCCGCCAATGCGGTCATTACTGGTTGCTGCGCCTTGCTGGGCCTTTACCTGGTGCGCAGGTACCTCGGCGGGATCGAAGCCCGGCACCAAACCGAGCCGTTGCCCATCAACATGCGCGAACACTTGATGCTTGCGCTGCCCATGATCGTCACCGCACTGGCAAGCAGCCTCAACGGCCGCTTGGACACCATCATGCTGGCCTGGTACCGCCCTTCGGATGTGATCGGCATCTATGGTACCGCGGTGAAGATCTCCATCGGCATCGAGTTCGTGATCGGTGCCATCAAAACCATCGCCATGCCCAAGATCGCGGAGATGTACCACTCAGGCAGGCACAAGGAGCTCCGCGAAACCTTGGATTACGCCGCCAAGCTGGTTTTCTGGACCACGGCGCCGGTCACCTTGGTGCTATTGGTGTTTGCACGCCCCATCATGGGCTTCGTGGGGCCGGAATTCGCAGAAGGTGCGTTGGTGCTCCGCATCATGACCCTTGCGCACTTCATTTCTGCCAGCTCCGGCATGGTGGGTGCTTTCCTGAACATGACCGGCAGCCAGGTGGCCTTTTCACGCATCGTGGTGACTGCCGTGGCCGTGAACATTGGGCTGAACTTGCTGCTGATCCCGCCCTATGGCATGACGGGCGCGGCAGTGGCCGCAGGCACTACGCTCAGCCTGTGGAACATTGCCGGCGCCATCTTCATCTACCGCAAGCACGGCATCAACATGTATTACATCCCCTGGCTCACCAAGCACAGACCAGCGCATGTTGATTAACCTCAATGACCGGGAGGTCCGCCTGCCGGACATCCTGTTGGTGGGCGCGGCCAAGAGCGGCACCACCACCATCGCGCACCAGTTCACCCGGCATCCCGGCATCTTCCTTCCCATGGCGAAAAAGGAGCCGCACTTCTTCTCCTTCGGCGGTGAAAAGCCGGCCTACACGGACCCGGCATTTGTGCGCACGCTGGTTTGGAAGCCGGCGGATTATGCAGCGCTCTACAGCGATGCGCCCCCGCAAGCCGTGATAGCCGATTGCTCCACCTCCTACCTTTACCGGTACCGCACGGCCGTGGCGCACATCCAGCGCGTATACGGCCCCAGGGCGGTGGAGCTGAGCATGAGCGCCATCCTGCGCGACCCCGTGGAAAGAGCATACTCCCACTGGCTGTATTTGGTGCGCAACGGCCACGAAAATTTACCATTTGAACAAGCCGTGGACCCTGCGGTTGTGGAGCGGCGAAAGCAGAACCGTTGGGGTTTTGATTACCTCGGTTATGGCTTGTATGCGGAGGCCGTGGAACATTTCATTGCGGCGTTCCCGGCTTTCAAAGTGTATTTGCTGGAAGACCTGAAGGACCTGCAGGGCACATTTGACGACATCTGCGGCCGTGCGAACCTGCCAAGCAGGAAGGTGGAACCTGTGCGGTCCAATCCCGGGGGCATACCACGGAACAAGGCACTGGTGCGGACCTTGAGGCGCAATCCCGTGGTGCGCGGGTTGTCGCACTTGCTCCCTGACCGGCTCCGGAACAGCGTGCGCGCCACGCGGGACGGGTTGTTGCGGCAAGCGTTGGAAAGGCCGGAGATGCCGGTTGCCGCACGTGAAAAGCTGAATGCGTTCTATCGGCCTGACGTGGAGCGGTTGTCCAAGGCCATCCACCGGGACCTAAGCCATTGGTGCAAGGGATGAACGCCGCAAACCTTCCCCGCTGCATTTTCGTGGGCACGGCCAAGGCGGGCACCACCTCCATCGAGCACGCCCTTCGCAGCCATCCGCAGGTGGCCATTCCCCGCAAGGAAACTTTCTTTTTCGACCATGAGCTCATGGGCGGTGGGCGGCTGCCTTATCCCATGCAGCGCGATCCCGGTACCATCGTTACCTCCGAAGCGGACTACCGGCGGCTTTATGCCGGGTTGGAAGGAAAGACCACGGTGGAGGTGGGCACCGGCTACCTCTACCACCATGCGGTCGCCATCCCGCGGATCAAATCCGTGCTGGGCGCGGGTACCCGCATCGGCATTGTTCTGCGCGACCCGGTGGAGCGGGCGTGGTCCTCCTACATGCATTTTGTGAAGGACATGCACGAGCCGCTCGGCTTCAGGGAATCCTTGGGGCAGGAGAAGGAACGCATGGCGCAAGGGTGGGATTTCATGTGGCATCACATCACCATGGGCAAGTATGCAGGCCAGGTTTCCGCCTACTTGGCGGCCTTCCCGAACACGCGCGTGTTCTTCTTCGAGGACCTGCGCAGCGATCCTGCCGGTTTCCTGCGGGGGATCCATGAATTTGTGGGGGTGGATCACCGGGAAAGCACGGTGGTGCAGGCCAGGAACCGCTCGGGTGAACCCCGCTTCCGCGGAGTGCAACGGCTGATCACCACGGAAAATCCGGTAAAGGCCGTGCTGCGCCCCTTGTTGCGCATGGTGGTGCCTGCCGGGCAACGCAGCAAGGCCAGGAAGTACCTCAAGGAAAGGAACATGAAGGCAACCGCGGGATTGTCCACGGCGGACCGCCTTTGGTTGCGCGATATTTACCGGCCCGACGTGGAAATGCTTTCGGCCGAGTTGGGCATGGACCTGATCGAAAAATGGCGCTGGTAACCCTTGCCCCCTTGCCACAGCCTGTCAAGGCGCTGCCATGGCCGTTCAGCAACAACCGCCTCACAGTGGGCCTGCTATCCTTTTTGGTGCTGATCCTGTGGCGCGTATGGACGGTCAGCCATTTCAGCGTGGTGATCGGGGCCATGGAACTGGTGCTGCTGGTGCCTTGCGTGGCCTGGACGGCCTGGCGCATCACGCAGCGGGCGCTGGCCAATGATTGGTCCGTCAATGGCTTTGAGCTCTATGTGCTCCTGCTGTTGATACTTCCCTTTGGATCAGCGGTCGGTGCGCGGCATGCCTTCGGCCAGCCCGTCATTTGGGGAATCATTGCCTTCAAGGACTACTACTTGCTGCTGGGCGTGTTGGCCATCGGCCACTGGTTGCGAATGGGGTGGGTCAGCTTGCACCAGGTGGAGCAGGCCTTGGTGATCGTGGCATGGGCGTGCCTGGCCTACTTCTATTTCGCCACGTTGTTCATCAACCCGGCCCCATACCAGGACACACCCTTGGCCGGGGCCAACGAGGTGAAAGGCGGGGGCGTGTATTACCGCTTCAACATGGGCGCCATGTATTTCGGCGCCATTTATTACACGGCGCGCGCGTTCATGCGGTCCCGCTGGGCCGACCTGCTCCCGGCGATGCTCTTTGCGGCATACATCGTGGTGTTCCGGCTGGACCGCACCTCCATGGCGGTAACGGCCATTGGCATGGCGGGCGTGGCCTTGTGGAATGCACCCTTCCAACGGATCATGAAGGTGGCATTGGCGGCCTTGCTGCCTGCGGCGGTCGCGGTCATGCTCCTGTTCACGTTTGCACCGCAGAAGGTGGAGCAGTACAAGCACATGTTCCTGGATGCCATGGATACGGTGATGGGCAATTCCGGCGACGGCACCGAAACGTCGATCCGCACGGTGGAATCGGCGATCGCGGAGCGGCAAGTGGCCAAGCACCCGTGGATCGGGAACGGCCGCATCAGCAAGTCATGGAACGAAGAAGGCTACGACAAGTATTTCGGCTTCTTCTATCCGGCGGACATTGGGGCACTTGGCCTCGTGTTCATTTACGGTTACCCGGGGGCATTGCTGCTGTATTTGTTGTTTCCGGTGGCCTTTGTGTACGTGCTGCGGACCAAGGAACGGCGGGGAGATGTGTTCCTCTCCACGTTGCGGTTCCTGCTGTTGGCGCTGTTCCTGGACTCGCTCAGCAATGGCCAACTGACCCAGAACACCGCGCAGCCCTTGCTGGTGATGGCGCTTCTGCATTTTTACCAGCGCAGGCCGGCAATTGCCGGGGTGTCGCGCCCTTCGGTACCGGCCGTTCGTGCGATCAGCGCAAATACAACCAGAACAAGCGGCGCAGCAGGTTGAGGCTGCGGTAGGCAAGGAAGGCCCGGCGGGGCACCTTGATATGGTCCCAGGCCAGAGGGAACCGGTAGCCAAATTCCTCCATGTAGGGCCCGAACACGAATT
This sequence comes from Bacteroidota bacterium, assembly GCA_018267065.1. Taxonomy (GTDB): domain Bacteria; phylum Bacteroidota; class Bacteroidia; order Flavobacteriales_F; family PHOS-HE28; genus PHOS-HE28. The sequence continues at coordinate 28,570 of JAFDZG010000100.1, forward strand.
TGGCGCGGCGTCGGGCATCGTCCGTATCGAAATGTTCCGTGAAGGGCTTGCCCTCCTTGGCGGTTTTGTTGCCCACGGGAAGCGGGCGTGTTTGCTTTACCCCCAAGATCCGCAGCGCTTCGCTGAAATCCTCCTGCAAATGCTCGTAACGGATCACCTTGTCGAAGCGCTTGTGGTCCAAAATGCTCCAGCTGGCGTACGGTACCTTGTGGTTGCGCATGAACCATTCGGAAAAAGACAGGCCCTTTTCATTGATCTCCCGATTGCTCCTGCCGTTCCACCAAAGCATGATGTGCTTGCGCAGAAAGCCGTGCTTGATCTTGTTGGCGCGCGTGTTGCTGTAGCGCCCCTCGTGGTCGCTGCGCACCTTGAAGAAAGTGCTCACCGTGATGTCCATCGGGTTGCGCAGTCCGGATATCACCCGGTATTTGCGCTGTTCCGCATTGGCGGCCTTCAAGTAATCCGTGCGGTACAGGGCGTGCTTGAAGCAGAACTCCCGCGCCCCGTACTGGTCCACCAGTTCGCGTGAAATGGCGGTGCTGGCGGTCTGGGGAAGGTTTACAAAAACGAAACGGTGCTTGTCACTGATGACCATGATGGGAGCAGATCCGGTAAGGCAGGGCGCGCAAAGTTGGGCAGCGCGTACGAAGTGGCCCGTGCCGCCCGTGATGATTGTTGCGCGTTCAACGCCGCAGTGACCCGCAGGTTTCAGTAACTTGCGGCGGATCCAGTTCATTTCCGGTCCGAGTAACCTACATCTTCACAGTGCCGTTGGAACCTGCGGTGTGCCAAGGATCGCGGCCTATCCCCGGCTGGCCATGCCGGTCGCACGGCCGGTGCCGGTACATTCACAAAACGAATGATGCAAGCAACGCCGGACCGGCATGATGTTGGCGAAGCGCCTGCTTTCTGCCCGGATTTCCTTGTGGTGGGCGTGGTGAAAGGCGGTACTACGGCCTTGTACAATGTGCTTGACCGCCATCCTGGGATCTACCTGCCACCGGTCAAGGAGACCAATTTCTTTTCGCGGGCGGACATGCACCCGGCGGAATTCCTGCGTGAGTACGCGCTGGACGCCAACTTGGACGTGGCGCGGTTCATCCGCAACGGAATGAAGGAAGTGGTGCACCTTGCCCATGTGAACGACCCCGGCCAATATGCCGCCCTGTATGCACAGGCCCGCCCCGGCCAAGTGCAGGGTGAAGTGTGCCCGTCCTACGCCATTGCGCCCACGGCGGCGGCGGCCATCCATGCGGCCAACCCGGCCGCCAAGATCATTTTCATGCTGCGCGATCCCGTGAAGCGGGCCTGGTCGCAATACATCATGAACCTGCGCGAGGGGAAAACCATGGAACGCGATTTCCTCCGCGAGGTGGAACGGGACGGCCAACAGGCCAAGCAGGGCTGGGGCATCAACCACCAGTACTTGGCCTTGGGCATGTATGCCGGGCAAGTGCAGCGGTTCCTGGAACTATTTCCGCGCAACCAAGTGCATGTGCTCCTGCACGAACGGTTTAAGCAGGACCCTGCTGGAACCGTGCGGCAGGTGCTGCAGGCCATCGGTGCCGACCCTGAAGCGGAGCTGGACCTCTCAGGCAAGTTCAACGAAGCGGCCGTGCCGCGCAATGCGGCGCTGAACCGGCTGTTGGTGCGCAGCGGTGCCATCAGCGCAGTGAAAGCCATGGTGCCCCGCCGCATGCGGGGCGGTTTCAAGGAACTGCTCTATTCGCGCCGGCACATGCCTGCATTGCCATTGGACCAAGCCAAAGCCCTGTGGGAACTTTACGCATCGGATGTGGAGCGGCTTTCCAACATGCTCGGCATGGACCTGATGCGCTGGTGGGGACCGGACAAGTACAAGGAATGACAGAACCGAAAGGCCCTTTCTTCATTGTCGGCAATTCACGCAGTGGCACCACCATGATGTTGCGCATCATGAACAACCACCCGCTGGTCCACGGCATCAACGAGCCGCATTTCTACGGCACCTACTGGGCGCCGGCGGATGATGGGAAACCCCTGGACCGCCGTGCCGCAATGGAGTTGCTCACCAAGCTGCTCACCCGCCAGCGCGACGGCTTTTTTGCGCAGGCAGTGCCGGGAAAGTACGATGGGGAAGCAGCACGGATCCTCTCCGGGCTGCCCGCCGGCCCGGACCGCAAGGACGCATATGCCGCGTTCATGGCCTACGAGACCAAGCGGAACGGCAAGCGGATCCCTTGCGAGAAAACACCGCAGAACGTCTTCTACATGGCGGAGATCATGCGCCATTTCCCAGGGGCAAAGATCATTGTGATGTACCGCGACCCGCGCGCGGTGCTCCTTTCGCAAAAGCGCAAATGGATGCGCAAGGACCTCGGCATGTCCGGCATGCCCGACAAGGAAGTGCGGCGCCTGCGGATGAACTACCACCCCTACACCATCGCCCGCCTGTGGAATTCCAGCTTTGATGCGGCCAAGCGCCACAAGGGTGCGCCAGGCGTGGTGGAGGTACGTTTTGAGGACCTCACCAGCGAACCCGAAGCCACGGTGCGCGGGCTTTGCCTCGCATTGAACATTCCTTTCGAGCCAGCCATGTTGGAGGTGCCGCACGCCGGAAGTTCCAGCGCCATGGACGACCCCAGCCGCAAGGGGATCCGCACCGACCGCGGCGAAAGTTGGAAGAAAGGCTTGGAGGAAGCCGAAGTGGCCATTTGCCAGCAAACCTGCGGGAGCCGCATGGCGCAATTGGGCTACGCACAAGCGGAGGTTTCGCCCGGTACGTTGAAGCTGGCGGCCGAGTGGCTGCGCTTTCCGTTCAAGCTGGCCGGTGCCTTCGTGCTCAACTTGGGCCGCATGCGCAATGTGGTGAACACGGTGCAGCGCCGGTTGATGCGGGCATGATGAAGCGGGTAGAGCTGTTCAACTTGCCTTTCATTGCCGCCGAAGACCATGGCCAGGTGGTGCAGGAAGTGCTGCGCTGGCCGCTGGAACCGGAGCGCACCGGTGAACTGCCGTTGCTAAGCACGCCCAACGTGGACCAAGTGGTGAGGCTGCACCGGCCCGAACATGCGGGCCTGCTCAACCAGATCGGGCATGCACGCTATGTATTGCCCGACGGCCAGCCCATTGTGTGGGTAAGCAAATGGAAGAAGCACAAAGAGCTGCCCGCGCGCTTGGCCGGCAGTGATCTCTTTCCCGCCCTGTGGCGGCAATTGGCGGGGAGCGGCAAGCCTGTGCTCATGGTGTTGGCCAACGATTCCATCGGGGATGCACTGAAGCGGGAACATCCGGACATGCGCTGGATCGTGCCACCGTTCTATGCCGCTGGGGACCGGGTTGCTGAGCGGGAGGTGGTGGATGCCGTGCTTGCCGCGTGGGTCGCCCGGCCAGTGCCGTTGGTATTCCTGGGATTGGGCTTTCCCAAGCAGGAGCGATTGGCGCTCCAATTGATCGAACGGCTCCGGGGGACGGCTGCACCGCTGCCCCTTTTTCTGTTGCTTGGTGCATCGTTCGAGTTCCATGCGGGGCTGAAAAAGCGTGCCCCGGTCATCTTCCGCAAGTTGGGCCTGGAGTTCTTCCACCGCTTTCTGTCCGAACCCCGGCGCATGTTCCGGCGGTACTTTGTGGACGACCTCGCCTTCCTCGGCCTCGCCATCAAGGAGCTGCGCAAGCGCTGATCTGCGCCTTGCGTGTCCACTATCTTTGCCAATGGCCGCAGCCCGTTGCGCGGCAATGATGAACATGGCTGTTTCCGCTTTGCAGGCTGATGTGCGCCGCCCCGCCGTGGACCAAGTGGGCATCGATGAGCGCGTGGCAAGGATCAAAACGCGCAGCATCAAGAAAGAGACGAAGGTGCAAGGGATGAAGCTCGCCTTGAGCATGATCGACCTGACCACGCTGGAAGGCCAGGACACGCCGGGCAAGGTGAAGCAAATGTGCTACAAGGCCATGCACCTGCATGATCAGCTGCCCGGCCTGCCCACCGTTGCCGCGGTATGCGTGTATCCCACTTTGGTGAAAACGGCCAAAAAGGCGTTGGGCGACAGCGGCGTGAAAGTGGCCGCGGTGGCCACAGCCTTTCCCAGTGGGCAAGCACCCAAAGCCGTGAAACTGGCCGACACCAAGTTTGCCGTGGCCGAGGGTGCGGATGAAATCGACATGGTGATCAGCCGGGGCAAATTCCACAGCGGTGACTACAACTTTGTGTTCGACGAGATTGCCGCGATCAAGGAAGCGTGCGGGAAGGCCCGCTTGAAAGTGATCTTGGAAACCGGCGAGCTGGGCACCTACGACAAGGTGCGTTTGGCGAGCGACATCGCCATTGCCGCCGGGGCGGATTTCATCAAGACCAGCACGGGCAAGATCAGCCCGGCGGCCACCATGCCCATCACGCTGGTCATGTTGCACGCCATCCGCGACCACTATTTGAACACCGGCAAGATGATCGCCATGAAGCCAGCCGGTGGCATCCGCACCAGCAAAGAGGCTTTGCATTACCTGATGATGGTGAAAGAGGAACTGGGGCCTGAATGGCTTAGCCCGCATTGGTTCCGCTTCGGCGCCAGCAGCTTGGCCAACGACATCCTGATGCAGCTGGAAAAGGAAGCCACAGGGCGCTATCAAGGTGCGGATTACTTCAGCTTGGACTGAAGCCGTGAGCGCTGAATTTCCAAGCTTCTCACCGGCCGATCAAAACCACCGTGCCTGCAATGATCAGACCTGCGCCGATGGCGGTCTTCACGGAAAGTGATTCGCCCAGGAACAGCGCGGCCAGCAGTATGGTCAACGCCACGCTCAATTTATCGATTGGGGCCACCTGGGATACGTTCCCCAGTTGCAGCGCCTTGAAATAGCAGAGCCAGGACAGGCCCGTGGCCAAGCCGGAAAGCACGAGGAACAGCAGGCCCTGCTTGGAAACGGCTCCGATGTCCTTGGCTTCGCCGCGCGCCAGCACAATGCACCAGATCATCACCAAGATCACGATGGTGCGGATGCCCGTGGCCAGGTTGGAATTGATGTTGGCCACGCCCAGCTTGCCGAAGATGGCGGTGAGCGAAGCGAAGAAGGCGGAAAGGAGCGCATAGGTCCACCACATCCACGTTCGGGTTTTGGGTTATGCCAAGTGCCTAATTCAGGGCGTACATTTTTCCCGGCAGGCTGCGCACCACACCGTTGAATTCCAGGTTGAGCAGCAGCCCGGCCGCTTTGTGCTGCGGCATCTTGCTGCGGTGGCACAGTGTGTCAATGTCGATCTTGCCCTGCATGCGGATCGCGTCCACCAGCACTTGTTCATCGGGCAGCAATTCGGTGAAAAGCGCAGCTTGGGCGGGAGTCTTTTTCTTGGCTTGGGGCAACCATTCCATCAACTTCAGTACATCCTCCGCGCAGGTCACCAAGTGTGCTTTATTCTGCTGGATCAACCGGTTGCAGCCAATGCTGCGCGCATCCGAGGGCCTGCCGGGGAAAGCCATCACCTCGCGGTCGTAGCTGTCGGCGATGTCGGCCGTGATCAATGAACCGCCCTTGGGCCCGCTTTCCACCACGATGGTGCAATCGGACAAACCTGCGATCACCCGGTTGCGCGCCGGGAAGTTGCCCGGTGCAAAGGGCGAACCGCTGGTGAGTTCGCTCACCAAGGCGCCCTGTCCGCACATTTCCTTCGCCGTTGCGGCATGTTCACCTGGATAAATGCGGTCCAGCCCGTGCGCCACGCAGCCAATGGTGGGCAGGCCGCAGCGGAGCGCCGTGCGGTGCGCGGTGATGTCGATGCCATATGCCAGGCCGCTGACGATGGAGGCGCCGCTGGCGGCGACCCCCTCCACCAGTTCCTCGCAAAGTTTTTTTCCGTTCTCGGTGGGGCTGCGCGTGCCCACGATGGACAAGCTCCGCGGCGGGTCCAGTTCGGCATTGCCGCGCACGAACAGCAACACCGGTGCATCCATGCATTGCCGCAGGCGTGCAGGGTAGCCGGCGTCCAGGTAGAACAGTGCGCGGAGCTTGTTCTTGCGGATGAAGCCAAGTTCTTTCTCGGCATCCTTGATCACTTGTGAGCCCAGGATGGAGGCGGCCAGCACGGGGCCGATCCCGGGCACCTTCCGCAGGGAACGCCGCAAGGCCTTGTCCATGAAAAGCGGCTCCACGCCGCCGCAGTATGCCACCAGATTGCGGGCGTTCACCGGCCCGATGCCTTTGAGCAGGGAAAGGGCGATGCGGTGGATCAAGTCCTGGTCATTCATTGAGGGCAGGGGGCGATCGCTACTTTCGCCGTCATCGCATGATGCCCAAAGTAAGCGCCCGGAAGCTTTCCCTGTTCACGGCCATCGCCTTGGCCTCTTTGCGCATCAGCGCCCAATCACCGGGCAGTGGCCGGGTGGAGGGTACCGTGCGCGATGCTACGGACCACAGCCCCATGCCCGGGGTGAGCGTAACGTTCGGAAAGGGATCGGACGCCACCACGGATGATAGCGGCCACTATGCGGTAACTGTTCCGGCAGGAGTGCGCGAAGGCATTTTCAGGTTCATCGGCTACGCGGACCTGAAGTTGCCGGTGACCGTGCTGCCGGAAGCCACGGCCAAGCTGGATGCGGACATGCACGCCTCCACCTCGCAATTGGACATGGTGGTGGTAAGTGCCAGCAAGTTTGAGCAGCGGGTGGGCGAGGTGACGCAATCGCTGAGCGTGCTGCCAGCGGCGATCATTCGGGAAAAAAACAGCACCTCATTGGACCAAGCGCTGGACCAGGTGCCCGGCATTGTGGTGATTGATGAAGACCCGCAGATCCGCGCCGGCAGCGGCTTCAGCTACGGTGCGGGCAGCCGGGTGCTGGTGCTCATGGACGCCATGCCCATCCTCAGCGGTGACATCGGCAGGCCCAACTGGACCTTCCTGCCCACGGAGAACGTGGAACAGGTGGAAGTGATCAAGGGCGCCAGCAGCGTGCTTTACGGAAGCGCGGCACTCAGCGGCGTGATCAATGTGCGCACCGCGTGGCCGGGGGCATCGCCCTCCACCAGGGCCACCGTCTTCGGCGGCATGTACGACACGCCGGGGAACGCACCTTCAAAGTGGTGGGGCGCAAGCCCGCCGTTGACCACCGGGGCCAGCTTCATGCATGGGCAGCGGTTCAAGAAGTTCGACCTGGTGATCGGGGGCAATGTCTTCGGCGATCAAGGCTACGTGGGGCCGGAACGCGTTCCTCCTGACACCTTGGTGAAAGACCCGTACCGCCTCGGCAATGGTGGCTATGACCACCGGGCACGCTTCAACTTTGCCACGCGTTGGCGCAACCAGAAGCTCAAGGGCCTGATGTACGGCCTGAACGGCAACGTGATGAAAAGCCACAGCACCAGCGTGTTCCTGTGGGACAACTTGAACGAAGGACTGTACCGGCCGTTGCCGGGCACCATGACCACCACGGACGGCACGCAATACTACCTGGACCCGTTCGTGGCCTATACCGGGCCGAAGGGTACGCGCCACAACCTGCGCGGGCGCTGGTTCCACCAACAGTTCAACAACAACAACGACCAGAGCAACGGCAACGACATGCTCTACGGGGAGTACCAAGTACAACAGCGGTTCCACCTGTTCGGTGAAACGGTGGTGACCGCGGGGGTCACGGGCCAGCAGGTACACAGCCGCGCCGTGCTTTACAGCGGCGGCCCCAATGCCGACGGCAACAATACGGCCACCAACTTGGCGGGATACCTGCAATTGGACAAGAAATTCATGGACCGGTTGATGGTGAGCGCCGGTGTGCGGTACGAAAAGTTCGTGGTGAACGAATTGGAGCAGGAAGAACCGGTGCTGCGTGCGGGCGCCACTTACCAACTTTTTCAAGGCACGTACCTGCGGGCCAGCTACGGCCAGGGATTCCGCTTCCCCACCATCGGCGAGCGCTACATACGCACCTCGGTCGGTTCCCTGCACATATACCCGAATGCGGAGCTGCAGCCGGAGACCAGCGTGAACATGGAGGGTGGCGTGAAGCAGGGTTTCAAGATCGGCGGGTTCACGGGCTATGTGGACCTGGTAGCCTTCCGGCAGGATTTTGAGCACTACGTGGAGTTCACTTTTGGGCAATGGGGCGAGGACCGGTCATTTGCCAACCTGCTCGGCTTCGGTTTCAAGAGCATCAATACCGGCGGGGCGCGGATCACGGGCACCGAGCTGGAAGTTGCCGGGAAGGGAAACGTGGGCCCGGTGGAGCTGCGCCTTCTCCTGGGATACACGCACACCCTGCCCGTAAGCACCACCCCGGAGGAAGCATACGGCTATTCGGTGAGCACCACGGGGCAAGCACAGCCGGTGAGCTACCTCTCCACCAGTTCCTACACCAAGGACGACATCCTGAAATTCCGTGTGCAAGACCTGTTCCGCAGCGATGTGGGCGCCACCTGCAAGCGGTTTTCCGGGGGCGTCAGCTTCCGGTACAACAGCCATGTGCGCAACATCGACGAGGCCTTCATAGAATTTGAGAAGATGGGCGTGCTTGGCGACATCGGCATTGAAGAATGGATGGCCGCGCACACCACCGGTGATTGGATCACGGATGTCCGGATCGGCTATGCGCTCACTGAACAGCTTAAAGCCTCGTTCCTGGTGAACAACCTCAGCAACGAAGTATATGCCATCCGGCCAATGTCCATTGAGGCACCCAGAAACTTCCAGGTGCGCTTGGCCTACACGCTTTGATCATGGCACAGCGCATCCTTGGCATTATTCCGGCGCGGTACGCCAGCAGCCGCTTGCCCGGCAAGCCATTGCTGGACATCCGCGGCAAAAGCATGGTGCAGCGCGTGGTGGAGCGCGCAACAAGCACTGCCGGGCTGGTGGATGTGCTGGTGGCCACGGACGACCAACGCATCGTGGACCACGTGCATGCGTTTGGAGGCAAGGCGGTGATGACCTCCGCGGCACACGCAAGCGGTACGGACCGCTGCCTTGAGGCGCTGGAAAAGTCGGGCATTGCGGGGATCACCGGCGTGGTGAACATCCAGGGAGACGAGCCGTTCATCGCCCCGCAACAGATCGATGAGGTTTGCGCCTGCCTGGCCCAACCGGATACATCCATTGCCACCCTGGCGCAAGTGGTAACCGATGATCGCGACCTGGATGAGCCTGGGGAAGTCCTCATCACGGTAGATGTCCGCATGAACGCGCTCTATTTCAGCCGCGCCGCGATCCCATTTCTGCGCAACCCCGCGAATGGCCCGCGCCACGCACAGTTCCGCTACTTGAAGCATGTGGGGCTCTACGCCTATTCCACGGAAGCCTTGCGGCAGATCGTGGCGCTGCCTGCGTCATCGTTGGAAATGGCGGAATCCTTGGAGCAACTGCGCTGGATCGAGAACGGTTTCCGCGTACGCGTGGGCCTCACGGCGCACCCTTCCTTCTGCGTGGACACGCCTGCGGACCTGGAAGAGGCACGGCGGGTTGCTGCTGCCATGGACAAAATTCCCTGACCTTGTGCCTGCCGGCCGTCCGATCATTTGGCGCAGCCTCCTGCCCCATGGCCCGAACAAATGCACCGCAAGAGGCAACCTTTCGCGGCCTTCCTTAGTTTTGGGCCTTGGGCATGGCGCTGGAACACCACTTACATTTCCTGCTCTTTGAGCACGACTGCGTGATCCTGCCGGGTTTTGGCGGGTTCCTGGTGCACTACCGTCCGGCCCGCTTGGACCAACAGCGCAACTTGATCCACCCGCCCTCCAAGGAGCTCAGCTTCAACCGGCATTTGGTGCGGCAGGATGGTTTGCTGATCGACCGCTTGGTGACCCGGGAAGGGTTTGATTTCAATGCGGCGAAGCTCCGCGTGGAAGAGGAATTGTCAGGATGGAGAACTCTTTTGCAGCGCGATGGCCGATTGGAATTGCCACGCATCGGCACATTTTTCCGGGGCGCGGAGAACCAGCTCCAATTTGAACCGGACCGGAGGGTGAACTACCTCAAGGATGCCTATGGCCTGAGGCCGGTGGCGGCCGTGCCTGCGGTGAAACAAATGCGCCAAACACCGGTGGTTGCCGATGTTGGGCAAGCTGACGGGCCTTCGCGGCGGGCCGGGGTGCGCATTCCCGGATGGCTCGCGGCGGCGGCAAGCATTACGATCCTGGTAACGGGGGCCACCTGGTGGATGGTTGGAAGCAACGGCATGTCCACCTTGGGCGGGTTCGATATGGGCCGCGCGGCAGAGGCTGCGCTATACGTACCTCCGCCCGTTCCTCCCAGCTTCAGCACCAGCCCGGTTGAAGCATCCGTTTGGACGGCACCGAAAGACCTGTACGGCATCCATGCACAGCCCATCGCAGGCCCGGGTTCGCCCATGGTTGCGGTGAATTTGGGCCAGGCCCCGGTAAAGGCGGTGCCGGAAAGCACCGCCGTGGTGACACCATCCCCGGGGCCGCGGTTCCACATCATCGGCGGCTGCTTCCTGGAAAAGGAAAATGCCGACCGCTTTGTTTCCGAACTGCAGGCCAAAGGATTTGCCGCCACGCTGGTGGACCGCAAGGGCGGCCTGTACCGCGTGGCCTACGGCAGCTACCCCCAGCGTGAAATGGCGCTGGAAGCGTTGAACGCCGTGCGCAAGGAGGAGGCGCCACAGGCCTGGCTGCTGGTGAAATGATCACGGCACCGTGAGGCACGGATGTTGGAACAAACCCTTCACAACCTTAAAGAATGAAAAGCCTTTTTGCGGCCCTCGCATTGTCATGCATCACATTCAGTACGGCTGGGCAAGTGGTCCTTGTCCCTCCGGCCAAAACCATCAGCACCGGCAAGGCAGAGGTGAGCTGCCTGGCCATCGCGCCCAAGGGCGATCGCATCCTTGTGGGCACCAGCAAGGGCGCGGAATTGTTTGACATTGAAAAAGGCAAGCGCGTGACCAGCTTCCCCTACGATGAGGACGGGAGCACGGCCGTGTACTACGCGGCATTCAATGAGAACGGCGAGTATGTTGTGCTCATCGGTTTTGCCGGCACCCGCGAGGTGTGGGATGTGAAGACAGGCAAGCAGGACAAAATGATCGCGCGCTACAAATGGATCCCGGACGCCATCCGCACGCGCGAGCTTGGCTTGAAGAAAGGCAACTCGGACTTTGACCGGTTCTACCAGCAATCGGAAGCCGAGCACAATGGGATCACCGCGCGTGCCGGGAAGAACGGCGATGTGGTGTTCATTGATGCCGACGGCAATGCCGTGCAAAACTTGACCTACCCGGAGAACAAGGACCAGCACCACCTCGCGCCCTGCCTGTTCCACGAGGGGTGGTTCATCACGGGCACGGACAACGGCCGCGTGCTTTTCTACGACCTGGCCAAGCGCTGATCACGCAATGCGGCCAGTGCGCCGCGCACGTGCTTGGATGCCAACAGCCGGTTGCTGATGGCGGAGCGGATCACGCCGCTGCCATCGATCACGAACGTGGCGCGCTGCTTCAAGCCCATGAAATCCTTCAGGCCGAAAGCCCGGTAGGCCGCGCCAGCGGGATCGCTCAGCAACCTGAAAGGCAACCAGTGGTGCTCCGCAAAAATCGAGTGTGATCCCGGCGGGTCCGCGCTGATGCCGATCACCATGGCACCGAGTTCAAGGAAAGCGGCATGCGCATCGCGGAACAGGCATGCCTCCTTGGTGCAGATCCAAGTGTCATCCTTTGGGTAGAAATAGATCACCAACGGGCCTTTCCCCAGGAGCGAAAAAAGGCGAACGGAACTGCCATGCCCGTCCGTCAGCGCCACATCAGGCACCGGGCTTCCCTTTCTGAGCATCCTTTGCGGCGGGCTCCTTGGCCCCAATTGCCTTGATGGCCGTGAACAAGAGCAGGGCGAGCACCAGCAGGCCCAGCACGCCAATGTACCATTGCACGTCCTTGAAGGTGGAGAGGAACACGATGATCACAAGCAGCAGCACGGAGCACTGCGTCCATAGCCGCAATGAGAACACCGGCCAGACCTTTTCGCCCCTCCGCAGCCTGCCGTAGATCCGCTGGTCGAGCAGGTGGTAGGCGAACAGGAGCGCTGTGGCGCCGAGCTTGGCCTGCATCCACGGCGCCGTGAGCGTGCCCGGTTGCAGCCATACCATCCATGCGCCGGACCCGATCAAAAGCAGCAGGGACGGCCATGCCACCAAGTAGAGCAACTGCTGTTCCATCACCCCGTATTGTTTGGTGAGGATGGCGCGGTCCGGCTCCCAACGCGCCAGGGCCTGCCGGTGGAAAATGAACAGGCGCAGCAAGTAAAAGGTGCCCGCGAAAAACGTGACCATGAAAATGAGGTGCAGCGCCACCAGCGCCGGATACCATGTGGGAAGCATGGGTGAAAGGTATTCACTCCGCAAGGGAACTTCCGGTCCGGGGGCCAAGGGTACCTTTGCACCGCGAAAAACGGCACATGGAAGCAAAACCGACCACCATCAGCTACGTGGAGACCACCAACATGGTCCTGCCCAACGACACCAATACCTTGGGCCATCTGTTCGGCGGGCAATTGTTGCGCTGGTTGGACATGACGTGCGCGATCAGCGCCGGGCGGCATGCCAACCGCATCTGCGTTACCGCTGCGGTGAACAATGTGAGCTTCGACGTGCCCATCAAACTGGGCGACCTGGTCATCATCAAATCGCATGTGAGCCGCACGTTCCGCACCAGCATGGAAGTATGGGCGGACGTTTGGACGGAGAACCAGTCCTCGCGCAAGCTCACCAAGTGCAACAGCGCCATTTACACCTTTGTGGCCGTGGGCCCGGATGGCAAACCGACGGAAATCCCCGCGGTGATCCCGGTAACGGACGAGGAAAAGGAACGCTACCAAAGCGCACTGCGCCGCAGGCAACTGCGCTTGGTGCTGGCCGGCAAGATGAAGCCGGAGGAAGCGACCGAACTGCGGTCAATTTTCCCCTGAGGCAGCTGCTTCAGGTTGGCCCGCATGGGCCCGCTTGGCGATTTGCCCGAGGTCCTGCTTTTCCATGCAGCGGAAGTGGCCCTTGGGGCAGCGGTCGTAGCCGATCTTGGAGCATGGTCTGCAGTCCAACCCCTTCACCTCGCTGATGTGCACGCGCTCCGGATGTTGCGGGATGTAGGGCCCCATGCCGAATTCCGGCACGGTGTTGCCCCACACGCTCACCACGTTTTTCTTGAACGCACTGGCCACGTGCATGGCACCGCTGTCATGGGCGATCACGCTGGAGGCCTGGCGGATCAATGAGGCCGAGCCCAGCAGGTCGTATTTCCCCGTTGCATCAAAGGCACGCGCGCCAACGGCATTGGCAATGGCGCGGCCCACGGTCTTGTCATCCGGCCCGCCGATGATCACCATGGGCCCGCTGATCTGTTCCGCCAGTGCGATCAACTTATGCAGCGGCAGCCGCTTGGTAAAGTGGCCCGCACCGATGCACAAGGCGATGTATCCGTTGCGGTGCGTGGCGGGAAGCGTGGCGAGGTCGATCTCCTTCTCCTGCGGGATGAAGAGGTCCAAGCCTTGGCCGTCGTTCCTCACCCCCAGATGTTCCACGGTGCTTAGGTAGCGGTCCACGATGTGGATCCGGGGCAACCGGTCCTTTTTGAAATTGACGAGCAACCACTTTTCCCAATTTAACTTCGGGAAGCTCCTGGCTTTTGCGCCCAAGGCAAGTTTCACGCGGAGCGAGCGGGCGTTGTGGTGCAGGTCCACCACCAGGTCGAACTGCTCCTTCCTCAATGCCTTGATCACGGCGCCGAGGCTGTCCTGCAATCCGTGCGTGCGGTCCACATAGGGTGAATCTTCAACCAAGGGAAGGAAACCCTCCTTGGTGAGGAAGTGGATCTCCGCACCCGGTACTTGCTGCTTGATGCAGCGCAGTACCGGCGAGGTGAGGATGATGTCGCCGATGGAGCTGAAGCGAATGACGAGAACCTTCATGGAAGCGGGCGCGAAGGTACTTCCGGCCACAGCCCGCACAATCGTATTTTGGCTTGAAACCCCGACCTTTGCGCCGCCTTTGGCCACCGTTCGACCGAAAATGTACATCGACACGCACACGCACCTTTACCACAAACAATTCGATCAGGATCGCACTGAGATGCTCCGCCGCGCACAGGATGCGGATGTAAGGAAACTCTTCCTGCCCAACATCGACATTACCAGCGTGGAGGCGATGCATGCCCTCTGTGACGAACATCCGGACACCTGCTTCCCCATGATGGGCCTGCATCCCTGTTCGGTGGGTGAAGACCCAAGCCGCGATTTGGCCGAGGTGGAGCGCCTGCTGGGCACGGGGCGCTACTGGGCCGTGGGGGAAATCGGCATCGACCTGCACTGGGACAAGACCTGGATTGAACAGCAGAAGGATGTTTTCCGCCAGCAAGTGCGCTGGGCCAAGGACTTGGCCCTGCCCGTGGTGATCCACTGCCGCGAAAGCTTTGAGGAAGTGATGGCCATTGTGGAAGAGGAAAACGATGAGGACCTCACCGGGGTGTTCCATTGCTTCACCGGCACGGAGGAGGAAGCGCGGCGGATCATTGATCTGGGCGGGTTCAAGCTGGGCATCGGCGGGGTGATCACCTATCCGAAGAGCGGCCTTGCGGAAACCATGGCGCTGGTGGGCGCCGCGCATTGCGTGCTGGAAACTGATTCACCCTACCTGGCCCCGGTGCCCTACCGCTCCAAGCGCAACGAGAGCAGCTACATCCCGCACATCGCTGAAGCATTGGCCGCCGCGGTGGGCCTGTCCGTGGAGGAAGTGGCCCGCATCACCACGGCCAACGCCGAGCAGCTCTTCGAGGAATGAGCCGCCCAAAGGTTCTCCTGATCTACACCGGCGGCACCATCGGCATGGTGGCCGATGCCCGCACCGGCGCCTTGAAGGCCGTGGACCTGGACCACTTGGAGGAACAGGTGCCCGAGTTGGTGCGCATGGGCGTGGAATTGGGCACGGTATCCTTCGGCACGCCCATCGACAGCAGCGACATGCACCCGGAGCATTGGCTGCGCATGGCGGCCATCATCGGGGAGCACTACGAGGCCTATGATGGTTTCGTGATCCTGCACGGCAGCGATACCATGGCCTACACCGCCAGTGCCCTCAGCTTCCTGCTGGAAAACCTGTCCAAGCCGGTGATCCTTACCGGGAGCCAATTGCCGTTGGGCACCATCCGCACCGACGGCAAGGAGAACCTGATCACCGCCATTGAGATCGCCGCCGCCAAAGAAGATGGAGTACCGATGGTGGCCGAAGTGGCCATCTATTTCGAGTACAGCCTGTACCGCGGCAACCGCACGGTAAAGGTGCATGCCGAGCGCTTCGAGGCCTTCCGGTCGCCCAACTGGCCCGTACTGGCCGAGGCCGGCACGCACATCCGCTACGACCGTGCCGCGCTGCTGCGCCACTGCAGCGGGCCGTTTACGGTGCATAAGCATCTGGACAATGGGGTAGGCGTGATGCGGCTCTTTCCCGGTATCCGTGCGGCCTGGGCGGAGGCCCTGCTGCGCGATCGCGGCCTCAAGGCCGTGGTGCTGGAAACCTTCGGCAGCGGCAATGGCCCCATGGACAACGAGTTCCTGGAGGTGATGCGCGAAGCACGGAAACGTGGCATCGTGCTGGTGAACGTCACCCAATGCGTGGGCGGCCGCGTGGAGCAGGGCCGCTACCAGACCAGCCGTGCCCTGATGGACATGGGCGTGGTGGGCGGGCACGACCTCACCACGGAGGCGGCCGTCACCAAGTTGATGTTCCTGCTGGGGCAAGGCCTGGGGCCGGAAAAAGTGGCCCGAATGATGGAACAGCCCTTGTGCGGCGAACTGTCGGTGCGGTAGGGGATGGAGGTATTACATTCGCGGCCCGCATCCCCCGGATGCGGCACGTTGGAGAAGTGGCCGAGTGGTTTAAGGCGCACGCCTGGAAAGTGTGTTTACCTGAAAGGGTAACGGGGGTTCGAATCCCTCCTTCTCCGCCGATCGGCCCCGCGAAGCGGGGCAAGAAACAGGAAAGCCTTGGTCGTGCTTGCACGAAGCCAGGGCTTTCCTTTTTCTTGCCAAGCCCGCGCAGCGGGCAGGCCGATCGAAGCCTCCCCCCTTTGGGATGGCGCGCCTCGGGCAATGCCTCCCACAGTTCACCGCTGCCGAGCTTGCTCGAAGCTCCGGCGTTTGGCATTTATCCGTGGCCGCGCAGCGGCCGCAGCGTTGAAGCCTCTCCGCCGTACGGCGGAAAAGCCCGCCTCGGGCAATCCCTCCCCCTTCAGGGATGGCCCCGCTGAGCATAAATGAAGTGGCGCTCCGCAAGCCGGTACGGCTGAGGAGCCGAAGCGCGCACAATCCCTCCACCGGCTCTCAACACCGAGTTTGCTCGAAGCATCCGGCCACTTCACATGGTATCAAGCCGCGAAGCGGCCGTGGCATGGAAGCATACTTCCTCAACCATTTCTGTTTACCTTGACTCCATGGAAGAAGTTCATCCCAAGGACAAGCAGGCATTCCTGGAAGAACACTACCCCTTCACGCCCGTGGTGAAGCTCACGGATGTGTTTGTATGCATCCATTGCCGGGAAGTGATACGCGTAGCGGATTACAAGGTTTTCCGCTGGTCGAATGGGTTCTTGGCCATTTGTTGCCCCAATGCGCCTGCTTGCGATGGTACCGTGATCGACTGGATGCCCTCGGACATGTTTGACCAATGACCAACCGAATTGACCCAAGGCCAAGCCGTGAGGCATCGGTTGCAGCACCTGCATGAAGCGCTGTTGGCCCATCCCGGGAATGTAATCCAGCGTCTGGTACATGGCATGCAAAGCCCGTTTGGCATGGAGACTCCAGGCATGCCAAGGGGTCGATTTGGTATAGATTTGAGCCAATGAAGCAGCTATACGCCTTGGCCATATTCACATTGCTCACTCGTTCGGCCATGGGACAATGGACCCAATTCGAGGCTCCAGCGAATGCGGGCAACCTATGGTGCATTGAGTTCTCGCCTCAGGGGCCGATTTATTCTCCCATTGGGTACATCGGTTGCGATCAAGGCCTGTTGAAATCCTTTGACGGCACCGTTTGGTTCGATGAAGGGGCCCGGTCTTATGCCGTTTATGGCCTGGCCTTTAACCCACCGGCGCATGGGTCGGCGGCATGCGCCGGTGGTCGATTGCTCGTTACCTTAAGTAGCGGTACTACTTGGGTGGAATCCAATACCGGATCAATACCTTGGGTGGATTTCCAGGCAGTTTGCCGCCCCAATGTCTCCGACGCCTTTGCCGTGGGATCATTTGGCGCGTTGTCGAGTTCGGCCAATGCTGGGAACAGTTGGGCCACGCAGTTCATGAACGGCTTTGATGGCACGTTCCACCAGGTCCAATACTTCAATGCATCCACGGGCGTGGTCGTGGGGGATGGCGGCCTCATTCTTAGGACGGAAGCCGGAGAATGGGAGCAGGCCCAAAGTGGAACCAATGCCGATCTCATAGACATGCATTTCCCCTCCAGTACGGTAGGATATACTGTTGGTGAAGGTGGTGTGGTCCTCAAATCCATGGATGCCGGGGTGACCTGGCAAGCATTGGCCAGCCCAACGACCAATGACTTGAGTGCGGTGTATTTCGAGAATGAACTTGCCGGATATATTGCAGGCAGAGGGGCAACACTTTGGTACACGTTGGACGGCGGGGTGACATGGGAACCAGACAACGTAATGACCTCGCTGCCCGATGTCACGATCAACGCTTTAAAGATTCACGACGATTGGTACTACGCTGTCGGGAATGACGGGTTGATCCTCCGCCATGGCGTGCTGGTGGGGATAGAGGAGCACGGGGCGGTTCGGGAGCGACTTTTCTTATCGCCCAACCCGGCGACGGACCGGATCACCATAGTGGTTCCGGGGGAGCGTTCGGGACAAGCCCAGCTGACCATTTTCGATCCAGCGGGCAAATGTTTGCGCACCACGCAAGCGTATTGGGATGGCCAAGGATTGGTTGCGGACATCCGGTCACTCCCGGCAGGACTGTTTTTCTGCGAAGTTCGTTCTGGAAATGGCTTCGCCATTGGCAGGTTTATTAAGGAATAGCGGGGATCAGACTTCTTGTTCGTGCTCTTCTGTGTTGCGCCGGGATCACGCGGTGCCGGGCAGATCAGGAGTTGCCCGGGCCGCAATCCCATAGTTTTGCACCGGTTCTGGCACGCCTCCCATGCCCCGCATCGGCCCCATCGCCCTCCCGGAGTTCCCCTTGCTCCTCGCCCCCATGGAGGACGTGAGCGACCCGCCCTTCCGCGCCCTGTGTAAAAAGCACGGCGCCGACCTGATGTACACCGAGTTCATCAGCAGCGAGGGCTTGATCCGCCAGGCCGCCAAGGGCCTGAAGAAATTGGACATCTTCCCCGAGGAGCGACCCGTGGGCATCCAGCTCTTCGGCGGAAGCGAGGACGCCATGGAAGAGGCCGCCCGCATCGCCGAACAGGCCGGTCCCGAGCTCATCGACATCAACTACGGATGCCCGGTGAAGAAGGTGGTGGACAAAGGCGCGGGCGCGTGCCTGCTGCAGGACGTGGACAAGATGGTGCGCCTCACCGAAAAAGTGGTGAAGGCCGTGCAACTGCCCGTGACCGTGAAGACCCG
>JAFDZG010000101.1 GCA_018267065.1 Bacteroidota bacterium
ATCCGCGAGCAGCTCATCGTTGAATTGTACTCCAAGTAAGCAACCCAAACAGACCGAGCAACCATGCCAATCCTGGATTTCCAAAGACCTGACAAGGTCTCGATGATCGAAGCCGACGACAAGCACGGGATCTTTGAGTTCCGTCCCTTGGAGCCCGGTTACGGCATCACCATCGGCAACTCCCTCCGCCGCATCCTGCTCAGCAGCCTGGAAGGGTACGCCATCACCAGCGTTCGCATCGACGGCGTTGAACACGAGTTCAGCACCATCAAGGGCGTTATGGAGGATGTCACCGAGATCATCCTCAACCTGAAGCAAGTGCGCTTCCGCCGCCAGTTGGAAGATGTTTCCACCGAGAAGGTTTCCTTCACCGTGAGCGGCAAGGACGGCTTCACCGGAGCGGACATCGGCAAGCACACCACGGGTTTCCAAGTGCTGAACCCCGAACTGGTGATCTGCCGGATGGAGAGCAGCGTGAAGCTCCATGTGGAGCTCACCGTGGGCAAGGGCCGCGGCTACGTGCCCGCCGACGAGAACAAGGTGGAGGGCGCACCCATCGGCACCATCTTCATCGATTCCATCTTCACGCCCATCAAGAACGTGCGCTACAGCGTGGACAACACGCGCGTGGAGCAAAAGACCGACTACGAAAAGCTCACCATTGAGCTGGACACGGACGGCAGCATCGACCCGAAGAACGCGTTGCAGGAAGCCGCCAAGATCCTCATCCACCACTTCATGCTCTTCAGCGACGAGCGCATCACGCTGGAACTGGAGGACCGCGGCCCGTCCGCACCGGAAGCAGGAGCGGCCGCCGCCGACCTGGGCGACCTGGACGAGACCGGCATGCACATGCGCCAACTGCTGCGCAGCAAGCTGGTGGACATGGACCTGAGCGTGCGGGCGCTGAACTGCCTGAAGGCCGCCGACATCGAAACCCTTGGTGACCTGGTGAGCTACAACAAGAACGACCTCTTGAAGTTCCGCAACTTCGGCAAGAAGAGCCTTACCGAGCTGGAGGACCTGGTGGAGAACAAGGGCCTGAGCTTCGGCATGAACACGGGCAAGTACAAACTGGACAGGGACTGAACGTACGGGCGGGCCCCGGTCCACCCAAACGGATATTAGCATGAGACACGGAAACAAAAACAACGCGCTGGGCCGCAAGAAGGGCCACCGCGACAGCATGCTCAGCAACATGGCCTGTTCGCTGATCGAGCACAAGCGCATCGAAACCACCCTGGCCAAGGCCAAGGCGCTCCGCATCTTCGTGGAACCCTTGATCACCAAGAGCAAGGAGGACAGCACCCACAGCCGCCGCACGGTGTTCAGCTACCTGCGCAGCAAGGAGGCTACGGCCACCCTGTTCCGCGACGTGGCCCCCAAGGTGGCCGAGCGTCCCGGTGGGTACACGCGCATCATCAAGCTGGGCAGCCGCTTGGGCGATGCCGCCGAGCGCGCCATGATCGAGATGGTTGATTTCAACACCCTGTACTCCGCCAAGGAAAAGGCCGGTGCCGAGGTGAAGAAGACGCGCCGCAGCCGCAGCGCCAAGCCAACCGCGAAGAAGGCTGCCCCTGAGGCGGCAGGCGATGCCCCCGCAGCGGAGGCCAAGGCCGAATGAACCACACGTGGATAACTGATGGCAACGGGGCGCTGAAAAGCGCCCCGTTCCTTTTTATGGCAGGTAAATTTGCAGTCCAAGACCTCATTCCCAGCCCCATCAATGCTCATTAGCCAACGCCCCAAAGCCGTGCTGCTCCTTAGCGACGGCACCCGTTTCGAAGGCCGCGCCATCGGTGCGCCCGGAACCTTTACCGGGGAAGTCTGCTTCAACACCGGCATGACCGGCTACCAGGAAATTTTTACGGACCCCAGCTACACGGGCCAGATCATGGTGCTGGCCTCCCCGCACATCGGCAATTACGGTGTGAAACAAGGAGAGGAAGAAGGGCCGCGGGTGAGCATTGCCGGCCTGGTGGTGAAGAAGTACAGCGAAGTGTGGAGCCGTCCCGGCGGTACGGAGTCCTTGGACGATTACCTGTCCCGGGCAGGTATCGGCGGCATCAGCGACATTGACACGCGCAAACTGGTGCGCCACATCCGCGACCATGGCGCGCAGAACGCCATCATCGACAACACGGGCATGGACGATGGTGCCTTGAAACTACGCTTGGGCCAAGTGCCGGACATGGCCGGCCTGGAGCTTTCCAGCACGGTCTCCACCAAGGAAGCGTACGAGCAAGGGCCTTCCGATGCCAAGAACCGCGTGGCATTGGTGGACTTCGGCATCAAGTACAACAGCATCCGCAGCCTTGTTGAACGCGGTTGCCTGGTGCGCGTCTTTCCCATGGGCACAGCGGTGAAGGAGATGCTTCGCTGGCGCCCGGACGGCTTCCTGCTCAGCAATGGCCCCGGCGACCCCGCCGCAATGCCAAGTGCGGTGGGAACAGTGCAGGAGGTGCTGGCCACAGGATTGCCGGTGTTCGGCATCTGCTTGGGGCACCAGCTGATCGCGGAGGCCCATGGCGTGGCCACGGTGAAGATGCACCACGGCCACCGGGGCATTAACCACCCGGTGAAGAACGTGATAACCGGGAGGGATGAAGTCACCTCACAGAACCATGGCTTTGTGGTGGACCGGACCAAGGCGGAACAGCACCCGGCCATGGAGGTAACCCACCTGCACCTCAATGATGCCAGCGTGGCCGGCATCCGTTTGAAGGGCCGCCCCGTGTTCAGCGTACAGCACCACCCGGAAGCCGGGCCCGGGCCGTTGGATTCGCGTTACCTCTTCGATGATTTCGTGGAGAACATGGTTGCACACCGCAAGCAAGCGGCCACGAAGGCGCAACCTGCGTGATCTGCTGGTCGTTGGAACCCATTTCCGCCTGTCAGGCAAATTTTTCAGGACTGAAGAACCGATCAACCACACTTACACCACCATGAGCGTCATTGCCAAGATCCAAGCGCGTGAGATCCTTGATTCAAGGGGCAACCCCACCATTGAGGTGGACGTGTACACCGATGGCGGCCACATTGGCCGCGCCGCCGTGCCCAGCGGTGCCAGCACCGGTGCCCACGAAGCCGTGGAACTGCGCGATGGCGACAAGAAGCGTTACCTCGGCAAAGGCGTGTTGAAGGCAGTGGCCAATGTGAACGGGCCCTTGAACGACGAGCTTACCGGCACCTTCGTTGGCGACCAGGCCGCCATTGACCAGCAGATGATCGCGCTGGACGGCACGCCAAACAAGGCCAACCTCGGGGCCAACGCCATCCTCGGCGTTTCGCTTGCCGTGGCCAAGGTGGCCGCCGCTGAAGCGGGGATCCCGCTGTACCGCTACGTGGGCGGCACCAACGCCTGCGTGCTTCCGGTGCCGATGATGAACATCCTCAATGGCGGTGCGCACGCCGACAACAAGGTGGACATCCAGGAATTCATGGTGATGCCCGTGGGCGCCACATCCTTCGCGGAAGGACTGCGCATGGGCGCGGAGGTCTTCCATGCCTTGAAAGGCGTGCTGAAGGCCAAGAAACTCAGCACCAACGTGGGCGATGAAGGTGGCTTTGCACCCGACCTTAAGAGCAATGAAGAGGCCTTGAAGCTGGTGATGCAGGCCATTGAAAAGGCCGGTTACAAGCCGGGCGATGACGTGATGATCGCACTGGATGCGGCCAGCACGGAATTCTACGATGCCAAGAAACAACGCTACGTGCTGGAAAGCACCGGCGACAGCCTTACCGGCGATGACATGATCGCCATGTGGAAAGATTGGAGCAAGCGCTATCCCATCCTGAGCATTGAAGACGGCATGGCCGAAGATGATTGGGAAGGCTGGGCCAAGCTCACCAAAGGGTTGGGCGACAAGGTGCAGCTCGTGGGCGACGACCTCTTTGTCACCAATACGAAGCGGTTGGCGGAAGGCATCCAAAAAGGCATCGCGAACAGCATCTTGGTGAAGGTGAACCAGATCGGCACGCTGACGGAAACGCTGGAAGCCGTGGAAATGGCGCACCGCGCGGGCTATACTTCCGTGATGAGCCATCGCAGCGGGGAAACCGAGGACAACACCATTGCGGACCTTGCCGTGGCCGTGAATTGCGGCATGATCAAGACCGGCAGTGCCAGCCGCAGCGACCGGATCGCGAAGTACAACCAGTTGCTGCGCATTGAGGAGCAGCTCGG
>JAFDZG010000102.1 GCA_018267065.1 Bacteroidota bacterium
AACACCTACTTCGGACGATGAGCGAAACCAAGGCACGGCCGGACCTGTGGAAGGAAGACCAGGCAGAGGGCGGCGGGCTGCACGAGCTCACCACGCTCAACCTGGGCCCCACACACCCCGCCACGCACGGCATCTTCCAGAACGTGCTCACCATGGACGGTGAGATCATCCTGGACACCGAACAGACCATCGGCTACATCCACCGTGCTTTTGAGAAGATCTGCGAGCGACGCCCGTTCAACCAGATCACCGTGCTCACGGACCGGATGAACTATTGCAGCGCGCCAATCAACAATTTCGGCTGGTGGATGGCTGTGGAAAAGCTTCTGGGCATCGACCTGCCCAAGCGGGTGGAATACCTGCGCGTGATCATCATGGAGCTCTCGCGCATCACCGACCACATCATCTGCAACACCATCATCTGCCAGGACGCCGGCGCCACCACCCCTTTCCTGTACTACTACCAGTTCCGCGAGCGGATCTATGAGGTGTACGAGGAGGTCTGCGGATCGCGCCTCACCACCAACATGGGGCGCATCGGCGGTTTTGAGCGCAACTTCAGCGACCTGGCCTGGCAGCGCATCCGCGCCATTGTAAAGGAACTGCCCGCCGTGCTGGATGAGTTTGACAAGCTGATCGTGCGCAACCGCATCTTCATGGACCGCTGCATCAACTGCGGGCCCATTTCAGGGGAACGCGCCTTGCAGTACGGCTTCACCGGGCCCAACCTGCGCGCTGCCGGCGTGGACTACGACGTGCGCGTGGCCGACCCGTACAGCAGTTACGGGGACTTCGAATTCGCCATTCCCGTTGGCAAGAGCGGCGACGTATACGACCGCTTCACCGTGCGCCAGGAGGAAATGCGCCAGAGCCTGCACATCATCCGCCAGGCCATGGACAAGCTGGACAAGATCCACGACAAGACCACCTACCACGCCGATGTACCGGAATGGGTATTGCCGCCCAAGCAGGAGGTGTACAACGACATGGAGGCGCTGATCTGGCACTTCAAGATCGTGATGGGCGAAGTGGAGGTGCCGGTGGGCGAGATCTACCACTGCGTGGAAGGCGGCAACGGCGAGCTGGGCTTCTACATCGTGAGCGACGGTGGCCGCACGCCCTTCCGCGTACACTTCCGCCGCCCCTGCTTCATCTATTACCAAGCCTATCCGGAGATCATCAAGGGCGGCATGCTCAGCGATGCCATCCTCACCATGAGCAGCATGAACGTGATCGCCGGGGAACTGGATGCCTGAACCCATGCACCCCCAAGACGCATAGGAGCCGCGCGAACAATGCAACACATCCCCACCCCACACAACGCCACCGCCGGTGCCACGCCTTTCTCGCTCAGCGATGCAGGCCTGGCGGAATGCCGCGCCATCATGGCGCGTTATCCGGAGGAGTTTGCCAAAAGCGCGCTCATTCCCATACTGCACATCGCACAAACGGAGAACGACGGTTGGCTCAGCGTACCCGCCATGGATGCCGTTGCCAAGCTGTTGGGCATCCAGTACATCGAGGTGTACGAGGTGGCCACCTTCTACAGCATGTTCAATCTGAGCCCGGTGGGCAAGCACGTGCTGGAGGTTTGCCACACGGTGCCCTGCATGCTGCGCGGCGCGGATGATGTAATTGCGCACATCGGCAAGCGCTTGGGCATCAAGCCCGGCGAGACCACCAAGGATGGCTTGTTCACCCTGAAGGCCGCGGAATGCCTGGGCAGCTGCGGCACGGCCCCCATGCTGCAGTGCGGGGCAAAGTACCACGAGCACCTCACCATTGAAAAGGTGGACGAGCTGATCGAGAAGTTCCGCAGCGGGGAAAAGCGCAACAATTACACGGACCGCATTGAAGCCTGAGATGGGACGACAGCTGCTGCTTGAGCACATCAATAAGCCCGGCATCCGCGGGCTGGAGGCCTACCGCGCCAACGGCGGCTACCGCAGCGTGGAAAAGGCGCTGAAGACCATGACGCCGGAAGCCGTGCTGGAAGAGGTGAAAAAGAGCGGCCTGCGCGGGCGCGGCGGTGCCGGCTTCCCCACGGGCATGAAGTGGAGCTTCCTGGCCAAGCCCGAAGGCGTGCCCCGCTACCTGGTGGTGAACGCCGACGAGAGCGAGCCGGGCACCTTCAAGGACCGCTACCTCATGGAGCGCATTCCCCACCTGCTGATCGAGGGGATCGTTCCGAGCTGCTTCGCCATGGGGGCGAACACCTGCTACATCTACATCCGCGGCGAGTACTTCTACGTGGCACGCATCCTGGAGCAGGCCATTGCGGAAGCCTATGCAGCCGGTTGGCTGGGGAAGAACATTCTGGGCAGCGGCTTCGATCTGGACGTATACGTGCATGTGGGCGCAGGCGCCTACATCTGCGGGGAGGAAACCGCCCTGCTGGAAAGCCTCGAAGGCAAGCGCGGCAACCCGCGCATCAAGCCCCCCTTCCCGGCCGTGAAGGGCCTTTGGCAGCGCCCCACCGTGGTGAACAACGTGGAGACCATCTGCGCGGTGGTGCCCATCATCAACGACGGTGGCGAGGAATACGCCAAGATCGGCATCGGCAAGAGCACCGGCACCAAGCTGATCAGCGCCAGCGGCCACATCAACAAGCCCGGCGTGTATGAGATCGAACTGGGCGTGCCCGTGGAGGAGTTCATCAACAGCGATGCATACTGCGGGGGCATCAGCGGCGGCAGGCCCCTGAAGGCTTGCATTCCCGGCGGATCATCAGTGCCCATCCTGCCCGCCGAACTGCTGTACCGCACGGCCAAGTTCGAGATGCGCCTGATGACCTACGAAAGCCTCAGCGACGGCGGCTTCCAAACCGGCAGCATGCTCGGTTCCGGCGGCTTCTATGTGATGAATGACACCACGTGCATCGTGCGCGCCACGTGGAACCACAGCCGCTTCTACCACCACGAGAGCTGCGGCCAGTGCAGCCCCTGCCGCGAGGGCACCGGCTGGATGGAAAAGATCCTCTACCGCTTTGAGCACGGCCTGGCCCGCACGGACGACATCGACCTGCTGTGGGACGTGCAGCGCCGCATCGAGGGCAACACCATCTGCCCCTTCGGCGATGCCGCCGCATGGCCCGTGGCCGCCTCCATCCGCCATTTCCGCCACGAGTTCGAGTACCACGCCACCCACCCCACCAAGGTGAAGGACCCCAAGCACTGCGAGAAGGAGCCGATCCCGTATCCGGAGAAGTCGTACGCGGGGTAGCGAGCTGCTGCAACAGCATTCTTTTGCGCCTTCCACCGGGATTGCCGGATATCGCAACCATCAACACAGCCTGTGTTGCCTTTCGCAAATGCAGTATAAAGACCGGGGCTACCGCTATCTTTGATCCATGGTCGTGGTCATCAAAAGAGGCATGTCCCGCCAACGGATCAAGGCACTGTTGGCCAAGGCTTATTCCACCCCACGGAAAAGGGCCAAGGAGGTTGATGTGTACAAGTACGTGGGTGTGCTGAAATTGAAAGAAGACCCGGTAGCCCTGCAGCGGAAGTGGCGCGATGAGTGGTAAGCGCCTCTTGCTGGATACCAATGTAGCCCTCTATCTCCTGCGCGGGGACCGTTCGGCAGCAGATGCCATCCATGGCCAGGATGTGCTCATCTCCTTCATTACCCGGATGGAGTTGCTGGCCAAGCCGGGCATGACCAAGACGGAAATCAAGCAGGTGGAGGCTTTTGTCGGAGAATGGCCCCTGGTGGAAATGAACCGCTTCATTATGGACCAGGCCATCCTGATCCGACGCAGGCATAGGCTGAAGCTCCCCGATGCCATCATCGCAGCCACGGCGATGTACTTAGGCTTGCCGTTGCTCACCGCTGACCGCGTGTTTGAACGGCTCAGCGATGAGATGGCCCTTTTGCTGTATGAACCGTAGGGGTCACGCAAAGCAGGCCTCCCCTTCGGCGATGCCGCCGCATGGCCCGTGGCCGCCTCCATCCGCCACTTCCGCCACGAGTTTGATCACCACGCCACCCACCCCACCAAGGTGAAGGACCCCAAGCATTGCGAGAAGGAGCCGATCACGTATCCGGAGAAGTCGTACGCGGGGTGAGCGCTGCTACCGATCAGGATTTGCCCTCTCCTATTGCGCACTGGAATAAAGGCGCATGCCTTTCATGGTCATGGCGGCGGTGGCATTTCCACCGTTCGGCTTGCCGATCACGGAGTTCAGTGCCACCGGCTGGGTGTAATCCAACACCAGTTCAGGGTAGTATTGACCCTCCTGCACCGTAGCCAGCACCTGGCCCGTTACCGGGTCCATGATCTGGCCCCCGGTACCGAAGCGGGCCCGCGCGTTCAACCACTTCCCCGTTGTGGTGCCCTGAAACGTGGTCCCTTCAAGAACAATGCGCCCCACCTGGAAACTGGCCGGGAAAGATGAGCTGGGGTTGGTAACAAGCTTGCCACCTCCGATCACTGCGCAACGCCCGGGGTTGGATTGCACCACGTCAGTCCCGGTAGTGGCCACCAAGCGGCAATCCTCCTGGCCGGTGAAAGAGGTGGTCCAAATCGGTGCAGACCCCGCCGGTGCGGTGGCCCAGCTCAAATGGACAATGCCATAGGCAGGCAGTTGCACGTCATGGATGTCCGCCACCAATTGCACGGTGGTGGAAACATTGCCATTCGGTATTGCCGCATTCGCACCGGTGCCTGCGGCCAGGTCACCACCGCCAAGTGTTTCCACCGCCACGTTCAACGCCGTGCCAACAAAGCCGGCCAGGTTCATGGCACTACCGGAGCGGTTGATCACGTACAAGTGCTGGGTCTGCTGGTCCGGGGCAAGAAAGGCCATGGCACGCAAGCCCTGCACCCCGTTGAGCGCACAGGACTGTACGGCATTGCCTGATCGGAAGAGCGGCGCAAGGAGCCGACTGGTGTAGTAGTTGATCTGGGGGGTATACCCCTGCCAGATCTTCTTGATCACGTTGTAACCTGCATCCATGGAGAGCAAGTTGTGCATGGTGCTCACGGTCACTTTGGGGTGTTCGGCCATGGTGAAGGCCATGTCCGCACAGAACAGGGATTGCGCGATTGAATTTCCGTAATGCGAGTAATCCCCATCGATGTTCCACTCCGTGATCCAAATGGAGCGGTTGCCAATGGCAGACAATTCATTCAGGGCCTGGTCCAGTTTTTCCCGGGCATAAACCCGGCTGAAATCCGCGCCGCATGCAAAGTTTGGCAACGTGGAAGCCTGATTGCAGCTGTCGGGGCGGGAATAGCAATGGATCACCACCGCATCGCCAAAGGCCGCACTGCTAACCGCTACGTTCCAATCATGTGCGCGTTGGGTACCGCCCGGCCCCAGGCCCTTGAGCACTCCCGGAGGATATCCGTTGAGGCCAATGGGGAGGTCCGGATATGCATTGGTGATGGCTTGTGCATAGGGAGCGGCCACCGCGAGGTAGTTGGCATGGCCGCCAAAACGGGAATCATACGCGCGCAAGTGGCTCTCATTCCCCAATTCCACGCCGACCAATTGCACCCCGGCATTGGCCAGGTTGTTCAGTGAGGTCATCATTTCCTGCACGGTGCCGCTGTACAAGTTGGCCACGAAAAGCACCTTGCGGTTTGTGGCCAAGGCCAGATCGATCACATCCTGGAGATAGTTGCGGGTGATGATGCCGGCATTGATCTCCGCCTGTTCATCACTGTACATGGCGTACACATTATTGTAAACGCTGGTTCCTTCCACGGTGGCCAGTTCGGAGGCCCGCATGCCATAGCCCAGCCCGGTGGGATGGGTGAAGTTGGCCAATGTTCCACCGGGAAACCGAAGCACCTCGGGGGTCATTTCACCAATGATCCGGTGCAGCGCCGTATCGTTGCCGTGGGTAATGGAAAACAAGCCGCTTCCATTGAACCCCCAGGCCAAGTTTGTCATTGTGCCGCCGGTCGGTTCGCCAATGGTGGGTGCTTCGGCGGATTTTGCAACTCCCGGGTCATCCTGTGCCGACCGTTCATTGTCCTCCGGGGCATTCCCGCAGTCCATGGGCAGTTCACCAGTTGGTTGGCCCGGGGTCCAGCAAAATCCAAACGTTCCGGGATCGGCGGCATTTGCCCTGAAGTACGACCTGGCCCGCGTTGCATCGCGCAGCAGCCGCCTCAGGTCGCCTTGCACATGCACGTTGGTTGCCCGGATGAAGGAGCCTTCGGTGCTGTTGCTTGCTTGGCACAAGGTGGTCGGCACCACACGGCCCACCTCCAAGTACACCCGATCAAATTCGGCGTTTACGGGGCCGTCTGACACGATCAAACGATCGGCACTTGCACGCGTTCCGGAAATGCGACCGGCCGCCAGCGCGATGTCTTCACCGTGGATCCGGCAGTTGGAGGCCATTGCCCCCCATGGCCCAACACGGAACCGCTCTCCGTTGTCGTTGCCCGTGATGTGAACGAACCGGTGTTGGCCGGTGCAGCCCATCAGGGCCATGCCGGTGCCATTGGCCTGCAACTCCATGTGGCGCGCCTCCGTTTGCGATGCCCCCATTAACGCGATGCCGGTGCCCCTGAAATTCCGGACGGTGATCCGGTCAAGGCGGATCGTGCCGTTGGGCGCTTCGATGCGCAGTCCGTCCGCAGGCACAAAGGCACCGGCCACCGGTGCGGCGGCGATGCACTCCACGTTCTCCAACCGCAGCGTGCGCCCGTCCATGGCGGAAGTTCCCCAAGGGGCAAAATGCAGGAATGCCTCTCCCGGCTGTCCGTTCCAATTTGCGGGATCCACTTCCAAGGTCGTGGTGCCTCCGTTCCCCCGGAAGGATCCGGGCATCAGTAACAAGGGCTGGTCCACGCGGAACGCCCCCGGCGGGAGCAGGAACTCCACTTCCGCGATCCCTTGCGCCGAAAGAAATTTCCCGGCCCTGAGCACGGCATCATTCCATGCGCAGGAAATAAGTGATGCCTGTTGCAGGGAGGCCGAATCCCCACCGAAAGCCAGCCAATGTGCAGACCAAGCCGGGAACCGGTCTGTGATGGCCTGGATCCCCGGATAAATGCTGCCGACCATTGCCGAGCCGTTCACTGCATCCACTTGGTAGGTCTTGGCCAAGTCCACTACCCGTGCTTTTGTGCCTGAGCCCGGCTGGGCCAGGAGGGGCAATTGAAAAGCTGCCACCAAGAGCATGGGCAAAGCGCACCTCCTGATCGGACTTGCAATAAAACGGACGGGCTTGATCCCGGACAATGGTGCCATTTTCACTTTCAAAGGGCAACGAAACTACCCGGTAGCGCAGGGTGGCAGAAGAAATTCGACGGGCCAAAAACATATCCCGACCAGTACGCCATGGCGAAATGCCAATACAATGATGAGCCGAAAGCTTCCTTCTGGCAGGCGGTATCCAGGATGTACTTCCCTCAGGAGCGCGGTGCCGCCGCAAACCTCAAAGCCGGTGCGCCAGTACCACCGTTTTCCGGAACTTTTCCACGTTGCCGGCAAGGTCGTACGCTTCCATGTAAATGATGTACGGACCGATGCGCGCCAAATCGTTGCCTTCCATCAGGCCGTCCCAGGAGACCGCGCCACTAGTGCCCAGCAGTTCGTTGTTCATCAACGTGCGCACCTCGCGGCCAGCGATGTCAAAGACCTTCATGGTGCCCACGAAACCCGGCTCATCAAACTGGTAGGCGATGGTGAGCACGTCCTGGTAGCCGTCGTTGTCCGGGGAGAAGATCGCCGGGTCGATGGTGAGCTCGCCATGCGCGGAAGGCGCCGGCGCGTACTGCGAGTTCTCATAGCCCGGCGTGGCGAAGTTCACCGCTTCCGCTGCGCTGTGCCAGTTGCTGTTATCGCTGGTGGGCCGGTCGGGGTCCACGCGCTCCAGGCTCATGCCGTCAACGCTCTTCAGCAATGCGAACTGCAAAGCATCGCTGTAGTTGAAAAGGTCCAGTGTATCGCCCGAGGCACCCATAAAGATCACCGTGCCGCTGCCATTGTTGTAACTCGGCAAGGTGCTTTGCAACATGCGGTCCGCGTGGCCCAGCGGATAGTTGCTGAGCACGTTGGCCGCATCGGTGGCCACTGCCACGTATTGGCCGGGCAGCAGCAACCACGCATCGGCGGTGATCAGCTTTACGCTGCCTGAGCCATTGGCCAATTGCAGCCCGGCAAGGCTCAGCACCTTCTGTGAGCGGTTGTACAGTTCAATGAAATCACTGCCGCTTCCGCGCGGGTCGTAAAGCACTTCATTGATCACCACGTCACCGGCGGCGATGGCTTGTGGAAGCGCGAAGGTGGCCGTATTGGCCGAACCGATCGCATTGCCGGGGCAATCGTGTACGCCGATGACCGTGATGGTGTGGATCACACCTTCCGTGAGCGCTGCGGCCAAGGTGAGCCGAACACGGTCCGGGGCCACCACGGCGATGGTGGCAATGCCCATGACGGGATCAATGAAATAGGACCCCGACAGCAAGCTCGCTTGGTCCATTGTTTCATTGAACTGCAGCTCCAGGTGCAGGCTGTCCACCACAAAGACCTGCGCAAGCGCCGGCGGCACCGTGTCGTTGATGATGGCGAACACGCTGTTCTGCGCACCGGGCGTGCCGCCCACGGCGGCATTGGAGGCCGCCCAGTTGGTTGCACCGGAACATGGGGTGAACGGGTCCTTGCGCTCCAGGCTCCAGCCTCCGTTGGCCTTGTTGGCATCGTTGTACCACGACGAGGTGTAGGTCACCGCATCGATCGTTGCGCCGGTGGCATCCCACAGTTGCATGGGGTCACCATCGTTGTTCAGGGAAGGGAAGGAAGGCACGCCGAGCACAGTGCCGAAACCGGTGAAGAGCGCGGCGTTCGCCGTGCTGGTGAGGATCACGAAACCGCCGGGCGCCAGCTGGGCCGCGGGCAAGGTACCCGTGGAGCTTCCGTCAGTGATCTTCCATCCGGTAAGGTCGAAAGTTTGATCGGTGGTGGTGTTGAACAGCTCCAGGTATTCGGCATTCGGCAAGCCCACCGGTGGGTCCGGGTCGGGCATCAGTTCATTGATCACCACGTCACCGGGCTGGGCAGGCGCCACGGTGGTGTAGATGAAACTCGCTGTACCGTTGATGATGGCGTTCCCTGCCAGGTCGGTCACGTTGTTCACGGTGAGCGTGTATGTTTGGCCGCTGGACAACTGGGTAACCAGCGCCAAGTGGACCAATGCGTTATTCACGGCATCCCGCGTGGCCGTTGACAAAGCAATAACCATGGGCGAGATGACATAATTGGCGAGAAACTGTGCGGAGACTTCTTCCACGGGTTCACTGAAAAGCACATCCACGTTCGTGCTGCTTGTGGCTACGGCATTCACGATGGTGGGCGGGGTGTTGTCCTGCACAATGGGCCCAACGGTAAAATCATCAAAGTAGTGGTTGTTCACGGCGGAAGCGGCCGTGCTCTGCGTTATGCGGATACCGAAGAACGCGCTCGTGGTGAACTGCGCATCCGTGCCGCTGCCGGCAGCCGTGTAGCTGCCCGTATTGCCGTCATCATAGTAAAGCGTCCACTGGTCGGTTGCATCCCGCGTCACCTTGATGCGGAACGGGTTGTCGGTGCTGCTGTTCACGATGCCGTCGGGGCTTGCCACCAACGTGCTGGAAGACCCGGCAACCGCCTTGTTGAGCACCACATGGTCCGCCGTTTCACCGATCCGCACATAGTAGCCGTTGGCGGGCGTGGTGAGGTCCTGTACATCGCTCATCAGGAACACGTCCACATAGTTGGCGCCCGAGGTGGCGAACTTCAAGTTGATAAAGAACTCCCATTGGCCCTGGGCCTGTGCGGAAGGTGTGCTGAGGTAGTACGTGGTTGCGGCGGCCAGCGTACCGGTGTTGGAGCGCAGTTGGCCGCCTGACACGGTGAACAGGACATCATTGCCGCTCCATGCGGGGTTTGCGGTGAAATCCCCGTCGGAGAAATCATCCGTGAACTGGGCTTGCAATGAAAAGCTGAAAACTGCCGCAGCGATCAAGGACAGGAATGGGCGGGACGTATAGGGCATGCGCAATGGTCGGGGAAGGAAAGGTAGTAGTTTTGACGGGCCGACAAAGGCATTCGCGATGAAAGTTGCAATTGCAGGCGCCACGGGCATGGTGGGCGGGGTGATGCTGGAAGTGCTGGAAGAGCGCTTGGGCCCCATGGTGAACACCTTGATACCGATCGCCACGGAGAAGAGCTTCGGGAAGACCGTGCGTTTCAAAGGAAAGGACGTGCCGGTGGTGGGCATGGAGGATGCGCTGCGCCAAAAACCCGACCTGGCACTGTTTTCCGCGGGTGGCGGCACTTCGTTGGAATGGGCGCCGAAGTTTGCTGCGGCAGGCACCATCGTCATCGACAACAGCAGTGCATGGCGGATGGACCCGGACAAATTGCTGATCGTGCCGGAGATCAACGGGAAGCTGTTGGGGTCAACAGATCTTTCAAGGGGCGGGATCATCGCCAACCCCAACTGCAGCACCATTCAGCTGGTGGTTGCCTTGGCCCCGCTGCACCAGCGGTACGGCGTGGAGCGCGTGGTGGTGAGCACCTACCAAAGCGTAACGGGCACCGGCATGAAAGCGGTGCAGCAGATGGAGGACGAACGGAACGGGCGCGAGGGAGAGAAAGCCTATCCGTACCGCATTGACAAGAACGTGCTGGCGCGCTGCGACGATTTCACGCCCAACGGCTACACCAAGGAGGAGATGAAGTTGGTGAACGAAACGCACAAGATCCTGGACCCGGCCATCCGTGTAACGGCCACGGCCGTGCGGGTACCGGTGACCGGCGGCCACAGTGAATCGGTGAACGTGCAGTTCGGCAAGGAGTATGACCTGGCTGACGTGCGTGCCTTGTTGAAGGCTGCGCCGGGCGTGGAACTGGTGGACGACCCTGCCATGGATGCCTACCCCATGCCGCTGCACGCACAAAACAAGGATGCCGTGTTCGTCGGCAGGCTCCGCCGGGATGAAAGCCAGGCCAAAACGTTGAATTTGTGGGTGGTGGCGGACAACCTGCGCAAGGGCGCGGCCACCAATGCCGTGCAGATCGCAGAGCTGCTGGTGCACAGCGGTGTGCTGGGGAAAAAGGCCGCCGCGCTTTAATCCGCCGCCGTGGCCTGGGCCGGTTGCGCGGCCTGCTTGGCCTTGCGCGCCCTGCGCTCCTCGATGTTCTGCACCACGATCAGCATCACCACGCCCACGCTGATGGCGGCATCGGCGATGTTGAAAACCGGCCGGAAGAACACGAACTCCTCCCCTCCCCAGAACGGAACCCAAGCAGGGAATTGGCCTTGCAGCAGGGGGAAGTAGAACATGTCCACCACGGCCCCGTGCAGAAAGGAGGCGTAACCGCCATCCGCCGGAAAGAGCACGGCCTTTTGGAACGGTGTGCTGGCATCGAAGATCAGGCCGTAAATGGCGCTGTCGATGATGTTGCCCATGGCACCGGCGAAGATCAACGCCAAGCTCACCACCAGGCCGGTGCTTCGCTTGTGCTTCACGGCTTTCCAGAGCAGGTAGCCGATGCCCACCACGGCCACCATGCGGAAGAGCGTAAGGGCGATCTTGCCCATGGCGCCGCCGAACTCCAGCCCGAAGGCCATGCCGCGGTTCTCCACAAACTGGAGATAGGCCCACGTGTGGCCTTGCCCGAACAAGGGCACGGATTCACCCAGGTAGAAGTCGAGCTTCACCCAGAACTTCAGGGCTTGGTCCGCCAGCAGGACGGCCAGAATGATCAGCAACGGACGCTTCACCGGAGGTGTGCGCTCAGTTGTTCATCTGCTGCTTGGCCTCGATGCTCAGCGTGGCATGGGGCACCAAGCGCAGCCGCTCCTTGCTGATCAGCTTGCCGGTGATCCGGCAGATGCCGTAGGTCTTGTTGCGGATGCGCAGCAAGGCTTCTTCCAAGTGCTTGATGAACTTTTCCTGCCGGCCGGCCAGTTGTGCGGTTTCCTCGCGGCCCAAGGTCTCACTGCCGTCCTCGATCATTTTGAACGAGGGGCTGGTATCCTCCGTGCCGTTGGTATCGGTGTTGGCCAAAGTCTGCTTCAGCAGTTCGTAATCCTTGCGGGCCTCGTCCAACTTGGCCATGATGATCTGGCGGAATTCTTCCAAGTCGCTGTCGGAATAGCGTTCCTTGTCACCGGCCTCCAAGGTGCTCACCACCTTTTTCACCATGGGCGTAACGCGCGGCATGCTGGGGCCGGCTCCCTGGGTTACCAAGGGCTTTGCGGATGTTTTGGGTTCCGGTGCCTCCACGGCTGCGGATTTGCGGGAGGACTTCTTCGGTTCTGCCACCTTCTTTTCGGGTTTATGGTCGCCGGCATGTTTAGCCGGTTGTTTCACGGGAGCTTGCTTTGCCACTGGTGCGGCTTTCTTAACGGGGGCCGCAGGCGGTGCGGCTTTCTTCACTGATTTGGCAACGGGCTTGGCCGGTGCCTTTACCACCTTGGCAGCCGCCTTTTTCGGTGCGGGCTTGGCCTTGGGGGCAGCCTTCTTCGCCACCACCTTTTTCGGCGCGGCTTTCACAACTTGCTTTTTCACTGGTTTGGTCGATTTCTTCGCCGCCTTCGGGGCCACTTTTGCTTTCTTGGCCGGGGCAGCCTTCTTCACTGCGGCTTTCTTCACGGGCTTCTTGGCAACAACCTTCTTTGCGGCTGCCTTCTTCACCGGCTTTTTAGCTGCCGGCTTCTTGGCTGCCGCTTTCTTGGCGGGCTTGGATGTGCTCTTCTTTGCTGCCATGGGAGACCCCCTTTTTGAATGGATCCGCGAATATAGTCCTTTTCAGGCCTACAATGCCGCTTTGGCCAAGGCCAGCACACACTTGCCGGCCTCTTCAAGGTCCAATTCCACCGGAACACCAAACCGGTCGGCCATTTCAGATACAATTAGTTGATCGTCAGGGGTTATCGCCAATGTTTCCGCGATGATCCGCTGGGCATGTGCCCGAATGGCCTGTTCCAAGTTCCCATCCCCGTTGCGCAGGATGTGCAATTCGATCCGGTCGGTGACCTCCAAGCCGGTTTCCTTGCGCAAGGTTTGGATGCGGCTAACCAGCTCACGCGCAATGCCTTCCTGCACAAGTTCATCATCCAGGGTGATATCCAGGGCCACCGTGAGGCCGCCCTCGCTAGCCACGCTCAGGCCGGGCACCGCATCGGCGGTGATCTCCACCTCCTCGCGCAGGAGCTCCACCTCGTGTCCGTCCACGGTGAGCATCATCCGGCCGTTGGCCTCCAGTTCCGCGATCTGCGCCTGGCTGAAACCGTTCACCGCTGCGGCTACCCCCTTCATCAACTTACCGAGGCGGGCACCGAGCTTCTTGAAGTCGGGCTTGATCTTCTTGGTGAGCTTGCTTTCGTTGGCGTCCAGGATCACCAATTCCTTCACGTTCACCTCGCCCAGCACCAGTTCGCGGATGGCCTCCAGGCGTGTGCGCATCGCGGCATCAGTGACGGGTACCAGCATCTTGCGCAAGGGTTGGCGCACGCGGTGGCCCTCCTTCTTGCGGATGCTCAACACGAGCGAGGTGAGCTTTTGTGCGAGCGCCGTGCGTTGTTCCAGCTCCAAGTCAATGGCCTGTTCCTCGTGCTTGGGCCAATCGCTCAGGTGGACGCTTGTGCCGCAGAGGTCGCGGTACAGGCGGTCGCTGAAGAAGGGCGCAATGGGCGCACTGAGCATGGCCACCACCTCCAAGCAGCGGTGCAGCGTTCGGAAGGCGGCGTTCTTGTCGGCGCCCAGGTCGCTCTTCCAGAAGCGGCGGCGGTTCAGGCGCACGTACCAGTTGCTGAGGTCCTCCACCACGAAGTCCTGGATGGCGCGGGCGGCCACCGTGGGTTCGTAGTCCGAGAATGCGGAACCGCACTGCTTGATCAGGCTGTTGAGGCGCGAAAGAATCCAGTGGTCGCTTTCGGTCTGCACGGCTTCACCATGGCCGTCAAAGCCATCGATGTTGGCATAGAGCGCGAAGAAGTTGTAGGTGTTGAAGAGCGCACGGAAGAATTTGCGCTGCACTTCGGTGATGCCTTCCGCGTCGAACTTCAGGTTGTCCCACGGCGAGGCGTTGCTGATCATGTACCAGCGCACGGCATCGGCGCCGTACTGGTCCAGGGTTCTGAACGGGTCCACGGCGTTGCCTAAGCGCTTGCTCATCTTCTGGCCGTTCTTGTCCAGCACCAAGCCGTTGCTCACCACGGTCTTGTAGGCCACTTGGCCGAAGACCAGGGTGCTGATGGCGTGCAGCGTGTAGAACCAGCCGCGCGTCTGGTCCACGCCCTCGGCGATGAAATCCGC
>JAFDZG010000103.1 GCA_018267065.1 Bacteroidota bacterium
CACCAAAGCGTGGATTACTGGAAGAACGGAGGGGTGCGTGCCATGGCCTTCAACGATTCCAGCCTGCTTACGTGCATCGGAAACGACCTCGGCTATGAGCACGTCTTCAGCGCGCCCATTGAACAGTTCGCGGACCGAGGCGATATCGTCTTCGCCATCAGCAGCAGCGGCGCTTCACCGAACATCCTCAACGCTGCGAAGGCCGCGCGCAACAAGGGCTGTGGCCTGATCACCTTTAGCGGTTTCGCTGCGGACAACCCATTGCGCTCCTTAGGCGACCTGAACTTCCACGTGGCCAGCAGCAGCTACGGCCTGGTGGAGATCCTTCACCTGTTAATCATCCACACCGTGCTGGACATGAAGCTGCACTGCTTCGACGGCCGGGACATCTTCGACCGGAACCGGCCGGTAGGTTGATCGGGACCGCTCAAAAGCTCCGCCCGATCCCCACCACATATCGGAAGGCCACATGCTCCGTTTCCCCGGCGGGGATGGCGGAGAGCACCAAGGGCATGTCAAAGCGGATGGTGAGCGGCTTGATGTCATCCAGCGGGCCAAAGCGCTTGATGGTGAGCGCGGCACCGGCACCGGCATCTGCGCGGGGCAGGGCCAGTTTGATCTGCGGGGTGCCCAGGTCGGTGGTGGTGCGGTAGCCCATGCTGCCCACATCGCCGAAGAGGTATACGTCCAGGTGCAGGTACTGCGCCAATTTGCCGGGGCGGAAGCGCACCAGGCCGTCCAGGTCCAGCTCGGCATTGAGGGCCGCGCCAGTGTTACCTGCGTAAGAGAGGATGGCATTCCCGCCGCCGATGTCCTCCGGGGCCAAATAGCCCGCGTAGCCACGCAGGCCGAGCCCGCCGCCTTGCTGGAAGTGGTTCACGCCCGCGCCGTACCCCAGCCAGTCGTAGGGCACAAAGCCGATGCTGCGCACGTATTTGTTGTCCATCAGGTCTTCCGGTGACGCTCCGGCGAGGTACAGCTGGCTTTCGCGCGGGGTGTGGCCGCTGCCGTATTGCAGCAGGGCGCGTGTGCGCAGGTTCAGCCGGCCGAACCACCGGTTGTCCTTTGCGGTGGCGGCCACTTGCGCATAGGGGAAGGCCGCCCCGATGCCTGCGCCGCGGAAATCAAGCGCCAGCGTGCCCGAGCCGTTCCTCCTGTCATAGCGGTGTTCCACGCCGGTGTTCCACGTGCTGTTCAATGCGTGCAGCTCCCAGCGGTCGGGATAGAGCAGGTAGGTCAGGGCCGCGCTGTCCCGCCGTACCATGAATTTCACATTGGTGTAGAGCTTGGTGTCGGTGAAGGGAATGTCCCAGGTGAATCCGCCTTCGTATTGCTCCAATCCATCCAGCAGCCGGGCGGCCACGTGCACGGAAGATCCATGCAGCAGCCTTTCGGTGCCGTTCTCGTACCGGAAGTTGAAGCTGATGGGCTGGTAATTGGTGAGCACCTGGCCACCGGGCAGGTGCTGCGCCAAGCCTGTGTTCAGCCAGGCGGTGAACCACACCTGGTGCTTGTACCGCATGTAGTTCCCGTGGAAGTGAACACCGGCCTTCACGCCGTCAAAGCCGTTGTACCAGAGGTCGGGGCGCACGAAGCCCTCGTAGTTGCGCCAGTCGGGCCGGTTGGCGATGTGGCTGTCGAAGCGGCTGGTGAAGGGGAAGCGCAGGCTGTTGTTGAGCATGTTGGCGTCACCTAAGCGGTATGTGGTGTCGATGCGCACGTCGGCGATGCCTGAGGGGATGTTCACCTCCGCCACATAGTCGCGCTTCAGTTCATCGAAGCCGATCCAGCGCGGCAGTACGGTGGCCGTGGTCTGCTTCACGAACCAGTTGTTCGGGATCAAATAGTTGTACCGCTTGCCGTCGTTGGCGGTCACCGTGAAGTCAATGGGCATCTGCATTTCACCCACGCGGCGGAACCGGATGCGCTGGCCCTTGTCCGCGTTGCGGTTCTTCACGCCCTTGATGGCATAGTCCAGCCGTTTGCCCGTGTCGATCCATTGGTCGAAGAACCAGTTGAGGTCCACATGGGTGAATGAGATGAAGCTCTGTCGGAAATCCTCGATGTAGGGGTGCTTGAATTTCCACTGGGCGAAATAGTGTTGCAATGCGGCATCGAACAGGGAATCGCCCAGGACATAGCGGAGGTTGAAGAGCATGGTGGAAGTTTTGTAGTACACCATGCGGTAGCCCGTTGGCTGGCGCGAAAATTCGTCGCTGTGCACATTGATGGGCGGCAGTTCATCGCGCACGGCGGCGTGCATGTAACTGTTGTAGGTAAGCCTGTCGCGGGCGAGCACCGGGTCGGTGTGCAGCCGCACGTATGCGTTGCGCGCCGGGGTTTCCACCAGGGTGTCCTCGCCCACGCGCCCCATGCCCATGGTTTCGATGAACTGCGTGAAGCCCTCGTCCAGCATGGCGCGGTAGGTTTCGTTGTTGCCCACCATGCCGAAGAACCAGTTGTGGCCGATCTCGTGCATGAACAGGGTGCGGTAGCCGGGTTCTTCGTCGCTGTCCAGCGTGAGCATGGGGTACTCCATGCCGTCGCGCGCGTCGGCCACCACCATTTTGGGGTAGCCGTACATGCCCACGTATTCGCTGTGTTCCTTGATGCACTTGGCCGCGTATTCCGCAGCGTTCTGCCAGCGGCTGGCATGCGGCTCCTCCGCGAGGGCAATGCACTTTATGCCGTTCCACTCCGCCTCGCCGATGCGGTAGGTGGGATCGGCGGTGAAGGCGAAGTCGTGTACGTTCTCCGCGTGGTATTTCCACACTTTGCGCAGGCCGGGCTGGTAGGGCGTTACCACCGAGGGCGGCGAGTTCCAGGGCTTGTCCTTGAAGTTGGCGATGTCGAGCTTGCGGCGGAGTTCGGCGGGCATCACCTCTTCGGGGTTCTGCAACCAGCCGGTGGCTTCCACCACCATGTCGTTGGGCATGTCCAGGCTTACGTCGAAGGTGCCGAAGTCGCCGTAGAACTCATGGCCAAGGTGTTGCTGGGTGTCCCAGCCGAACTTGCGGTCATACACGCTGAGGCGCGGGTACCACTGGGTGCCGTCGAAATGCTTGTAGCCCCAAGCGTTGAAGAGCTTCATGCGGCCCATGCCGCCCCAGTGGGTGATGAATTCGTATTGGAAGGTGGTGTTGGTGCCTGGCAGGAGCGGTTGTGGCAGCGCCACGCG
Organism: Bacteroidota bacterium; assembly: GCA_018267065.1. GTDB lineage: Bacteria > Bacteroidota > Bacteroidia > Flavobacteriales_F > PHOS-HE28 > PHOS-HE28. Next base: position 3,179 of record JAFDZG010000103.1, read on the forward strand.
CATGATGGTGTTGTCCACTTCGCGTTGTACTTCGCGGCCGTTCACGGTCATGGAGAGCACCTCGGTGCCGCGCGTGGTGTCTTGGCGCAGTGCGGTTCCGCGGGCGCGGTTGTCGCCGCCAAGCTGCTCCATGTAGCTGCCGGGTTTTGCGGCATTGGCGTAGAGGTGGAAGAATACCTCGCGCAGGGTGTCCGGCGAATTGTTCCAGTAGGTGAGCTCAACGGTGCCGCGCACCAGGTCATGCGCTTCATCCAGCCGCACCTGCATGCCGTAGTGCACATCCTGTTGCCAGTAGCCGGGATAGGGCGGGCTGTTCTTCCAGTAGTAGGGATTGTCCGCGTGGCGATAGGTGTCCGGCGGGTGCAACGGGTCGTAGCGCTGTGGAAAGGCGGCATTCAGGCAGGTGGAGAGGATCAACAGCAGGGTGATGCGCATGGAAGCGTGGCAGGGCCGGAATTGGGGGCACGGCCGATACCGGGTGCAAATTATCCGTAGTTGGCTGAAAATGGTTCAACGGGGCCGCCCACCGGCGTTGCCCATCAATGCACCGTGGGCTCCAGCCTCTTGCGGTGCTCGCGGTGGGCCTTGGCAATGCTGGTGTTCAGTTCATAGCCTATGAGCAGCACCAGCATGTTGAAGTAGAGCCAAAGCTGGACGGCGAGCACCACACCGATGGAGCCGTACAGTGCGTTGTAGTCGGTGACATTGGTGAACACATATGCCAGCGCGCGCGATAGCAGGAAGATGAGCACCACGGCAAGCACCGCCCCGGGGGTCACCAGTTGGAAGCGTTTCTTGCCGGGGCTGCCGGCGTGGTAGAGCAGGGCCACGGCCATGAGCACCAGCAGCAGCGAAGTGGCCCAGCGCACGGTAACGAAGCCGGCACTTTCCAGGAAATGGAGCTGGTCGCCATGGTCGTGGATCAGCGAACGCCCCCAGGAGCTTACGGTGAGCACGGCCGAAGCCACCACGCAGAGCACGGTGAAGGAGGCCATCAGGAGCAGGCTGATGAGGCGTTGCTTCCAGGGGCGGTACCATTCCGTAACGTAGGTGCTGTGGCGGAAGCCTTGCAGGATGGCGTGCATGCTGTTGCTGGCCAGGAAGATCCCGAAGACAAAGCTGACGCTGAGCAAGGTGCGGTGCTTGCGCAGGAGCAGGTCGTGCAAGAGGCCTTCAATGAAATTGTACACCTCTCCCGGAAGCATGGAGTGGAAGGTGCCGAGGAGCTTCACTTGGAAATCCGGGATGGGAATGAAGGGGATGAGCGTCAACAGCACGATGATGGCGGGAAAGAAGGCCAGGAAGATGCGGAAGGCGATGGCTGCGGCGCGCTCGGCGAGGTTGCCTTGGAAGAGCGCATGGAAAAAGAAACGGGAGATGTGGTAGATGCTGAACCCCCCGAAGCCCGGCAACACCACCTGTTGCAGCAAGCCAATGATGCGGCGCACGGGCCGCGAGAAGAGCAGTTTGCGTGCCAGCGGTGCCGCCATCAGCCCATGGCTTTCAGGCTCATGTCCAAGCTGCCTGCGGAATGCGTAAGCGCCCCCACCGAGATGAAATCCACTCCGCATTCGGCGTATTTGCGGGCGGTTTCCAGCGTGATGCCGCCGCTGGCCTCCGTTTCAAAACGGCCGTTGATCAAGCGCACGGCTTGGGCCAGCGTATCGGTGTTGAAGTTGTCCAACATGATGCGCTGCACGCCACCGGCCGAAAGCACCTGGCCCACTTCAATGAGGTTGCGCGTTTCCACTTCAATGGGGATGTTCATGCCGCGCTCACGCTGGTAGGCTTGTGCCCGGAGAATGGCCTGGGGAATGCCGCCGGAGAAGTCGGCGTGGTTGTCCTTGATCATCATCATGTCGTGCAGGCCCATGCGGTGGTTCAGGCCGCCGCCGATGCGCACGGCCCATTTCTCAATCACGCGGAGGCCTGGCGTGGTTTTCCGGGTGTCCAATACCCCGCATCCGGTACCTTGGACGGCATCCACGAAGGCGCGCGTAAGGGTGGCAATGCCGCTCATGCGCTGCATGAAGTTCAGGATGACGCGCTCCACCAGCAGGATGCTCCGGCTGGAGCCTGCCAGCGTGAAGGCCACGTCGCCGGGCACCACACGGGCACCGTCCTGCATCAAGGGCCGCAGGGCGAGGCCCTCATCCATCCGCAGGCAGATGGCTTGGGCAAGCTCCAGCCCGGCCAACGTACCGGGGGCCTTTACCAGCAAATGGGCAGCTCCTTTGGCGTTGCCCGGAATGGTGGAAAGGGAAGTATGGTCGCCGCTGCCAACGTCCTCCAGAAAAGCACGGTCAATGATCTCCTCGGTACCTGGTGGAAGCATCAATGGTCAGGCTTGCCGGATTCAATGCGCAACTGTTTCAACTGGCTGCCCCCGGTGGATTTTTTCAGGAAGTAGGTAACCCGGAAATCGCCATTGGCGGTGGTCAATTTACCGATGTAGTAGCTGTCGCCGGCGCGGCTGTTGCCCTCATGCTCGATGGCAAGGCCCTTGGGCTTGTGCTCATCGAAGAACTTGCGCAGCATTTGCTCGGCTTGGGCCTTGCTGTAAAAATCGCTGGCGGAGGGGAGGGTCATGTCCACATTGGCCACCATGAAGCTGGCAACGGCCGCTGCATTGCCGGAGCCAATGGCGGCCGCCACCTGGTCCTTGGCGGCCCCCTGTGCCTTTACACCCGTGAAGGCCAGCAGCAGCAGCAGTAAAAAGGAGGTCCTTTTCATGGGGGAGAGTTGCATGTGCAGCAATTTTGCAAATAACGGGCCACATTTGGACCTGGGCAAGTCCAGGAGTTACGAACAAGCAGGGAGGCATGCGCATGCGGTTGATCATGGTGGCAAAGAGCGAACGTGGCTTTGTGGCTGACGGGCTGCGGCACTATGCGGAGCGGATCCGGCACATGGAACCGCTGGAGGAGGTGGTGCTGGCGGATGCGGGCAAGGGTGATCCGGCATGGCAGCAGCGCATGGAAAGCGAACGGATCATGGGAGCGTTAAAACCGGGGGAGCGGACGGTGGTGCTGGACGAGCGGGGCAAACTGCTCACCAGCCCGGCCTTTGCGCAGCAGCTCGGAGCTTGGCGGGACCAAGGCGTGCGCGGCATTTCCTTCGTGATCGGCGGCGCTTACGGGATGACGGACGAGGTGCGCCAACGCGCCGACTTGGTGCTCTCCATTTCCCCGATGGTGTTTCCCCATCAGCTGGTGCGGGTCTTGTTCGCTGAACAGCTGTACCGGGCGCTCAGTATTTTGAAGGGAACGGGTTACCACCACGGTTGATGCCGGGCTATCCGGCACCAACCCTGACATGTCCGAAGGGCAGGTCAGGACCGGAACTCGGCACGTGCAATGATGGAGCTGCCCTTCCAGGAAGCAGGCAGGAGCTTCCGGTCCCAATAGCACGCATGCCCAAGCACGGCATGCAGCCAGCTGGAAAGGCCTTTTGCGGGTACGTTGAACCTCAAACTGCGGCGCTTCGCAAACCGCAGTTGCGCGCGGGCGGCGGGGTAGAGGGCATGGAAGAAGTAACCGGCTTGGTTGAGATGGGCGCCGGCCAGCTCCACCTGTGAGCTGAGGAGGGCAAGGTCGTACCGCCGGAAGTGGCCATTGAATTCGTCGAAGTTGCTGAACAACTCCTGGCGCGCCGGCACGGTGATCACCAGGTTCCGCAAGGCCGGAAAGCCATTGCGCAATTGGCGCAGGAACGAGACGGGGTCTTCGAGGTGTTCAATCACGTCGAGCAGCAGGATGGTACGCACCTGTACGCGGTCCCCGATCGCCAGGTCAAGCGCATTGCAGCCGGTTTTTACATAGGGTTCCATGCCGGGCAGCGGCGTTATGTCGGCCAATTCCACCCCGCGCACATCACATCCATGGTTGCGCAAAAAAGAAACGACCAATCCCTTTCCGCATCCCACTTCCAGCAAGGGGCCAAGGTTGCTGATGGGCTGCACGGTGTCCAGGATCACCTTGTTGCGGCAGCGGTTCCAGTAGTGGCGTTCCACACCCTCCGGGTAGATCGAAGAGAACTGAAGGGCATCGAAGGCCGTGTCGGTTCCGCCGGACATGTCAAGCCGTGGCTTCGATGATGTAGCGTGGCCGGTGCTTCACCTCCTTGTAGATCTTGCCGATGTATTCGCCGATAACGCCGAGGCAGATCATGTTGATGGCGGAAAACAAGGCGAGCAACAAGGCCAAACTGGCCCAGCCTTGAATGGGGTTGCCGCTGATGGCGGCCCAGAGCACCCAGCAGGCCACGGCCACGGCCACCAGGAACATGATGAGGCCGGCATAGAACACCATCCGCAGCGGCGTTGTGGTGAATGAAGTAATGCCCTGCCATGCCAAGCTCATCAACTTGGCATAGGAATACTTGGAAACGCCGGCTTGGCGCCCGCGGCGTTCATATTGCACTTGGGCCGAAGGGTAGCCAATGAGCGGAAAAAGCCCGCGCAGGTACAGGTTCGCTTCGCCGAAGCGCTCCAGGTCCGCTATCACGCGTGCATCGGCACTGCGGAAGTCCGCGTGCCCCCGGATCGTCCGCCCGTTCATGGCATGCATGGCGGAGTAATAGAACCAGGCCGCGATCCTTTTCGGCAGCACGTCCACTTTTCGTTCGGTGCGTACGCCGTAAACCACCATCTTGCCTTGCTGGTGGAGGGCCATCATGCGTGCCAGCACGGAAACATCGTCCTGGAGGTCGGCATCCATGGTAATGAGCACCTGGGCCTTGTGGTGATTGGCGAAGAGCCCTGCCACCAGCGCGTTCGGGTGGCCGAAATTCGCGCTCAGCTTGATGCCCGTGGCACGGGGTGTCCCTTGGGCGCAGCGCAGCACTTCCTGCCAGGTGCCATCGGTGCTTCCGTCGTCCACGCAACAGATGTAGCTGTCCGGCGTAACCAAGCCTTGCGCGGCCATGGCGTCCAGTTCGGCCAATACCACTTGCACCGTATGCCCGATCACTTCCTGCTCATTGCAGCACGGAATGACGATGCACGTTCTGAAGGCTTTCGCGGCCGGCCCAGCGCCTGAGGCGGATGACATTGGGCGGCAAGGTAACCACGGGGTGGATGATCCCGCAGGCTGCGTTTGTGCGATGATCCGCATCTTCGCCCCCGGGGCCTGCAGGCGGCCAAGAACATGCAAGGCAAGGTGCGCAAGAGCGAACGGATGTACAAGTGGCTTGGGAGCAGTGCCGTGTTCAGGGTGCTGTTGGTGCTAAACGCGTTGGTGGTGGCCGGGGTGATCTGGGCCTCGCGGAACACCATGCTCTCCGATGGATGGAGCTACCTGCGGCTTGCCGAGGGCATCTTGCACGGCCAGTACAGCATGTGGTGGCAACTGGGTCCCGGATACCCGGACACGTTCCGCACACCGGGCTATCCCTTGCTCATCGCAGGTTCCCTGAAGCTGTTTGGTTCGTGGAAGCCGGTGCTGGTGCTCCAATTCCTGCTGTATGCGGGAAGCATTCACCTCTCCCTGCTCACGGTGGACCGGCTTGGTGGTGGCCGTGAGGGGCGCAGCCTCTTTCTTCTGCTGTTGCTGCCCATGGTCAATGTCCCCTTCTACATTGCCCAGCTCTATACGGAGATCCCGGTGTTGGCCGCAATTGCCCTCGCCGTGTACTTGATGGTGCGCTTTCCCGTGTGGACGTGGCGCGTGGCCGTGTCCATCGGCCTGCTTCTTGGCTTTGCCTTCCAATGCAGGCCGGCATTCCTGTTGATCCCGTTCGTTCTGGTTGGAGCGGCCTGGCTGGTGGACCGCAACCCGGGGATGGCCCGCCCGCAACTGTTGATGTTGCTGGTGTTCTGCATCACCGTGGTGCCCTTCGGAATTTGGACGAAGGTGAACCACGGGGTCTTTAAGGTAACCCCGTTGGAAGGTGCAGGCAGCTACATGCACCTGGGCTATTGGAGCGGAAAGATGCCGGGCTATACGGACACATACTACCTGCGCAATTTCAATGGCGATGAGCTGTTGCGGTTCACGCCCAAGGATTCCATCGCTGCAAACATCCGCGCTTATGGCAGGGAGTGGGAGGGTATCAAGGCGCAGTTGGATCCCTTGCTCACGGCCAAGGATTCGGCAATGATGGCATTGCCAACTTACAAGACCCATCAGCAGCGCACGTACAGCACGCGGTATACCCTGTTGCGGGAGCAATTGCTGACCAAGCTGGCCTTGAAGCATTATTGGGATGACCCGTGGTACACGCTGAAGTTCAAGGCCTACTCGGCAGTGCGCCTGTGGGTGGTGGGCATTCAGGCGGAAACCTTCAAGGAAGCCTCGTTCATGGGCAAGCTGGGCATGCTTTACGCAACTTCCAGCACGGGCCTTGAGTTCCTGTTGTTCCTTGTGCTGGTGCCTCTGGCCTATGCACGGAAAGCCCTGTCGTTCCGAGCCACATGGCCTTTCGTGTTGTTCGTGGTGTATTGCACCATCATCCACCTGCCCTTCACCATCCAATCACGCTACACGGTTCCCGTGCGCATGCTGATGATCATTCTAATGGTGATGGCCGTGCTGGGTTTATGGGGCAGGACAACCGGTGCCGCCATCCGGAGGAAGGGATGATGCACGGGTGGGCTCGTGGGCAAAGAGGGCGCGGAAGATCCGCGGGTTGCGGCGGCAATGCTGCCATGGCCGCATGTTCCGGCCCCATTATCCCGCTCGGCACGCTTAGCTTTGGGCGTGCCGCCGTGCCAGGGCGATCCAGTGCCCTGCCCGGGAGGGCCGCTTCCGGCCAAAACATGGAGCACCAACGCCAAGGAACTTGAAGGATGCTGTTGTTCTTTATGGAATACCATGGGGATGTGGGCATTGCCCCATGGGAATTCCTGCTTGGCTTCATGTACGTGCTGTTCATGTACCTGTACTTCGCCAGGAAGAAGAACATGAACATCAAGCTTCACCCGGAGTACAAGAACTACATGTCCGGTTTGCTTGCGAAGCTGGGCGGCGGGGCGTTGTTCTGCTTTATCTACATGTACTACTACACGGGCGGGGACACCACGGCTTATTTCTATTCCGGGGTTGCCATGAAATCCATGCTTTCCGTGGACCCCATTGAGTACATGCGCCAGGTGTTCCTGGGAGACAACTCGATGCGTGCGTTGCACCAGTATGCGGCCATGGCCATGCGCCCGTACGAATATGTGTTTACCGACCCGCGAACGTTCCAGGCCCTGCGGGTTTCGAGCGTGCTGGCCCTGTTTACGTTCAACAGCTACTTGATCAGCACGTTGGTGATCGCCAGCTTGTCCTTCCTGGGGATCTGGGCCTGTTACCGGACGTTCGTGAGCTACTTCCCGGCCATTTCCGGCAAACTGGCGATCGGTTTCCTGTACATGCCTTCCACCATTTTCTGGGGTTCGGGCATCCTGAAGGACACGTTCACGTTTTGTGCCACCTGCGCCTGGGTCCATGCGGTGGATGAGGTGTTTTTCAAGCGCAGGAACATATTCAGCCGTGTGGTGCTGCTGGTTGTAAGCGCCATGATCATGATCAAGGTGAAGCCGTACATCTTCATGGTGATCATGCCCGCCACCCTGCTGTGGCTGCTTTACATGCGTGTTGTGCGCCTGCGCAACACGCTTGTCCGTTTTGTGCTGGTGCCCGTATTGGCGTTCGGCCTGGTGGGGCTCAGCATTTTCATTCTCTCACGGATGGGCGACCTGTTGGACAAGTTCGCGTTGGACGAAGCCCTGGGAAGCATCACCAACGTGCAGAACGATATGTCCACCAACGCCAATTACGGGGATTACAAGTTTGATGTGGGCCCCATGGACGGCACCTGGGTGGGCGTTCTGAAGAAGTTCCCCGTGGCCACCAACGCGGCATTGTTCCGGCCGTACCCGTGGGAAGTAAGGAACGTGGTAACTGCGATGAGCGGCCTGGAGAACCTGTTCGTGCTTGGGCTCACCGTGTATACGCTGTTAAGCGCCGGGGTGCGGTTCAGCCTGCGGTGCATCGCGGCCAATCCGTTGCTGCTGATGTCCATGGTCTTTTCGTTGCTCTTTGCCTTCGTGGTTGGCATCACCACCCCGAACTTCGGTGCGCTTGTCCGGTTCAAAATTCCGCTGATGCCGTTCTATATCAGCAGCCTTTACATCATCCTGTATTTCCATCACTTGCGGAAGCAGGCTGCCGTGCGCGGCAAAGGGTTTGACCTGTCCTTGTACCGCATGGGAGTGCCGCTATTGCCGGAGGACGCCAAGGGCCGCAGCAAGCGTGGAACGCGAAGGGGGGCTGGGATGGCACCTGCTGCCGGATACGCGGGAAGATGAACAAAGTTGGGCCCGTGAACATCCTTGTGATCACGTATTGGGACCGTGCGGACCCGCTCGTGGTGAACTATACGCTGCCGTACCTGCGCATCATGCAGCGTGTGCTGCCCCCGGGCAGCCGGATCCATCTTGTTACGCTGAACAAGGCGGGAAAGAGGACCCGGGCGGAAGAGGACCGGGAAGGCTTCGTGCATCATGGATTTCCGTATCGGGCATTCGGCATGGGGGGCGTCAGGATGCTGCTGGCACTTACGTGGTCGTTGCTGCGCTTGGTGCGCAGGTACCGGATCGGCGTGGTGCATGCCTGGTGCACACCGGCCGGCATGGTAGGCTACCTGGTGTCGTTGTTGACCGGGAAACCGCTTGTGCTGGACAGCTTTGAGCCCCATGCGGAAGCGATGGTTGAGAACGGGACATGGGGGCGCAAGGGCATGGCCTTCCGGACACTCTTCCTGTTTGAAAAACTGCAGGTGCGCCGTGCTGCTTCAGTGATCGCGGCAACCGAAGGCATGCGGGAGTATTCGGGGGCGAAGTATGGCCATGTGCCCCAACGGTTCCATGTAAAGCCGGCCTGCGTGGACGTGGAACGGTTCGTGCACGGAACCGAAAGGCGGACGGAGTTTCGCAAGGCCATGGGTTTGGAGAACAAGCTGGTGGCGGTCTATGCGGGAAAATTCGGAGGCATCTACCTGGACCGGGAGGTATTTGAACTTTTACGCACTGCGCGTGGCCATTGGGGCGGGGAGTTCCATGTACTGCTCCTGACGGGGCATAAGATGGACGAGTTGGAGCCATGGATAAGGGATGCATCCCTGCCGGTGGAAATGTTCACCGTACGTTGGGCCACGCCGGAGGAAATGCCTTGGCTGTTGGGGGCGGCTGATTGGGCGCTTACACCGGTAAAACCGGTACCGACCAAGCGGTATTGCACACCGATCAAGGATGGGGAGTACTGGGCAACAGGCCTGCCGGTGATGATCACCGCCGGGATCTCGGATGATTCGGAGATCATTTCCAGCAACGGGATCGGCAGCGTGATCGCCACGCTGGACCAGCCCGGCTATGATCGCGCGGTGAAGGAAATGGCGACTTTACTGGAGCGGGAGGGAATTGAAGTGCTGCAGGCCAAAGCCCGTGCGGCCGCGCTGAAGTACAGGAGCTTCGGCATTGCGGAGCAGGTGTACCGGAATGTGTACGGTGGGGAACTGGGCTTGTTCCGTCAATAACGGGCCGTCAATTGGAGCGAAAAGCCACGAGGCGCTCCTGGAAGAGCTTGAAGATCAGCTTCAGGTCGGAAGGTTTCAGGATGAACATGTCGCGTACTTGAATGCCCATCTTGTGGCGCACGGCCAAACATTGCAGCAGCAGCAGGGCGGAATAGGAAACCGTGCTGGCCAATGCCGCACCCACAATGCCCCAGCGCGGCACCAGGAGGAGGTCGAGAATGATGGTGATCACAGCGGCCGTGCTGGTTGCATACAAGTAATAGCGGATCAGGTTCCCCCCCACCACAAGCGGAGTTACCAGCTTGGAGCTGCTCACGAAGACGATCCCCGGCAAAAGCCAGTAGAGCGCGGACGCGGAACCGATGAATTCATCGCCGTACAGCATGGGGATCACCCATTCGGCAGCCAGGCCCAACGTGATCGACAGGAGGGCCACCGTGGTGAAATTGAGGCGTGATATGAATTTGTAGCGCTGCACCATGGCCGGGCTGGAATCGCCGTAGAGGAATGGCTGGATCACCCTGGAGAACGGCTCGGGGATGTAGAAGAACAACTGGCCCAGCCCCACGGCCACCGCGTAAAGGCCAAGCTGGGCCGTGCCAGCGTTGTTGCCCACCACCCATACGTCAAAGCGGTAGTTGATCAAATTGATCAAGTCACTTACGTAGCTGATCAGCACGAATGCCAGGAAGGGCCGGATCACCGCCCAGTTCCTGGTGGGTATTGGCAGAATGCCCACCACACGGACATACACCATGCACCACACCGCGGTCATGGAAAGGATGCATGCAAGGCTGACGCCCAGCACCAGCGGCAAGCCCATGCCTTGGCTGAATTGGCCGCGGGCGGCATAGAGGATGGCGAAGCCGACCGCATTCAGCGCAGCTGCCAACACCCCCAACTGGTTGAGGGTGCGGAATTTTTTCATGCTGAGGAGGATCGCGCTGATCCAACTGTTCACTTGGCTGGCCAGAATGCAGAGCAGCAGGTATGCCGGGTATTCCCATCGGAAAGCCATCCCCGGAAGGAAGACCTGGCTCAGGCTGTCCGTGCCGAATATCAACAGCAGCACCAATGAAACACCTGCAAGGCTGAACAGAAACCCCGTGGCTGCGATCCGCACCACCGAGGATGCATCGCCGTTGTTCTTGGTGGTGAAATAGGTGATCCCCAGCGGCAAGCTCAGGCCGAAGAGCATGGCCAGCAGCGTGACCTGGTTTTGCAGCAGGGCATATTCGCCGCGTCCTGAATCACCCAATATGCGTGTCATGCACATGCTGGACACGAAATACATCATCAAGGTGGGGGCCTGGACGAAGAAGGTGGAGACTATGCCGCGTTTCAGGCTCAAGGCAGGGGGCGGTGTTCTGTTGGTAAGGAATGCCGCGATGACATTGACGGGCGGGCGCCGGAATTTCCGAAGATGGCATCAACCCGCGCGCGCAAAGGCCTGAGGGCAACGGCTGGTCGGCATGCAAATGCCCGCAGAAACCAAGGCAACGCGCGCATGCGGCGATTTGCCACCATCCACCAGCTGCCGCCGATGGCCCAATACACGTTGGCCATGCACCTCCTGCGGAACCACAGGTTGTTGAGCAGGCCACTCTTGCGCGCATTCCTGAACAACCTCAGGTGGTCATCTTGGAAAAGCTGCACATCCTTGCTCATGCTGCCTGCCAAGTTGCGGTACAAGCAAAGCACTTCCTTAACATGTACCGGCCTGAACCGGGCCGCCAACTGGATCGTAAAGTCCTGGTCGGCGGCGTTGGAGAGGCGTTCGTCCAACCGGATGCCGGCCCGGAAGCAGCTGCTGCTGGCCACTATGTTGCCGCAGGAGAGGGGCACGGCAGGCCGCTCCTGGAGCAGTGCGGTGCGGAGCACGTCCCCGTCGGTGCCATGGATCACTACACCGGTTGGCGCCAAGTCCGGGCCGCAAACGGCAACATCCGCAAAGGCCCAATCAGCACCGCTCTGTGCCAATAGGTGGAGCTTGCGCGCCAAGTTCTCCGCAAGCATGGCGTCATCAGCGTCCAGAAAGCCGATGTAATTGCCCTGCGCCATGGCCAAGCCGGCGTTTCGGGCGGCACTTACCCCTGCATTCGCCTGGTCCAGCACACGGATGCGGCGGTCCTGGAAGCTCCGCGCTAATTGGGGCGTGCCGTCAGTTGATCCATCATTTACAATGATCAGTTCCCAGTTGCTGAAGGTTTGGGCCAGCAAGGACTTCACGGCATCGGCGAGCCATTTTTCCGCATTGAACGCAGGAATGATGATGGAGACTTCCGGGCCGTTCATCCTTGGGCCTGCATGCTACAGCGAATGGCCATGTCCATTTCTTGGGCCGCGTGGCCCTGGTTGCGCGCCTGTTCCCTGATCTTGGAAATCTCCGGCAACAGGTGCATCCATGGGCCGTTCTGCACTTGGTTCAACCGGCTTTTGCAATCGGGTCCTGTTGGGCGTGGCATGTTGGGCAACGGCGTTCACGGGTCTTGCGGATCACTTGGGTGCAAGGGCCTTGTTGTATTCCTCCATGTAGCCGGCCCACATCCGGTCAAACGTAAAGGACAGCAGCGCAAGCTTTTTTCCTTCCTGCCCGATGTTGCGCAGGTCCGCATCCAGTGCGCGTTGCACACCATGGGCCAATGCCTTTCCGCTGCGTTCTTCAGCGAAGATCACCGAGCGGCCGTCTTCCGCAACGTCGGCAACTCCTCCGGTACGCGTGGTTACCACCGGCGTGCCGGACATCATGGCCTCGGCCAATACAAAGCCGAACGGTTCATGGTCCGCAGCATGCAGGTAAATGTCCAGGATACTGTACAATGCAGGAATGCGGCTTCGGTCCATCCAACCCGTGAACGTGATGTGCTTGTCCAGTCCCGCATCTTTCACAAGCTGGCGCAAAGCATTTTCCCGGTCCCCCGTGCCACAGAATACGAAATGGATGCGTGGATGGTCCCTTACCAGGAGGCGCGCTGCCTCAATGATATGCCGGTGCCCTTTCCACTCAATGAGGCGTGCCACGGTGCCCACCACGGGATAAGCATCCCCCAGGCCAAGTTGCTGCCTGATCGCCGCGGCTTCGGCGGTATGGTCTGCGAGGTATGGCGCCGGATCGATGCCATGGTGCACGATGCCGACCTTGGCGGGAGGAGCCTTTTCATGTTGCACCATCAATTTCCGGGTATCGCCGGAAACAGCCACCACCCGTGTGGAAAGCTTGGTGGCCAGCCTGTCCAGGAAAACCCATTTGGGTGCATAAAAAAGGTGGAAGCCTGAATCCTGGCGGGTGATGATCCGGGCCTTGATGCCGGCCATGCGGGCAGCCACCATCGCGGGAAGGGTGTCATCGAAGAGGTGCCCATGCACAATGTCGGGGCGCCAACGCAGCATTTGCCACCACATCCGGGGCAGGGCTGCCATCATGCCGCGCTTGCGGCGGGCGGGGTCGAAGTGGATCCATTTTCCTTGAAACCCGTAGCTGCGGACCTCATCCAGCATTTTGGGCTTTTGGGCGCACAGCAGCAGGAAGGAATACCGCACGTTGCGCTCTTGGGCGGCGCGCTTCATGAACCAAGTGATGTAAGGCACGCCATCGTTGTTGGCGAACGTGTGCATCACATGGATCTGTTTCATGGCAAACCTTGCAGGCGTTGGTGGAATTGTCAATCCGGGAAAAGTACCGCAGCTGGAATTGCCTGACTGGCGTGCCCGGACGGCGTTGGTCGTGCCTGGAATTCAGCCATGCGCCAAAGATAGCCGGGTGGTCAGGCCTTGCGGTCCATGAAGTTGCCGATAGCTCGGAAGGTGGCCCCGAAGCTTTTTGTGCGGGCATGGGCAACCCGTTCCGCATGCAGCCCGCCGGGCTCCCCGGACTGCAGGAAGCGGCTTAGCATGGCGCGCAATTCCCGGCGGTCATCGTTCATGTACAGCAGGTGCGCGATCGGCAGGTATTCGGAAAAAACAGTGGAGAACACCGGTTTCCCCATGGCCAAGTATTGGAAGATCTTGTGGTGGGAGATGTTGTTGCCGGGGAAATGGCGGCCCATGGGCGCCAGGCAAAAGCGGGCACCGGCAATGCATGCGGCCAGCTTCCCGTAGGGCATGGCGCCCAACAGGTGCACATTCGGAAAGCGCCCTTCGCGGAAGAGCTGCGAAGCTTGCGCATTGCCTTCCAGCGCATAGGGGCCTATGAAGACGAAGGGGATCTCCGGGTGGTCTTCCACCATGCCGCGCAGCAGTTCCAGGTCCAGGCGGATGTCCAACGTGCCCACGTACAGTCCGTAATTGGTAAACCCGATGGATGCAGGTCCCGCCGCGAATGCTTCGGAAGCAATGGCATGGCCGATGGTGAGGATCGGTTTATGGTAGGGCTCGTATGTGGCGTTGAAGGTTTCGGACAAGGTGATGAACCGGTCCACCTTGGGATAGATGAAACGTTCACCCCGCATGTGCATGGAGTATGCATCCACCGCGATGAACGCGGAATCCTTGGCGCCGAGCAGGGCGGGGTCGTAGAGCCTTGATGGATCGAAGGACAGGAAGAGGTCCGGCAGGAGGCCCTGGGCACGGAGCACCTTGGAAATGGCCCGGGAAACGATGGAATTGTTCAGCCGGAAGGCAACATCGTTGACGGCTGGCAGCACATTGCGGTAGCGCAGTACGTGCAGCCTTTCCTGGATACGGACAAGCGAGGTGCCAGGGCCAAGCAGGCCGGTTGGCTGCCAGCTTCCGGTGGGATCGGCGAACACCACGCGGTTTTCCTTGGACAGCTCGTTTGCATAGTTGTGCTTGGAGAACCAAACATCCCCCCAAGGTTCGTTGGAGGTGATGAGAATATTGAGCCCCTTCAGTTCCATGGATGCGCAAAATGGGCTATGGGGTTGATTCCATGGTACTGTCCGCTGCCGGATCCCGGCCCGGCCATGTGGTGCGCATCTGCCAAGGCCCGTCCTGAACAAGGTGTATCAAGGTTGCGGCCATGGCCTGGCGGTGGACAAACATATCGCGGCGGGAGGGATGGTCCATTGTTGCGTGCGGGGAGGGCGATGGTAGTGGCCTGCAGCTTTCCCGAAAAACGGGTTGGGCGGCTCAAAGACCAATGGACTTGGCCACTTCCGGCCTGCACACCAGGAAATTGAAGTGACCGCTCCTGGACAACGCGTGGGTCTTTTTCGGTGGCCAGGTGATGTCGTCGATGTTGTAGTAATCGTAGTCCAGGCCATTGAGGATGCTGCCTACTTCAGCAGCCACCTTTTCGTTGAGGATCTCGATCAACATTGAAGGCCTGTCGCGGTGCAGGATCTCCAGAAAGCCGCGGAGCACTTCGGCCTCGTAAGTTTCCACGTC
>JAFDZG010000104.1 GCA_018267065.1 Bacteroidota bacterium
GTGGCGGTGTAGGCCAGGAAGATGAAGGCGAGGCTGGCGCCGGTGAGCGCGGAATACGCCACGAAGACGGTGAGCAGCGCGCTGCCGCTCAGTTTGTTCACCATGCCGCCCATCACAAAGACCAGTGCCAGCGGGGCCAGCATCACCACCCAGCCCAGGATGGTCATCTTGCCGGTGGTGAAATCCACCAAGCGCGAAAGCAGGCTCATGTCATGGCCGAACCAGTAGGCCACGCCGCCGCTGATGGCCAGGGCCAACGTCATGTAAGTGAACACCTTGCCGAGGAAGGCGCGCACATCATCGGGATTGGCCACGATGGTCTGGTGGAACTGCTGCTCGGGGGCGAGGTTGGAGAGGGAACTGCGGAACATGTTGCTGTTCGGTTGTTGTTTCAGTGAAGTTTGGAGGCGATGAGCTTGATGAACTCCTCGCGGGTGCGGTGGTCAGCAAGAAAGATGCCGGTAAATGCGGATGTCGTTGTGACACTGTTCTGCTTTTGGATGCCGCGCATTTGCATGCAAAGATGCGAAGCCTCGATCACCACCGCCACGCCCAAGGGTTGCAGGGTGTCCTGGATGCAGTCGCGGATCTCGTTGGTAAGGCGTTCCTGCACCTGCAAGCGGCGCGCGAAGGCGTCCACCACGCGGGGGATCTTGCTCAAGCCTACGATGTGCCCGTTGGGAATGTAGGCCACGTGGGCTTTTCCGAAGAAGGGCAGCATGTGGTGCTCGCACAGGCTGTACACTTCAATGTCCTTCACCAGCACCATCTGGCTGTACTTCTCGCGGAACATGGCGCTTCGCAGGATGGCCGCCGGGTCCATCTCGTAGCCGTGGGTAAGGAACTTCAGGCTCTTGGCCACGCGTTCCGGGGTGCGCACCAAGCCTTCCCGCCCGGGATCCTCGCCCAGTTCGGCCAAAATGTCGGTATAGTGCCCACTGAGGCGCTTCACGGCCACCGGGTCGAACTTGTCGATGCGCTGGTAGCCGTCCATCAGGGGGGCATCCCCTTCCCCGGCCGCATGATGCTGGATTTCCTTCGTCGTAGGGTTGTTCTTCGCCATGGTCAATCGCCAAAATACTCCACGCTGTTGTTCTCCGTTTCCTGGATCTTCACGCAGTGCAGCGCACCGCCGATCTTGGCAACCGGTGCCGCCAACTGCTTCCAGATGGCCACGGCCAAGTTCTCCGTGGTGCTGCCCACGCCCTTCAGGAAGGGCACGTCCAGGTCCAGGTTCTTGTGGTCCATGGGGTCGATGACGTGCAGGTGCATGAGCTTGCTGAGCGCGGAGAGGTTCACCACGAAGCCTGTTTCCTTGTCCACCTCGGCCTTCACCGTTACCCACAGCTCGTAGTTGTGGCCGTGCCAGTTGGGGTTGGAGCACTTGCCGAACACTTCCAGGTTCTTCTCCGCGCTCCATTCGGGGCGGCCCAAGCGGTGTGCCGCGCTGAAACGCTCGCGGCGGGTGATGTGGACGATGGGCATGTGTGGATGGGATGCCAAAGGTACAACGGGGTTACAGGGGCCGCCCGGCAAGAGCGGGCAGTTGATTTTTACAACCCGGCAAGGAGCCATGGCCCCTCCTTACCTTCGCGCGTTCCTACCGAACCCCAATACCCATGCTGGAGACCGCCTATTTGCGCAACCACCCCGACGAAGCCCGCAAACGCTTGGGCAAACGGAACATCGACGTGGAGGGGCTGTTGGCCAAGGCCACCGTGCTGGACGAGCACCGGCGGGGCACGCAACAAAAGCTGGATGCCGAACTGGCCGCCATGAACGACCAGGCCCGGGCCATCGGCGAGCTGATGAAGGCGGGAAAGCGGGAGGAGGCGGAGGCCGCCAAGGCCAAGACCGCCACGCTCAAGGAGCATATCGCTGCCTTGAAAGATGAACTCACCGCTGCGGAAAAAGCGCTGGACGAGCATTTGTGGACCATTCCGAACGCCCCCCAGGAGCGCGTGCCCAACGGCAAAACCCCGGAGGACAATGTGACGGTGATGCAAAAGGGTACACTACCGCAGTTGCCCGCCAACGCAAAGCCGCACTGGGACCTCGGTGCGGAATACGGCCTGTTCAGCTTGGAGGATGGCGTGAAGCTCACCGGCGCGGGCTTCCCCGTGTACCACGGCCAGGGCGCCAAGCTGCAACGCGCGCTCATCGCCTTCTTCCTGGACCACGCCATGGCCGCCGGTTACATGGAAGTGATGCCGCCCTTGATGGTGAACGCCGACAGCGCCTTCGCCACCGGCCAGTTGCCCGACAAGGAGGGCCAGATGTACCACGCCACGGCAGACGACCTCTACCTGATCCCCACGGCCGAGGTACCCATCACCAACCTGTTCCGCGACACCATCGTGGACGCGGCGCAACTGCCCATCAAGCGCGTGGGCCACACGCCCTGCTTCCGCCGCGAGGCCGGCAGCTACGGCAAGGACGTGCGCGGCCTGAACCGCGTACACCAGTTCGACAAGGTGGAGATCGTGCGCATCGAAGCGCCGGAAACCAGCAACGCCGCGCTTGAAGAGATGACCAACCACGTGAAGGGCCTGCTGGACGCGCTGGAACTGCCCTACCGGCAACTGCTGCTCTGCGGCGGCGACATGGGCTTCACCAGCGCCATCACCTACGACATGGAGGTGTACGCGGGTGCGCAGAAACGCTGGTTGGAAGTAAGCTCCATCAGCAATTTTGAAACCTTCCAGAGCAACCGGCTCAAGCTGCGCTTCCGCGGGGCGGACAAGAAAGTGCGGTTGGCGCATACCCTCAATGGCAGCGCACTGGCCTTGGCACGCATTGTGGCAGCGTTGCTGGAAAACAACCAAGGGCCGGACGGCATCCGCATCCCCGAAGCACTGCGCCCGTACACCGGCTTCGACCTGATCGCCAAAAAATGACAAGGCCGGTACCGGCGGCGCTGATCTTTGCGTTGGTTGCGGCAGGCGTGCTTCCCGCATGCACGCACCGGGCCACGCCGGAAGAGCTGGCCGCCGTGGAACGGATGATCCAAGCCAACGACAGCATGCTCGCCGAAATGGACCGCACCGACACCACCGCCTTGCGGCACATGCACACGCTGTTCGAAGCGGAGCGCCCGGCCATAGAGGCGCGCTTCAAGGACACGCTGGCGCCGCACGAGGCGGAGGTGCTCGGCAACTACCACTTCGCCATGTCCAACCGCTTGCCCTTGTTGCTGGACGCGCGCGCGGCGGAACGCCTCCGGCTGGACAGCGCGGCACTGCGGCTGCGCAACTTGCGGCACGACATGGAACACGGCCTGCTGCGCACGGATGACCGCCAGCAGGCCCTGCACACCGAACAACGCTGGGGCAGCGCCCTGCGCGGCAACTTGGACAGCCTCAACGCCCGCACACAAACACTTCTCCGCGAGCGCAGGGTATTGCGCTCCGAGATCGATTCCTTGCTCCGTCCATGATCCGCGCCATGCTCCCACGACTGCTATTCCTGCTCATCCTGGCGGTGGCCGGACCTGCCAGTGTGATGGCACAGCCCGGCACGGATGAGCAGTTGGCCGCAGAATACATGCGCCAAGGCGATTATGCCAAGGCCGTGCTTTACTACGAGAAACTATACGACCGCCAGCCGTCCAGCCTGTACTACGAGCAATTGATGAAGGCCTACCTGGGGCTGAAGCAGTACGATGATGCGGCCAAGCTCGCCAAGGAACAAATGCGGAAACAGGGCGGCGATCCGCGGTACTTGGTGGACCTCGGCGTGGTGATGAAGCAATCCGGAGACACCGCCAAGGCGGGCAAGGAGTTTGAAAAAGCGCTGAAAAGCCTGAAGGCGGACCAGGGATCCATCCGCAACCTGGCCAATGCCTTCACCCGCAACAACGAGCTGGACCTGGCGCTGCAGACCTACGAGCGCGGGCGCAAAATGCTGAAGGAGGCCTCCACCGACTTCTTCTATGAAACGGCCAACCTGCGCGCCGCCAAGGGCGACGTGCCCGGCATGGTAAGCGACTACCTGGACCTGCTGCAAGTGAACCCCAGCTACCTGCAGGCCGTGCAGAACGGGTTGGGGCGCTTCATCGACTTCACCAGCGCGGACAGCCGCTCCGACCTGCTGCGCACCGAGCTGCTGCGGCGCATCCAGAAATACCCGGACAACACGCTGTACCAGGAAATGCTCATCTGGATGTACATCCAGCGCAAGGACCTCACCAGCGCCTTTGTGCAAAGCAAGGCCATGGACAAGCGCTTCAAGGAAGGCGGGCAGCGGTTGATCGCGCTGGGCGACATGGCGGTGAACAACAAGGACTGGTCCACTGCCGCCAAATGCTACGACTATGTGGTGGCCATGGGCGGCGATTCGCCGTGGTACTCCGCCGGGAAGATCGGTTTGGTGACCGCGTTGGACGCCCAAGTGCGCAGCCAGAGCGATCCACCGAAGGACCAATTGGACAACCTGCGCCACCAGTACGAAAGCACCCTGGATGAACTGGGCCGCACCCCGGCGAACGTGAAGCTGATCAGCGGCCTGGCGCAGCTGGAGGCCTACTACCTGAACAACACCGCGGACGCGGAAGCCCTGTTGCAGAACGCCATTGCCATGCCCGGCTTGGACCCGCGGCAACAGGCAAGCCTCAAGCTGGACCTCGGCGACATTGAAGTCCTCAAGGGCGACGTATGGGATGCTTCGCTGCTGTACTCACAAGTGGACCTCGACTTCAAGCAAGACCCGCTGGGGAACGAAGCGCGGTTGCGCAATGCGAAGGTGAGCTTCTACACCGGTGATTTCCTGTGGGCAAAGGCCCAATTGGACGTACTGAAAGCCAGCACCAGCAAGCTCATTGCCAATGATGCCATGGAGCTTTCCCTGTTGATCACCGACAACCTCGGCACGGACACCGTCAGTGTTCCGTTGGACCTCTTCGCCCGATCGCAATTGCTCACGGTGCAGCACAAATACGACAGTGCACTGGTCGTGCTTGACACGCTGTATGCGCGCTTCCCGATGTCCAAGCTCGGCGACGACATCCTGTACGCGCGGTACCGCATTGCATTCGCGCGGCACCAGTACACCGAGGCGGCGGGATACCTGCAGAAAGTGGTGGAACTCTACCCCAACGACATCCTGGTGGACAATGCCATGTACGACCTCGGAAAACTTTACGAGGACAACATCGGCGACAAGGAGCAGGCGAAGAAGTGGTACGAAAAGCTTCTCTTCGAGCAAAGCGGGAGCATCTTCACGGCGGATGCGCGCGAACGCTACCGGCGGCTGCGCGGCGACCACGACAAATTGGACACTCCGGAGCAAAAGTTCCTCAACGGCCCCACCCCATGATCATCTACAACGTCACCGTAAACGTGGACCGCGACGTGCATGAGATGTGGCTGGCCTGGATGCGCAACACCCACCTGCCGGACGTGATGGCCACGGGCCACTTTCAGGAGGCGCGCATTTGCCGCGTGCTCAGCGAAGGCGATTCCGGCGTTACCTACGCCGTGCAGTACATGTGCAAGGACATGGCCGAGTACGAGCGCTACATCGCCAACCATTCCGAGCGCCTGCGCGCCGAATCGGAAAAATACTATGGCGTAAAAGCAGTGGCCTTCCGCACGTTGTTGGAAGTGCTGCACACCGCATGAGCTTTGTCCGCGCCAAGAAGCACCTCGGGCAGCATTTCCTCAAGGATGGCGATGCCGCCTTGCGCATCACGGAAGGCCTCACCGGCCATGGTGGATACAAGGATGTTTTGGAGGTGGGGCCCGGCACCGGTGCGCTCACCACGCACCTCTTGCAGCGCAAGGACATCAACCTTGCCTGCATTGAACTGGACGGCGAATCCGTTGCGCACCTCCATGCAAAATGGCCGCAATTGCGCGTGGTGCAAGGCGACCTGCTGCGCATGGACCTTGGGATAATCAGCGGGGGTGCCCTGGGCATGATCGGCAACTTCCCTTACAACATCAGCACGCAGATCATTTTCAAGGTGCTGGAAAACCGCGACCGCGTGCCCGAAGTGGTGGGCATGTTCCAAAAGGAAGTGGCCGACCGCCTCTGCGCAGGCCCGGGCAACCGCACCTATGGCATCACCAGCGTGCTGGCGCAATTGTGGTACAGCGTGGAGCACTTGTTCCTTGTGGAGCCAGAAGCCTTCATCCCCCCGCCCAAGGTGCGCAGCGCGGTGATCCGCATGCAGCGCAATGCACGGGCCTCCCTTCCGGTGGAAGAGAAGCTGCTGACCAGCTTGGTGAAAGCCGCCTTCGGTCAACGGCGGAAAACGTTGCACAACGCCCTGAAAGGCTTTGCCCCCCTGTCGGCGGGCGTACCGGAAGCGTTTGCCCGCAAGCGGGCGGAAGAACTGTCCGGGGAAGATTTCATCCGCCTTGCGCAAGCGTGCGCCATCCCGGGTGCGGCCGCATTCCCGGTTGCTTAGTTTCGCGGGCCTTTCAGCCACGAACACCGGTACCGTGCCATGACCTTCACCATCAGCAAAGCCAACCTGGAGAGGCTCCAGGACCTCGCGGCCAGGAAACAGGACGAGGAATTGCTGGAAGCCGTGCGCGACCTGCACCCTGCGGACCTTGCCGAAGTGCTGGACCAGTTGGACCTGGGGGATGCCCAATACCTGTTTGAACGTCTTGAACCCGAACGCGCCGCACTGGTGGTGCTGGAATTGCCCGAGGACCTTCGTGACAACCTGCTCGGGAACTACACCGGCAAGGAGATCGCGGAGGAACTCATTGAGCACATCGACTCCGACGATGCAGCGGACGTGATCGCGGAACTGCCGGACCAGGTGCGGGAGGAAGTGCTGGCCAACATTGAGGACGTTGCGCAGCGCAAGGAGATCAACGAGCTGCTCACTTACGACGAGCATACCGCCGGTGCCTTGATGGCCAAGGAGCTGGTGAAGGTGAACGCGGGCAGCAGCATGTTGGACTGCGTGCGTGAACTGCGCCAGCATGCTGACCACGTGGACGACATCTTCGTGATCCTGGTGGTGGACGACCATGACCGCCTGGTCGGTTCCATACCCATCAAGGCCCTGCTCACCACCAGCCTGCGCACTCCGGTAAAGGACGTGTACGACCCGGACGTGATCAGCGTCCGTGCACACGAGCATGTGGAGGAGGTGAGCCGGATCATGGAGAAATACGACCTGGTGATCCTGCCCGTAGTGGACGATCGCGGCAAACTTTTGGGCCGCATCACCATTGACGATGCGGTGGACGCCATCCGCGAGGAGGAAACGGAGGATGCCCACCGCATGGCCGGCATGGAGGCCCTGGAATATTCCTACAGCAACAGCAGCCTGTGGGAGATGGTGAAGAAGCGCTCGGGCTGGCTCATCGTGCTGTTTGTTGGGGAAAGCTTCACCGCCACGGCCATGGGCTTCTTCGAGGACCAGATCGCCAGGGCCGTGGTGCTCGCGTTGTTCATTCCGCTGATCATCTCCAGCGGCGGCAACACCGGCTCACAGGCCAGCACCTTGATCATCCGTGCCTTGGCCCTGGGCGACATCACCATCCAGGAATGGTGGCGCATCTTCCGGCGCGAAGTGAGCGTGGGCCTCACGCTGGGTGTCATATTGGGCTGCATCGGCTTCATCCGCGTGGCCATCTGGAGCCAGTTCATGGACATCTACGGTCCGCATTGGCAAATGGTGGGGCTGGTGGTGGCGCTCGCGCTGGTGGGCGTGGTGCTATGGGGCAACTTGGTGGGCTCGCTGTTCCCGCTTGTGCTGAAGCGTTTCGGCATGGACCCCGCCACTTCCTCCGCACCCTTCGTGGCCACGGTGGTGGACGTAACCGGCTTAGTGATCTACTTCAGCATCGCGGCCATCTTCCTGCGGGAGATCCTGACATGAAGATCAATTTCATCGACACGGTACATCCCGTGCTCAGCACCCGCCTCACGGTGGCGGGCCACACCTGCGAGGACTTGAGTGAATACAGCGGGGATGCGCTGCTGAGGCAGTTGCACGATTCCGAGGGCCTGGTGGTGCGCAGCCGGTTGATGATCGACGAAGCGGTGCTTCTGCGCGCTCCCAAGCTGCGCTTCATTGCGCGCTGCGGCGCGGGGATGGAGAACATCGACAAGGAAGCTTGCACAAAGCGGGGGATCATCCTGTACAACTCCCCGGAAGGCAACCGCGACTCGGTGGCGGAGCACGCACTGGGCATGCTGCTCGCGTTGATGAACCGCTTGCCAAAGGCCGACCGCGAAGTACGCCAAGGGGTATGGGACCGCAAGACAAACAGCGGCCACGAGCTTTGTGGCAGCACGGTGGGCATCATCGGCTTCGGGCAGATGGGCACGGCCTTTGCCCAGCGGCTGCAAGGCTTTGGCGTGAAGGTGCTGGCCCACGACAAGTACCGCAGCGGCTTCAGCAATGAACAGGTGGCGGAAGTTGCACTGGATGAACTGCAGGAGCGCTGCGACGTGATCAGCCTGCACCTGCCGCTTACGCCGGAGACTACGCACTATGCCAATGCCGATTTCTTCACACGGTGCGCCAAACCGGTGTGGTTCATCAATACGGCGCGCGGTCCGATCACTGATACGGCCGCGCTGTTGGACGCCATCGATGCAGGCAAGTTGCGCGGCGCCTGCTTGGACGTACTGGAGTTCGAGGAGCGTTCGCTCCAGGGTTTGAAGCAGCAGGAAGATGCCGTGTTGAAACGCCTCCATGCCTGTGACAAGGTGCTGCTCAGTCCGCACGTGGCAGGCATTACGGAAGAGAGCTACTTCAAACTGGCCAACGTGCTTGCGGACAAGATCCTTCGGGACATCGAGGAGAGAAAGTTCTGAACGGCTACTTTGGACAGGATGAACAGGATGGGCAGGATGGATGCATCCGTGATCACTGAGGTCCATGGCCACCGTGGCTGTGGGGGCGATGTGCCTGCCAACACCATCCCCGCTTTCTTGCGCGCCACCACTGCGGGTTGCCACTGGCTGGAGATGGACGTGGTGATCACCGGAGACAACGAAGTGCTGGTGAGCCATGAGCCGTGGATGGATCATACCACCTGCCTGGGTCCGGATGGCAAGCCGATCACGGAGGCGGAAGGCCGCGCGCTGAACATGTACAACATGCCCTTGTCCGCCGTGCAGCAATACCGTGTGAAGGCACCGGCCGGGAATGCAACAGCGCGCAAACCCACGCTTGCGGAGGTGGTTCAAGCTGTCGGGGTTTGTGTGTTGGAGACGGGGAAAGCTTCGCCGAAATTCAACATCGAGGTAAAGAGCGATCCGCAGCAGTACGGCACGTACCAGCCATTACCAGCAGCTCTTGCCGCAAGGGTGCTTGAAGAGATCACGCGGTCGGGCCTTATCGATCGCTGCCTGATCCAATGCTTCGACCCGGCGGTCCTGGAGGAGTTGCATCGGCTCGCGCCTGCGATCCCATTGGCTTTTCTGGTGGAAGGCGCGCATGACCTTTCCACCGCACTCGGCCATCTGCGCTTCACCCCAGCGTACTATAGCCCATCCTTCCGGCAGGTGGATGAAGCCTTGGTTGCCGCGCTGCGCGAACGGAACATCGGCCTGCTCACCTGGACAGTGAACGAGGAAGCGGACATGCGCCGCATGATCGCCCTGGGTGTGAACGGCCTGATCACCGATGAACCGGCCAAAGCCTTGGCCCTGCTGGGTCCAAGCCAGTAGTTGACATGATATTGGACAAGGATCCCGCCGCCTTTTGACAGGATGAACAGGATTGGCAGGATGAATGCAGCGAGAGCCGCATTCTCCCTTATGACAGGATGAACAGGATTGGCAGGATGAATGCTGCGAAAGTCGCATTTCTCCTTTTGGCAGAATGAACAGGACGGGCAGGATGAATGCAGCCCCGTAAGCAGTTCGATACCGGAAGAACAAGTAATGGCTGCCACCTTCCGTGTTGATCCGTCCGCATCCGTGGTTCCCTTCCGAGGTCTATTGACCACCGTGGTGAGCCCAAAGCTCACGGATGGCGGCCTCCAATAGGTCGAGGTCCGCGTTCCATTGCGCAGCATGGGCCGCTGCATTGGGCGTGCGCAGCGAGGCGATCAGCGGGGAGAAGCGCGCCGCATCGTAGGCCAGCAACTGCGGCTTCAACGTGGCCAGTACGCGCAATGCTTTGTCCACATCGCCACGCTTGCGGGCCTCCTGCAAAGTGGCCAAGCGTTCCGGCGCATCTTGGTGGAACTTGCCTGCGGCCACCTTTTCCATGGCGGCTTCGGCCGAAACCACGGCGGGCGTTGGATCAACCTTTGTTGGCACCACCGGCGCAGTACGCACGGGCTTCGTTTTCAATGCCTCCACTTCCGCGCGCAGCTCGCTGAGGGCACCGCGCAACTTCGCACTGGTGCGGCCCATGCGGTACAGCAGGCCTACTACCAACAGCAGCCCAACGAGCAGGGCGGCGATCGCAGAATTCCTCCAGGCGTCCGTTTTCCGCTGAAGCTCCACCATGGCTTGGGCCATACGCCGTTCGCGGTCCGTGGAGACCTGGAGCAAGCTGTCGCGTTCCCCCGCCATTCGCTGAAGCTCCCGCGCGTGGAGGTCCGCATCCTGTTCAGCCTCACGCCGGTCGCTCCGCACTTGCAGGGAATCAGCTGCAACCGCCTCCACATACGCCTTCCCGAACGCTCCTGCACTTGCCCACTTTCCGGCCAGCAGCCGATGCGCCATCGCACCCAGGTCCGGGCGGTCCATGCTGTCGGCAAGGGCTGCTGCCTGCGTCATCACCGCGATCGCCTCGCTGCGCCCCACCAGTTCCGACAGGTGCATCCTGGCTTCGAACCCGGCCTGCCGGTCCCGGGTGCTGTCCGCTTGTACCAATGTGGCGCGCTGCTGCGCGATCACAGTTTTCAGGCTGTCGGCCCGGTCCATTGTGGACTGTGCCGAAAGCAACGTGCAGCAACAGAGCAACACGGCCAAATGGGATCCGCGATGAAGGTTGGAACCGGACATGGTGCGAAGCTATTCGCGGGAATGCCACCGGCATCATTCCAACTCGGAGCCAACCACGGATGGACACCGATGCACACGGATTAGACCAACTCCATCCGTGTCCATCCGCGTGGATCCGTGGTTCCTGCCCGTGATCCGTGGATCACTTCACCACGTACCGCGCTGTAACCCGTGAGCGCTGTTCGATCAGTGGTTCCTTCCCTTTCAACAGACTTGCCAAGGTGGCCTCATCGAAGTGGCGCACGGTGATCAGCTCGCAACCTTCGTTGTACCGCACTTCATAGGCCTTGCGCAGGTCCTCGATCAGCTGGCGGGCGCGGGGTGAATCGTCCACCACTGCGGTAAACGCCACGGCGCTGTTCTGCATCAGCGCGATGTGCACATGTCGCTCCGCGAAGCATTTGAAGATGTCCGTGAGGTGTTCCTCCACCACGAAACCAAGGTCGCGCGGGGTGATACTGATGAGCAGTTGCGCGGGCTTGAGGATGAACGACGGGACCAGCGTGTCGTGGTCGGTGGCCTCGCTGATGGTGCTGCCCGGCGCGGACAGGTCGATGAA
>JAFDZG010000105.1 GCA_018267065.1 Bacteroidota bacterium
CTTCCAGCGCATCGCACAGGGGGATGGGGAGGAGCACGCTGCGGAGGTCGTGGTAGCCGTCCGGGCGCTTGCGGAGCACCTGCAGGCCGAGGTTGATCTTGGCGAAGGGGAAAAGCAGCATGCGGTGCCGGAAGTCCACGGTGTTGGCGGGCCGCAAGGTAGGCTGCAACCCCGGGGGCAGGCACCTTGGCGGCCCCGTTGCGGCGCACGGGCCGCACGGCTACCTTCGCCCCTTCCTTCCAACGGATTGCCATGACTTATTTGGAATTTGAAAGCCCCATCCAAGCCATCGCGGAGCAGATCGAAAAGCTGAACCAGGTGGCCGCCGAAGGTGAGGTGGACGTGCGCGCTGCCATGAAGGACCTGAACAAAAAGCTGGATGCCGCCCGCAAGGAGGTGTACGGCAAGCTCACCGCGTGGCAACGGGTGCAGGTGAGCCGCCATCCCGACCGGCCCTACTCGCTCAAGTACATCAACCACCTCAGCGACGGCACCTTCATTGAAATGCACGGCGACCGCACCGTGAAGGACGACAAGGCCATGGTGGGCGGCTTCGGCCTGATGGACGGGCGCACGGTGATGTTCATCGGCCAGCAGAAGGGCGTGAACACCAAGATGCGGCAGTACCGCAACTTCGGCATGCCCAATCCCGAAGGCTACCGCAAGGCGCTGCGCCTGATGAAGCTGGCGGAGAAATTCAACAAGCCGGTGATCACCTTGATCGACACGCCTGGCGCCTTTCCGGGGCTGGAGGCCGAGGAGCGCGGGCAGGGCGAGGCCATCGCAAGGAATCTGCTGGAGATGAGCCAGCTGAAAGTGCCCATCATTTGCGTGATCATCGGTGAAGGTGCGTCGGGCGGGGCATTGGGCATCGGCGTGGGCGACAAGGTGCTGATGATGGAGAACTCCTGGTATTCGGTGATCTCGCCCGAGAACTGCTCCACCATCCTGTGGCGCACGTGGGATTTCAAGGAGCAGGCAGCCGAGGCGCTGAAGCTTACGGCCGCGGACATGTTCAAGAACGGCCTGGTGGACGGCGTGATCGCCGAGCCCCTGGGCGGTGCCCATGCCGATCACGAAGGTGCCTGCAAGCTGGTGAAGGCGGCCATCACGCAGGAGTTGGCCAAGCTGGTGAAGCTGGACCCGGAAAAGCGCGTGGAAAAGCGCATCGCCAAGTTTTGCAAGATGGGCGTGGTGCAGAAGGGATAGCGCTCCGTAGAACCAGCTTATTCCTTGTTGGTGTTCATGGCCGAACCGCAGGGTCTCCTGCGGAAGACCGCTGCGGGAGCTTTGGGAAGTTTTGCAAGATGGGCGTGGTGCAGAAGGGATGGCCCTGTTGCTTTCAGCGGTTCAGCAGCGGAAGCAGTTTGCGGACCTCGCCCACTACGCTCCATGCGGGCGAAACGGCACCGGTGGCGGGATCGATCAACACCACCTGCCCATTGCCGCCGCCGTACACCAGCCCGGTGACAGGATTGAGCACCAGGGTGTTCAGTACGGGCGTGGTGCCCATGCCCAAGGAGCCCGCATTGTTGAAGGTGAAACGCTGCAGGCCGCCGTTGGCCAAGGCCACCAGCCATTGATCTCCGCCCACGTGCTCCACCGCCGTGATCGGAACGGGCCAATTATACGGCTCCCATCCGCCGCCGCCGATGATGGAACGGTCCTGCACCAGGCCATGGCCGTTGCGGTTGCCAAAGATCAACAGGTGTTCGCCGTCGCGGTCAAAAACGCGCACCGGTTCCAGGTCCATCGTTTGGGTTTGCTGCAAGGCACCAGTGCTGCGGAAGTAGATGCCGATGCGCTGTTCCTGGGTCACAAAGTGCCGTTCGGTGCAGATGAGCAGGCCGCCGGAAACCAGGGAGCTGGTAGCGCGGAACTGCTCCGGCAATGTGGCCGTGCAGGTACCTGTGCCATTGCTCGCCAGAAAGCCGCGCAGCGTACCGTTGTCCTGCCCCACGTACAACTGCCCGTCACTGGCAATGTCCACGCTGGTGAACCAAGGAGCGCCCAAGCTGCTTTGGTTGGGCAGCTGCCAGTCCGTGCCCATGCCGTCCGGCGAAAGGGCCTGCAGGTTTCCTTCGGCACCACCCGCCACATAGAGCAATTGGGCCGCGGAACTCACGGCTGCCCCGCCCAGGTCCATGGGCCAGGATTGCACGGCTGTGGTGATGCCTGCGCTGTCCGTTTTGTACAGCCCGGTGCTTCCCCCGTTCTCCGCCACCGTGAACACGGCACGCACCCGGAGCGGGACCGCGGTGACGTGCAGGTTCTGGTAATCATTCCCGGTCAAGCTGCCATCATAGGCCGTGGCGTACAGGGTGTATTCCCCGCTGGGCAGTTGCTCTGAAAGCAGGGGCATCGCCAGGGTAACGGAGGCACTTTTGCCCGTTACAGCCCGGCTCGCTGCGATCCCCACGGGAACCTGGTCCTGGTCCAGGAGGGAAACCGCCAATTGTGCCAGGCCAATGTCATCCGAAGCTTGCAAGGTGACCATCAAAGTATCCGGCACGGAGACCGAGGCACCTTCCGCAGGTGCGGTGATGGTGATCCGGGGCGGCTCGTTCGCCGGCTCCTTCCGGCATGCGGGGAGCAACACCCCGCACAACGCAGGCAGGAGCAGGGCGTGTTGATAACGCATCCCCACAAAGTAACGGCGGTTGCGGCTTCCGTGGAACGTTAACGATCGCCTGTGCGGAACGTGTTGAAACGCGGGGGAAAGATGGTGGACTTGCGGGGATCTTCGGGGGTGGCACGGGGCTACTTTTGCACCCCTTCCATCGGCAAGCATCACGCTTGCCGCATTGATCAATGAACGATTTATCCCCATCCCCCGGCGGCACGCGCACCATGGAGCGCAAGCGCCGCCCCGCTGCCACCTTGATGGAAACCGCCATGGAGGCGGGCAAATTGCCTCCGCAGGCACCGGAGCTGGAACAGGCCGTGCTGGGCGCCATGCTGCTGGAGAAGAACGCGGTGAACGAAGCCATCGACATCCTGCAGCCGGAGAGCTTCTACAACGATGCGCACCGCCGCATTTTCGCCGCCATCCAGCACTTGTTCCGCACGGACCAGGCCATCGACATCCTCACGGTGACGCAGGAGTTGAAGAAACGCGCCGAGCTGGACATCGTGGGGGGCGCCTTCTACATCAGCCAGCTCACCAACCGGGTGGCCAGCAGCGCCAACGTGC
Organism: Bacteroidota bacterium; assembly: GCA_018267065.1. GTDB lineage: Bacteria > Bacteroidota > Bacteroidia > Flavobacteriales_F > PHOS-HE28 > PHOS-HE28. The sequence continues at coordinate 3,194 of JAFDZG010000105.1, forward strand.
AGTTCCATGCGCGCATCATCAGCCAGAAGCACATCATGCGCGAGATGATCCGCATCAGCTCGGACACCATCCGCGACGCCTATGATGAAGGCACGGACGTGTTTGAGCTGCTGGACCGCACCGAGCAGGAGATGTTCGCCGTCACCAGCGGCAACCTGAAGCGGAACTACGAGCCGATGAGCGACCTGATCCAGGGCGCCATTGAGCAGATCGAGCACTCCAAGAACAAGGGCGGCGGCATCAGCGGGGTGCCCACGGGCTTCACCCAACTGGACAAGCTCACCGCAGGCTGGCAGCCCAGCGACATGATCATCGTGGCGGCGCGGCCGGCCATGGGCAAAACCGCCTTCGTGCTCAGCATGGCCCGCAACATCGCCGTGGAGCACAAGCGGCCCGTGGCCGTGTTCAGCCTGGAAATGAGCAGCACCCAGCTGGTAACACGCCTCATCGCCAGCGAATCCGGCATCAGCTCGGAGAAGTTGCGCAAGGGCGAGCTCAACGACCAGGAGTTCAACATCCTGCACCAGCACATTGCACGGCTGGCCAACGCGCCCATCTTCATTGACGACACGCCGGCGCTGAACATCTTCGAACTGCGCGCCAAATGCCGCCGCCTGAAGAGCCAGCACAACGTGGAGCTCATCATCATTGACTACCTGCAACTGATGACCTCCGGCGGGGAAGGCACCCGCGGCGGAAACCGTGAACAGGAGATCAGCACCATTTCGCGCTCCATCAAGAGCATCGCCAAGGAACTCAACGTGCCCATCATCGCCCTGAGCCAGCTGAGCCGCGCGGTGGAAACCCGCAGCGGCGACAAGCGCCCCATGCTGAGCGACCTGCGCGAATCCGGCGCCATTGAACAGGACGCCGACCTGGTGTGCTTCCTGTACCGCCCCGAGTACTACAAGCTCCTGGAGGATGAACATGGCAGCACGCTCGGCATCGGCGAAGTGATCGTGGCCAAGCACCGCAACGGCGCAATTGACAACGTCCGCCTGCGTTTCATATCGGAACTGGCAAAGTTCACCGACCTGGAGACAAGCGATATTAATTTCGGCAGTGGCATGGACATTGGACAGGGTGATGTGAAGACGATCACCGTGCAAAGCCGAATGAATGATGACCCCGACCAGGATATTGCGCCCTTCTAAGCCCCGGGCACGTGCAGGGCGGCTCTTGGGCTGTTTGCTGGCGGCGATGTTTGCCTGGCAACAAGTGTCCGCCGCAAAGATCTTGATCCCCATGGACAAGAGCCAGGCCAACCACCTGAAGGCTTACGGCCTGGTGTACTGGGTGCTGGAACAAGGTGTTACGGTGGATTGGCTGTTGAACTACCGCGGCGGCAGTTTCATGCTGGACCGGCTTGGTCCGGTGGAGCAGGAATGCACGGTGCGCGGCGTATCGTGCAGCGTGATCGCGGATGCCCAGGCCGATGCCATCCTCACCCAGATCGCCGACCCGGAGGTGAACATGGAGATGGTGAAGTTGGAGAAAGCGCCCAAGATCGCCGTGTACGCGCCGCCCACCTTCCAACCGTGGGATGATGCCGTGGCCTTGGTGATGACCTATGCCGAGATCCCCTATGACCGGATCTATGACAAGGACATCCTTGCCGGGAAGTTGCCGCAGTATGATTGGCTTCACTTGCACCACGAAGATTTCACCGGCCAGTACGGCAAGTTCTACCGCCAGTTCCGCAATGCCCCCTGGTACATCGACCAGGTGCGCGAATCCGAAGCCATGGCCAAGGAGATGGGCTATGCCAAGGTGAGCCAAATGAAGGGCGCGGTGGCCGGCAAGATCCGTGATTACGTGGCCGGAGGCGGTTACCTGTTCACCATGTGCAGCGGCACGGACAGCTATGACATTGCGCTGGCTGCGGAAGGCGTGGACATCTGCGACACCCCGTTCGACGGCGACCCGCCCGACCCGCAGGCCCAGCAAAAGCTCGACTTCAACAAGACCTTCGCCTTCACCAACTTCAAGATCATCACCGATCCGATGGTCTATGAGTTCAGTGACATCGATGCCACCGACATCCACAACACCATCGGCGAGACCCGCGATTTCTTCACGCTCTTCGACTTCAGCGCCAAGTGGGACGTGGTGCCCACCATGCTCTGCCAAGACCATGAACAGGTGATACACGGTTTCATGGGCCAGACCACCGCCTTCCGCAAGAACTTGGTGAAACCGAGCGTCACCATCATGGGCGAGAACAAACCGCAAGGCACGGTGAAATACATCCACGGCGAGTTCGGGCTGGGCCAATGGACGTTTTATGGCGGCCATGACCCGGAGGACTACCAGCACATGGTGGGTGACCCGCCAACAGACCTCAGCCTGTTCCCCAACTCGCCCGGTTACCGGCTGATACTGAACAATATCCTGTTCCCTGCGGCCCGCAAGCGCAAGCAGAAGACCTGATTCCGGCCTTTTCCGGAAGGGAAGGTTGCCGCGGTGAAACAATACACGGCGGGCTTTCCTATGTTTGTGCCTGCAACACGTATACATGGACCTTTCCAAGATCATCTCCATCACCGGTAAATCCGGCCTGTTCCGCGTGGTGGCCCAAGGCCGCCAAGCGCTGATCGCTGAATCCCTGCTGGACAAGAAGCGGATCCCCGTGCATAGCAGCGTGAAAGTGAGCTCCTTGGACGAGGTGAGCATGTACACCAAGGGGGATGACGTGTTGCTTTCCAAAGTGTTCGAGGCCCTGCACGCCAAGGAAAAAGGCAAGTTGTCGGTGGACCCAAAGGGTGATCTGGAAGCCCTGTATGACAAGCTTGGCGAGGCCCTGCCGAA
>JAFDZG010000106.1 GCA_018267065.1 Bacteroidota bacterium
CCGGAACAATGGTCGCTGTGGCTGGACGCTTGGGCTTTCAAGCGCAAGGCAAAGCCGGGCACGTGATTCCTTGCCCCAACGGCCCCCGATCGCATTACCTTCGCGGCCCAAATCTTGAAAAAGGGCCTGTAAGCCCTCTCCATAATGAAACTGAACGCATTCAAATTCGACGTGCCCAAGGAACTCATCGCCCTTTACCCCACCAAGGACCGCGACGGTGCCAAGCTGATGGTGATGGACCGCAAAACGGGCAAGATCGAGCACAAGAAGTTCAAGAACATCCTGGATTACTTCAACGAAGGCGACACCTTCGTGGTGAACGACACCAAGGTGTTCCCCGCCCGCATGTGGGGCAACAAAGAGAAGACCGGCGCCAAGATCGAGGTGTTCCTGCTGCGCGAACTCAACCGCGACAGCCTGCTTTGGGACGTGGTGGTGGACCCCGCCCGCAAGATCCGCATCGGCAACAAGCTGTACTTCGGCAAGGACGATGAGCTCGTGGCGGAAGTGATCGACAACACCACCAGCCGCGGCCGCACCCTGCGCTTCCTGTTCGACGGCAGCTACGAGGAATTCAAGCGCACCATCACCGAGATGGGCGAAACCCCGCTGCCGCACTACATCAAGCGTGATTTGGAACCCAGCGATGCCGAGCGCTACCAGACCATTTTTGCCCAGCATGAAGGCGCCGTGGCGGCACCCACCGCAGGCATCCACTTCAGCCGCGAGATCATGAAACGCGCCGAGCTCAAGGGCATCAGCTTTGCGCCCGTAACCCTGCACGTGGGCTTAGGCACCTTCCGCCCGGTGGAGGTGGAAGACCTCACCAAGCACAAAATGGACAGTGAGCAGGTGTTGATCGGCCAGGCCGCCTGCGACATCATCAATGCCAGCACCGACGCCAAGAAGCACGTATGCTGCGTGGGCACCACCACCATGCGCGCCATTGAGAGCAGCGTGAGCACGGATGACCACATCAAGCCCTACAACGGCTGGACCAACAAGTTCATCTTCCCTCCCTACGAGTTCAATATTGCGGACCGCATGCTCACCAACTTCCACATGCCGGAGAGCACCCTGCTGATGATGGTGGCGGCGTTCGGGGGATACGACCACGTGTGGAACGCGTACAAGGTGGCCATCAAGGAGAAGTACCGCTTCTTCAGTTACGGGGACGCGATGCTGATCATCTGAGTGAAAGCGGAACAGCCGCATATGCGATAGGCCAAGAACACATCGGCGCGGGACCATGCCCCCGCGCCGCTTTTCTTTGCAGTGGCTGGTCCGGCCCGGATAGCATGGAACGATCGGTGATCATTGTGGCTGGCGGCAGCGGCAAACGCATGGGCAGCACCCTGCCCAAACAGTTCCTGCTGCTGAAGGGAAGGCCGCTCCTGTTTTGGACCATCCGTGCATTTCACCGGTTCGATCCGGCCATGCAGTTGATCGTGGTGCTGCCCAAAGAACAGATGGAGGCGTGGGAGGCCCGGTGCGCGGCCCACGATTTCCAGGTGCCGCACACCGTGGTGGCCGGCGGGCCGGAACGCTTTCATTCCGTAAAGGAGGGCCTGCGCGAAGTGCACCATAATGGCTTGGTGGCCGTGCATGACGGCGTGCGCCCGCTGGTTCCCGAAGAACTGATCGCCAACTGCCTTCGCGCCGCTGAACGGCACGGAGCAGCCATTCCCGTGGTACCCATGAGCTCGTCCGTGCGTGCCGTGGAAGGTGCCTCCTCCCACGCGGTGGACCGAACCGCCCTGCGCGTGGTGCAAACGCCGCAATGCTTCCAAGTGCCCATCCTGCGCACCGCTTTCGAACTGCCGTATGATCCCGCTTTCACCGATGAAGCCACGCTGGTGGAACGTACCGGAGCTGTGGTACACTTGGTGGAAGGAGCAGGGCAAAACATCAAGGTGACCACACCGGTGGACCTGGAGATCGCGGAAGTGCTGCTGAGGGGAGTGCCGCTTTAATATGGAACGTGCCACTACCTTGTGCGGGCCTGGCAGGCCGGTATAGCCATCGGACTGCTTGCGCACCACGGCAGAATGGGCGTTGAACAAATTGCACCTCCCAGTGCCCACCTGCACAGGCCGGTGCCCCCGTTCGTTTTCACGGTGCTCATCCTGCCCATGGGTGTTTCCAGCGGGTATGTAACGGTGACGCTCGGTTTTCTGCTCTCCCAGGCCGGGGTCTCCGTGGAGAAAATCGCAGGGCTGGTGGCGGCCTCCCTGCTTCCCCACATCTTCAAGTTCCTATGGGCACCGTTGGTGGATTCCACCCTCACCTACAAACGCTGGTACCGGCTGGCAAGCGTGGCCGGGTTCACCGGTATCGTGGCCACGGGGGTTGTGCCGTTCAAGGTATCCAGCATCCCGCACCTCACCGTGCTCGTGTTCCTGTGGAGCTTGGCCATCACCTTTCTGTGCATGGCCACGGAAGGCTTGATGGCCTACGATGTGCCCGAAGAAGCCAAGGGCCGCACCGGCGGGTTCATGCAAGCGGGCAACTTGGGCGGTGCCGGCATTGGCGGCGGCATCGGCCTGATCTTGGCGCAGCATCTGCCGGCGGCGTGGATGTCCCCGGTGATCATGGGCGCGGTTTGCATCGCCTGTTGCCTGCCCTTGGCACTTTTCAAAGATCGCCGTACCACGGTGCGGGCGGAGAAATTGCGCCAGACCTATGTGAACATCGGCAAGGATGTTTGGGGCACCATCAAAACCAGGAGCGGACTGCTGGGGCTGCTGCTTTGCATGCTCACGCTGGGCACTGGCGCCGCCGGAAACTTGTGGTCCTCCATTGCGAAAGATTGGCGTGCAACCGCCGAAGTGGTGGCTTTGGTGACCGGGGTCGCCGGGGGCCTGTTGGCGGCGCTGGGCTGCATGATCGGCGGTTGGGCCTGCGACCGGATGAACAGCAGGAATGCCTACTTGCTTTTCGGGCTGGCAGGTGCAGCCTGCGCGGTGGCCATGGGCTTTGCCCCGCGCACCGAACGGATGTTCATCGGGTTCACCTCGCTCTATGCGGTCATTACGGGCCTCAGCTACGCGGGCTTTACGGCATTCACCCTGGATGTGATCGGGAAAGGCGCCGCTGCCACCAAGTACAACATCTTCGCGGCCCTGTCCAATTCCCCGATCTACCTGATGACGTGGGTGGTTGGCGTGGCCTACGCGCACTTCGGGCCGCAGGGCATGTTGAACACCGAAGCCGCCTTTGCGGCGGGGGCCGTCCTGCTTTTCCTGTTCGTGCAAAAGCTGATCTGCCGGAAACAAGGCGCAGTTCCGGCCGGAACCGCCCAGGCTGAACGTTGATCGTCCCTGGCAGGGCCGGGATTGCCAGGGCAAACGCATCTAAATCGCTGTAATTACCTGAAGCTTGTACAAGGAATTGCTCATAGGCTCTTGTTGAATGGGGCTTCGGCTCCGCTCAGCCCAGTGTGCACACTAACGACAATTGAAAAGAGAAACTGGGCTGAGCGGAGCCGAAGCCCCAACGATGATCACTCACAAGCCGCTTGCAGAAACAGTTCTCCACGACACTGGTGGCCTACAATTTTGATGTGTTTGCCCTGCCGGGATTGCGGCGGCTTTCCGCCGGAAGCGCGACCTTTGCACCATGAACGCCAAGCCCGTTGACCTCCGTGAGCTCAGCAAGGAGGAAGTGGCCGCCCTGGTAGCGGAGCTGGGTGAAAAGCCTTACCGCGCCAAGCAAGTGTGGGAATGGCTGTGGAAGACGCATGCCCCTTCCATCGAAGCCATGAGCAACCTCTCCAAGGAATTGCGCGCGGGCCTGGCCGAACGGGCCGTGCTGCGGCCCTTGGTGGTGGCCGAGCAGCAGCGCAGTGATGACGGCACGGTGAAATGCGCGTTCCGAAGCTGGGACGGCCATGTGGTAGAGGGTGTGCTGATCCCAACTGAGAAGCGCATCACGGCATGCGTCAGTTGCCAAGTGGGCTGCAGCCTGGATTGTGCGTTCTGCGCCACCGGGCGGCTCAAGCGGTTGCGCAACCTCAGCGCCGGCGAAATCGTGGACCAAGTGACCGGTATTGCCAAGCTTTCCATGGAGCTGTACCAACGGCCGCTTACGAACATTGTGTACATGGGCATGGGCGAGCCGCTGCTGAACTATGCCGCCATCATGCGGAGCACGGAGCGCATCAACGCGGAGGACGGCTTGGGCATGAGCTACCGCCGCATCACGGTGAGCACCGCCGGCATCGCCAAGATGATCCGCCAGCTCGGTGATGACGGCGCCAAGTTCAACCTGGCCCTCTCGCTGCATGCCGCCACGGACGAAAAGCGCAGCAGCATGATGCCGATCAACGACTCCAACAGCCTGGATGAGTTGATGTCCGCGCTGCGCCATTACACCCGGCTCACCCGTAAGGATGTCACCTTTGAGTACATCCTGTTCCGCGACATCAACGATTCGCCGGAGGATGCGCGCAACTTGGTGCGCCTCTGCAGCCAGGTGAACGCAAAAGTGAACCTGATCGAGTACAACGCCACGGACGACGGGCGTTTCCAGCGCACCCCGATCGAGCAGGCGCTCAAATTCCAGAACTATCTGGAGAGCAAGGGAATCACCGCGCGCATCCGTAGAAGCCGCGGCCGCGACATTGATGCGGCCTGCGGGCAACTGGCCAACAAGAACGAGCCGGCGCTCAAGGAAGGTGAACGGGTGTTGAAGCCGCTGCGCACCGCGCACTAGAACCCGTAGCCGATCTTTATTCCCAGGAAAAAGGCCGGCACGTTGTCGTGCTTCTCTTCCGTGGAATAGCTCCAGGTCCTTTCCGTAAGGTCAAAGTGCTCATCCACCTTTTTGAGCGAGCGGTTGCGCAGGCCGATGCCGCCGTAAAGATCAAGGAGCCAATTGCTTGTTCCGGACAGCCGCTGGTACCCGAAGTAGAGGCGCACATCGTTGTACAGGCGCTGATCGCGGAGCGTAATGTCCGTGAAACCACCGGTGCTGTCCCTCACGGAAATGTCCTTGCTGTGGTCCACATAGGAAAATCCGCCCTGCAGGTATACACCCTCCGGTTCCAGGTCGTCGGTGAGGTAATAGCGGAAGCCCAGGTGGTACGAGGGCTTGGTAATGATGTGCGTGCCGGCGCTGAAGTCATCGGCGTCATCCCCGGCAAGGTCGCCGCCGATGTAGTTGCGAAACGTTACGCCAACGGCCAGCTCCGCGCTGATGCGGGGGGAAAGGGCGCGCTCGTAGTACAGGGGCGCTTCCCCGCGAAGGAACAACAGCGGGTTCAATTTCAGCACGTTCTTCACGCATTTCACCGTGTCCCATTGCGCGGCGATCCGGTCCTTGTACAGCACCACCTTGGTGTCCTTCCGGTTCCCTTGTGCCAATGCGCAGCCACTGCCCAACAACAGCATTGCGGAAATCAGCAGGGGCCGGCGTGCCATGTGACGAATGTAAGCGGAGGAAGGCTCCGGCCAAGCCGGGCCCCAAAGAATGGCCCCAATGCTCCGCTCCGAACGCCCCGGTATCCGCCCGTGCTGCGCATCTTTGCACAATGGCCTCCATGCCGGTAGCCCAGGCACCAGCCGTTCCGCGCACCTTGGCGGAGATCCGCCGCCCCGTTCAGGCGGAAATGGACCTGTTCGAGGTGCGCTTCCGCGAGGCCATGCGCAGCAAGGTACCCCTGCTGGACCGCGTGATGCACTACATCGTGCAGCGCAAGGGCAAACAGATGCGGCCCCTGTTCACCCTGCTCAGTGCACGGCAGTTCGGCCCGGTGAACGAGGCTGGCTACACGGCGGCCTCCCTCATCGAGCTGCTGCACACCGCCACACTGGTGCATGATGACGTGGTGGACGACAGCAACATGCGACGCGGGTTTTTCAGCATCAACGCCCTGTGGAAGAACAAGGTGGCCGTGCTGGTGGGCGACTACCTCCTGAGCAAGGGCCTGCTGCTGGCCGTTGAGCATGAACAGTTCGAATTGCTGCGCATCGTGAGCACCGCCGTGCGCGAAATGAGCGAGGGCGAGCTGCTGCAGATGGAAAAGGCGCGCGGGCTCAATTTCAGCGAAGAAGTGTACTTCGACATCATCCGGAAGAAAACGGCCAGCCTCATCGCGGCGTGTTGCGCCAGCGGGGCGTTCGCGGGCGGGGCCGATCCGGCACAGGTGGAACTGATGCGCCGCTTCGGCATACACGCCGGCATTGCCTTCCAGATCAAGGACGACCTCTTTGACTACGGCGCCGGAAAGAACGTGGGCAAGCCCACCGGCATCGACATCAAGGAAGGCAAGCTCACCCTGCCGTTGATCCATGCCTTGCGCGTGGTGGGAGCCGGGGACCGCCGTTGGATGGTGCGCACCGTAAAGCATGAAAGCGGCAATGGCAAGGCGGTGGCGCGCTTGGTGGCCAAGGTGGTGGAAGCCGGGGGCATTGAGCACGCACGCAAGTGCATGTACACGCACCGCGACCTGGCCATGGAGGAGCTGCGCCAGCTACCGGCCACCGATGCCCGTCTTGCCTTGGAAGGATTGCTGGAAATGACCGTGGAGCGGAACAAATGAAGATCGGACCGATTGCCTGCTTCTCCCTGTTTTCCGTGCTGGTGGCTGCCTGCCACGGAACCGCGAATGATGCCAAGCCAGCTGCCATGCCGGTGGAAGCAAAAGACAGCACCCACGCCGCAAAGCCGGACACCGCGATGGTGCACGACGGGCACATGCGCCTGGTGGGCCCCGACGGGCACCTGCAGATGGAAGGCGACATGGCCGGCGGCAAGCGTTCCGGCCTGTGGACCAGCTACACCCGCGATGGCCGCGTGAAAAGCCGGAGTGAATACAAGGATGGGCTGCCGGAAGGCATCTCCACGGTGTTCCGCGATGACGGTACACTGTTCTACACCGGTAACCAACGAAGGGGCAAGCAAATTGGCGAATGGCGGTACTACAACGCCGAAGGCCAGTTGGAAAGAACCGTGGTGTATGACACCAGCGGTGCAGTTATCAACGATCATGGGCAGGGGCGGTGAGGCTGCGGTAAATTCGCGGTCCCCAAAAACCGGGCCCGCGTGATCACGCCGCAATCCATACAGCAGGTAAAGGATGCCGTCCGCATTGAGGAGGTGCTGGGCGATTTTGTGCAGTTGAAGCGCAAGGGGCCGCGCTACCTGGGGCTGTGCCCGTTCCACAACGAGAAGACACCGTCGTTCAATGTGAGCCCGCAGCTCGGCATCTTCAAGTGCTTCGGCTGCGGGGAAAAGGGCGATGCCATCGGCTTCCTCCAGAAGCACGAGCATCTCACATTCGTGGAGGCTGTGCGTTGGTTGGCCAAGCGCTACCAGATCGAGCTGGAGGAAGAACAGCAGTCCGAGGAACAGCAGTTGGAACAGGGCGAACGCGAGAGCCTCTCCGTGGTGCAGCAGTGGGCGTTGGACTGGAGCGTGGACCAGCTTTGGAACACGGACGAGGGCAAGCGCATCGGGCTTTCCTACTTCCACGAGCGCGGCTTCCGCGAGGACACCATCAAGGAATTCCAACTGGGCTATGTGCCGGAGAAAGGAAATGCCTTTGCAACGGCGGCACTGGCGCACGGCTTCAACCCCGAAGTACTGGAGAAGGCCGGGTGGGTCAAGCGCCGGGAGGACGGCACGCCGTGGGATTTCTTCCAGGGCCGCGTCACCTTTCCCATCCACGGGCTTACCGGCCAACCCATCGCCTTCGGGGCGCGCACGCTGAAGAGCGACAAGAAGCTACCCAAGTACTTCAACAGCCCGGAGAGCGTGCTCTACGTGAAGAGCCGTTCACTCTACGGCATCACCTTGGCGAAGAAAGCCATCGTGGAACAGCAGCAATGCCTGCTGGTGGAGGGCTATACCGATGTGATCAGCCTGCACCAGGCCGGCGTGCACAACGTGGTGGCCAGCAGCGGCACCAGCCTTACCGTGGAGCAGGTGCGGCTCATCAAGCGCTATGCACCGGCCGTGGTGATCCTGTATGACGGCGATGCCGCAGGCATCAAGGCATCGCTGCGCGGCATTGACCTGGTGATTGCCGAGGGCCTCAACGTAAAGATCGTGGCCTTCCCGGACGGGGATGATCCGGACAGCTTTGCCCGCAAGCATTCCAGCACGGAAATCGCGGACTTCATCCAGCATGCCGCCAAGGATTTCCTGGTCTTCAAGGCAGACCTGCTGGTGGCCGAAGCGGGCAATGACCCCGTGAAAAAAGCCGCTGCCATCCATGAACTGGTGGAAAGCATTGCGCTTGTGCCGGACCATGTGCTGCGCTCGCTCTACGTGAAGCAGTGCGCCCATCTGCTGGACATCCCGGAACAGGCGCTGGTGAGCGAACTGAACAAGGTGTTGCGCCGGGCATTCCGCAAGCGATTGGGCGATGATGCGCCGGTGCTTGGGGAGATCATGCCGGGCCCCCAGGCGCCCCCGCAGCCGGTACAAGAGGAAGTGGGCTTCACGCCGCAGGAACGCGAACTGCTGCGCATGCTGATCAAATACGGCCATGAGCGGATCATCGTGCCCATGCAGGAAGAGGACGGATCATCCTCGGAAGAAGAACTCTCCGTGGCCGAGCTCATGTTCCAATCATTGGCCTACGACGAGATCGACTTCAGCGACCCGTTGTTCGCAACGATGTACAGGGATTACAGCTTCGCGCACAAAACCGGCACCGAGGTGCGGCCGGCCCGCTACATCGGCAATGAAAACGAGGAATGGCGGAAGCTGACCATCGACCTGCTCACGGATGCCTATGTGCTGAGCCCGAATTGGAAGACCAAGCACAAGATCCACGTGGTGCAGGAGCACGACCAGTTGTTGGACGCCGTGGAACATGCCATGAACGTGCTCAAGGAACGTCATCTGGACCGCATGTTGCGCGAAACCCAGGAAAAACTGAAGACCGTGGAAAGTGACGCCGAAATGGAGTCGGTGATGCACGAACTGATCCGCCTGCAGGACACCAAGGTGGCCTTTGCAAAGGTTACCGGAAGGCAGGTGGTGGGGTAGGTCCTTGTCTACTTTCGCGCCATGGCGCACGATCACGGGCATCACCACGCGCACGAAGGTCATGGCCATGAAGGCCACGACCATTCGCGCGGTTCGCGCAACATCCGGTTCGCTTTTTTCTTCAACCTGGCCTTCACGCTCATCGAGGTGGCCGGCGGCTTCTGGACACAGAGCATGGCCGTGCTCAGCGACGCCATGCACGACATGGGCGACTCGCTGGTGCTGGGTGCCGCGTGGTACCTGAGCAACCTGGCCGTGCGGGGCCGCGACGGAAAGTACAGCTACGGCTACGGTCGGTACAGCATGCTGGGGGGCTGGCTCACGGCCCTGGTGCTGGCCATTGGCTCATTGGTGCTGATGGTGTTCACGCTTTCAAAGATCAATGAACCCCATGAGCCCCATGCGGTGGGCATGATGGTGCTGGCCGCCTTCGGTTTGGCCATGAACGGACTGGCCGCCTGGAAGCTGCATGGGGGGAGCTCGCTGAACGAACAAGGCGCATTCCTGCATCTGTTGGAGGATGTGCTCGGTTGGGCCGCCGTGCTTGTGGGCGCGGTGATCATCCACTTCACGGGGCTTGGCATCGTGGACCCTTTGCTTTCCATCGCCATCAACTTGTTCGTGCTGTTCAACGCGGTGAAAACCTTGCGCAAGGGAACGGGCATCCTGATGCAGCGCCTTCCGGAAGGCTTTGATGAAGTGAAGATCACCGATGCCTTGCGCGCATTGCCCCATGTGGTGGGCTCGCACGACCAGCATGCATGGACGTTGGATGGTGATTACATCGTCCTTACCGTGCACCTGGAAGTGGACACCAGCGATGCAGCGGAACGCTCCCAATTGACCAAGGCCGCGCGTGAGTTGTTGCAGGGCATGGGCGTGCACCACGCCACCATTGAACTGGAACTTCCACAGGACGAATGCTCCCTAGCGCACCACTGAGAACAATGGACCTTCGCAAACGTGCCTTCCGCCTGCTGGCCGAACTGAACAAGGCCGTGCTGCCCAAGCAATGGAACAGGGACCTCACCCGGCTCAGCAAGCCGCGTAAGCTGCTGGCGGCCTACCGCTACTGGGTAACGCGCAACGCGCTGTGATCACCGCCTATTCCACCAACAGGCGGCCTGTCACAATGCCCTGCCCGCCGGTATACTTCAGCACATACGCGCCGGGCGCCAACTTGGAGATATCCAAGGTTTTCCGGACGGTGCCCCCGGTGGTGGTCAACGGCTCACGCATCAACAGCTTGCCGTCCGTGCCGCTAACTTCCAGATACTGGCTGCCGCCCATCCGGCTTTGGCCAAGCACCACGGTGACCAGGTCCTTCGCCGGGTTTGGAAGCACCTGCATGGCCTCCGTTTCAGCAGTAGCCTCCGTAACGCCGATGGTGCACGGCGGTCCTACCAGCGTTACCAGCACGAAACTGGTGTCGGCCGGGCAAGGTGCGGCAGTGACCACGTAGGCATAATTGCCCGGGCCGTACAAGGTCAAGTTGATCGGGACCCCGTAGGTGTCGATGCCATAACCCTGCGGGCTGAACCAAACGCCCGCCGTGCTTTCACCGGTGACGTAATTGTTGAGGTTGGCGGCGGTTTCATCATAGCAGAACTCGGCACTGCCCCCCACGCCGGGATTGGAGGCAGGGGCACCGGTGACAGTTACGGTGGCCGTGGGGTCCGGGCAAGGGGCAATGCCCCCCACATGGTACACATAAGCTCCGGGGGTGCTGGTGCCCGGGGTAAAGATCCCCGTGGTGTTCCCGCCCGGGCCGGTCCATGTTCCACCGGCAAGCGGGGTGCCGCCCAACTGGGTGAACAGGTCCACGGGCGGTGCACCTGCCGCAGTACACAGGCTTACCGTGGTGTTGGTGCCGGCTGAATTGTTCGGCATGTAAAGCACCGTGAGGTATTGGTAGTCGGGCTGGCAGGGTGGTGGCACAGGGAAGTAATACAGGTAAACTCCTTCGGGGCTGGTGCCGGGAATGAAGGTGCCGTTGGGCACGTTCTGCAATTGGGGGTTCGTCCAAGAGCCTCCCGGGTCCGGCGTGCCGCCCAATTGGGAGATCAGCTGGAACGGAGGCGCATTGGGGCAAATGTTGATGGTGTTCATTTCGCCCAGGTCATGGACAATGGCAGGCAATACGGTGAGGCTGCCCGTCCACGTGGAGGTGATGGTGCCGTTGTATTGCAGGCTGACGCTCATGGAGTAGGTGCCCGCATCGAACGGGCCGTAAGGGCCCATGGGGTTGTTGAAGGAGGATGAACCGGAACCAGGCCCTTCCGCCTGGATCACCAAGGTGATGCTGTTGGTGGTGATGTTGTTCTGCACGAAGGTGAAGCTCATGCCCGGAGGGGCCGTACCCATGATGTGCAAGGTGGCTTCCTGGCAGGCATGGAGCGGGTTGGGGGTCACCGTGACATTGGTGATGGTTTGCGCGGAAGCTGCGGAAGCCGTCAATAACAAGGATAGAAGGGGTAGGGTTAGGCGCATGGGCAATGGTTGTGAGCCAAATTTAACGGTATTCTCCTTGCACCTTCTAATTTGCGGCAATGCGCCGCTGGATGGTTCCCTTGTTTGCCTGCACTGCTGTTGCCCTGTCGGCGCAAGTGCGGATCAACGAGGTGAAGTGCACGCGGACCGCGGGCAGCAATGGCCAGGGTGCGGACGGCGATTGGCTGGAACTTTACAATTCCGGGCAAAAGGAAGTGGACCTTGGTGGGTATGTCCTGGCCTTGGACGGACAATTGCATCCGCTGCCGGCAGGCTTAACGATAGGCCCGGGCAAATGGCAAGTGCTCTGGTGCGGCCAAGCTGGCGAAACCGCCCCTGACCAGCTTGCCTTCAGCCTGCCGCGAAAGGGAGGTACGCTTTTGCTGGTGGCCCCGGACCGGACCACCGTGCTGGACATCTTCCACTGGCCGGCCCTTCCGCCCGGCATTTCCATTGGAAGGAGCACGGACGGTGCCAATGGCTGGGGATATTTCACGCATCCGACCCCCGGTAGCGCCAATCAAGGCGCGGTTCCCAAGCTGATGCGAGCGCCGTCCATCACACCTGTGGAGGGGCGCATGGCCATGAACGCACATGGTGAAGGTACCATCAGGTACACCCTGGACGCCACGATGCCCGATGAACGATCGCCGGCATACAAAGAACCGTTGGCAGTGGATCGGGGCACCGTGATCACGGCTCGGACATTTGCCCCGGATGCCGTGCCAAGCCCATGCACCGTGTTCACCTCCGGATTGCCGGATCCAGCTTGGGCGCTGGCCATTGCACCAGCGGATTTTTCCGGACCGGCCGGCATAGGCGATGTTCCTTCCGGAAACCATGCCCGCAAAGGGCGTGCATGGCAGCGGCAAGCTTGGTTACAGGCCCAAGGCGGCATCTTGCCCATCGGCATGGCCATCGCAGGCAATGGTTCGCGCAGCCTGCCCAAGCGCAACTTCAAGCTGCTTTGCCGCGACCGCTTTGGCAGTTCCTCCCCGGTCAAGCTCCCGGACGGCAGTGCGTGGCATGAGGTGCTCTTGAGGGCTGATGGCACGCCGAACGCATTTCTGCGCAACCTGATCATGGAAGCCTTGGTGCGCCGCAGCGGTGGCAGGTTGGACGCGCAGCCCAGTTTTCCGCTGCCGCTTTACCTGAACGGGATGCCGCAAGGCCTGTACCGCGCCATGCCCGCCAAGGGAAAGGAATGGGCGCGGAGCTTGAACGGGGGGGCGCCCGTTGACCTGGTGGAAGGACCCGGGGCACGCGCAGTAAGCGGCGATGCCATGCCTTATCGGCGCATGTTGAAGGCCATTGCCGCAGGGCGGCCGCTGGACAGCCTGATGGGCGAGATGGATGCTTCCAGTTTGGTGGAACTGGCCTGTTTTGACCTGTGGACCGGAAGGGCAGACCACGAGCTCAACGTGCGTTGCTGGCGATCGCAAGCGGCCGGAAGCCGATGGCGGTGGGTGCTCTTTGACATGGACCAGTGGGCCCCCGTGGAGGACCGCACCGTGCAACGCATGTGTTCCAGTGCATTGCCCGAAACACCTTTCCTGGGGCAGATCCTGGCTGCTGACGAGTTCAAGAACACGTTCCTTGCGCGGATCGCAGCGCTGATGGCCACCACCCTTAGCCCAGGCCAAACCATCCCCTTGGCGGATTCCTTGTTTTCCCGCTACCACGTGGCCATGGCTTCCGATCAACGTATTTGGAAGGAGCGCATGGAGGTTCCCTCCCCGCAGGAGGCACATGCCAACCTGCTGGCGCACTTGCAGGGCAGGAACCGGAACATCCAACGCCAATTGGCCGCGTACACCGGCCGGGAAATTCGTGCACTTGCCATTGGTGTGGAGCCTGCCCTGGCGGGTCAAGTGTTCGTGGAAGAGTTGCCTTTCACCTCCACCGAAAATGAAATGAACGTATTCTCAGGGGTGCCGATGCACCTGCGGGCGGTGCCGGCCCCAGGCATGGAGTTCGCCGGTTGGAAAGGCGCCGAGGGCAATGCCGACAGGCTTGCCATCTCCATGTTGCGCAATAAGCGCATCACGGCTTTGTTCCGGCCGGTGGGGGTATCAAGCAAGGGCGGCCTGCAACAGCGACTGGAATAGTGCCCTGCCGTCGGTGTTGCCCAAACGCTCGTCCATGGCCCGCTCCGGGTGGGGCATCATGCCGAACACGTTGCGGCCGGCGTTGCACACGCCCGCAATGTTCTCCACGCTGCCATTGGGGTTGGCTTCCTCCTTCAACTTGCCTTCGGCGTCGCAGTAGTGGAACAGCACCTGGTCCCCGTCATTCAACGCTTTCAGCGTGGCGCTGTCCGCATAATAGCGGCCTTCCCCATGTGCTATCGGCACTTGCAGGGCCTTGGGCTTCAGGCCGGCGGTGATGGGCGTGTTCAGCGTGGCGGGCCGGATCCACGTGTTCCGGCAAATGAACTTGCGGTCCTCGTTGCGCAACAATGCACCGGGCAGCAGCCCGGCTTCGCACAACACTTGGAAGCCGTTGCAAACACCGAACACAAGTCCTCCTTTTGCGGCATGCCGCGCCACTTCCTGCATGATCGGTGAAAAGCGGGCGATCGCACCGCTGCGCAGGTAGTCGCCGTAGGAAAACCCGCCGGGCAGCAGTACCATGTCGCAGCCGCGCAGGTCATGTTCCTTGTGCCAGAGGCGTTCCACGGGCTGGTGCGTAAGGGATTCCACGGCCAAGGCCATGTCATCATCGCAATTGGAGCCGGGAAAAGTGACCACGCCGAATTTCATGGGGTTGAGGAATATGCGGCCGGGCCGCAAGATTGCTGCAAAGGTAGCTCACCCCGCCCACCGCGCCCAGCAGGCCAGGAGCAACAAGCTCCAGGAGGCGGCCTCGTCCCACAGGGACCTGCGCACGGGAAGCAAGGGGTAAGTGAGCAGCAACGCTGCCGGCGTGGCCAACAGCACCGGTGGAATGCGGTGGTCCAGCAACCAGGCAAAGAGCGCCAACAGGCCCAATGCAAAGGTGAAGGCGAGGAGTGAGGCGCGGATGTTCTTCTCCCTCATTACGCTGTGCGTGTACACTTTGGCGAACGACAGTATGGTGCTGATGGACAAGATGGCAAGCACGGCGATCAGCACCACCCCGTACATCCAGTGGGCTGGTTTTGGTGCTGGGGCATCCCCCGCGTAATGCATGGAGGCTGCCGGTTTCCACGCTTGCGGGTCGATGAAATGCACGGCGCCCCAGCAAAGCAGGAGCACCGCTGCCAAGCCGATGGCGGGAAGCACATATTCCCTCCAGCTCAAGGGGCGGGTCACGGCCAGTGAAGCCCAGATCACCACGATGAGGAAGGCGTACGGCAGGTACAAGGCACTGGCGATGCCCAAGAGCATCCCGGCATCGAAAACGGCGGAAAGGATGCCTTTGTGCCCCACGGCGGTCCATGTGCGCCCCATGGCGAGGACCACGGCCCACATGCCGATAAAGGCAGGGTCCGGCACCAGTCCGAAGGGGAGCAAGGCCAGGAACAACGGCAGCAGAAGTACGGGCAAGTGGGTGCGCCGCCCAAAGAGCTCCGAGTCGTTGGCCATGCGGGTAAGGCCATGGGCAAGCCCGGTGAGCAACGCCAGGCTGAATGCCAAGGACATCCACGGGGAAATTTCCATCACCTTGCGCAGGGGGCTGTACAAGGGCATGCCCTCCGGGCCTTGCCGCAAGGCTTGCAGGCCGGCAGTATAGGGGCTGCCGCCCGCCGTGCCCGCGCCCGGCCATAACAGCAGCACCAAAACGGGAAGCAGCAGGTACACGGTGATGCGGTCCTGGCGGAAGAAGCGCGTCAGCATGGGGTGCTCATGCAGCTGTGCACTGTTGGCCCGTGCGTTTATATTTGCCGCTCCACAAAGCGCAGCGAACCATGACGGATTTCTTCTTCGGCCTCGGCCATCTCATCCAATGGACCTTGCAGTTCATCGTTGCGGCAAACTGGACCATTCCGGTGATCATCATTGCGGTGCTCCTCTTCGGCATGGCCTACTGGCTCTATACGCAAACCGTGCTGACGCGGCGTGCCAAGGAGCGCAACGAATTCATTTGACCCCCGCCTTTGCGCCGGGCGCACCGGCCCCTTTCGCCCCCATGGCGAGCAGGTCCTGCCCGATGTCCGTGCGGTGCGTTTTCCCATCATAGCTGATCAACGAGGCACTGGCGTAGGCATTCAGTATGGCGTGCTCGGCATCCTTGCCGAAGGCGGTTACGCTGAGCACCCGCCCGCCTGCCGTTACCAGTTCATCATTCTTAAGCGCCGTGCCCGATTGGAAGACGTGGGCCGCCTGCACCAGGTCCAATCCCACGATGTGCTTGCCGGTCTCATAATTGGCCGGGTACCCTTCCGATGCAAGCACCACCGTGACGCAAGTGCGGTCGTCCACGTCCACGTGCCTTTCGCTGAGTGTTCCGGTGGCAATGCCCTCGAAGAGGTCCATCAGGTCGCTTCGTAACCTGGGCAGGATGGCCTGCGCTTCCGGATCTCCGAGGCGTACGTTGTACTCGATCACGTACGGCTCGCCACCAACGTTCATCAAGCCCATGAAGAGGAAGCCCTGGTAGGGAATGCCCTCGTTGCGCAGGCCGCGGATGGTGGGCATGGCGATGCGGTCATGCACTTTGCCCATGAAATCCTTGTCCGCGAATTGAACGGGGGACACGGCACCCATGCCACCGGTGTTCGGCCCGGTATCGCCGTCACCGATGCGTTTGTAGTCCTTGGCCACGGGCAACATCTTGAAGGCTTCGCCGTCCGTGATCAGGAATGCCGAGACTTCCATGCCATGCAGGAACTGCTCGATCAAAACCCGGTTGGCGGCAGCGCCGAGGCTGTTGCCGCCGAGCATGTCATTCAACGCCTTTTCCGCCTCCTTGCGGCCGGTGGCGATCACCACGCCCTTGCCTTGGGCCAGGCCATCGGCCTTGATCACATAGGGGCCTTCCGCGCGGCTGATGTACTCCAAGGCTTCTTTGAGCTGGTCCTTGCCGAAGACGCGGAACTGCGCCGTGGGAATGTTGTGGCGCAGCATGAACTCCTTGGCGAATTCCTTGCTGCCTTCCAATTGCGCCCCGGCGGCTTTGGGGCCGATCACGGTGACTCCCTTGAGCTGGGGGTCCGCGGCGATGCGGTCGTGCAGCCCGTCCACCAAGGGGGCCTCAGGGCCCACCACCACCATGCGGATGCGCTTGTCAATGATCAACTGGCGCAGTGCGCGCTGGTCCTTCAGGTTTACCTCCACATTGCGGCCATGGCGCACCGTTCCGGGATTGCCAGGGGTCACGTAGAGCTCGTCCAGCATGGAGCTTTGGGCCAATTTCCAGGCCATGGCGTGCTCACGCCCGCCGCCGCCGATCAACAAAACATTCATGTGCCGCAAGCTTTTGCACAAAGGAAGGGAGCATCGGCGCGGCAATGAAATGAAGTTGCCAACAATTCAACAATTCCGGTGCAGCATCATTTCACCAGCCCTGCCGCGACGGCCAGGCGCACAAGGCCGGCCACGTTGTGCACGCCCAGCTTCTTCATCAAGTTGCTGCGGTGCGTGTCCACCGTGCGGGCGGAGATGAAGAGCTTGTCGCCGATCTCCTTGTTGGACAATCCTTCGGCCAAGGCTCCCAGGATCTCCAGCTCCCGTGCGGTAAGGCCCTCCAGCCCGGGGGAGCTGCCCGCCGCCGATGTGCGCTGTTGTGCGAGGCTTTCAGTGATGGCTGCCGAAAAATGCTTCTGCCCTTCGGCCACTGCGCGCACGGCACGCAGCAATTCATCACGGCCGCTGGTCTTCAGCAGGTAGCCATCGGCGCCCTTGCCCAGCAGGTCCCGGATCACGGCGGCTTCGTCGTGCATGGTAAGGACGATGACCCGCATCCGGGGCCAGCGCTCCTTGATCTGCCGCATCACTTCGGCGCCCCCCATGCCGGGCATGTCCAGGTCCAACAACACCACGTCCACCGCCACGTGCCCCAGCAGGAAGAGCAGGTCCCGCCCGTTTTCGGCAGTGCCCGCGCATTCCACGTCGGGTGCATCCGCCAGTAGGCGCACCAGGCCTTCGGTGATGATGCGATGGTCGTCGCAAAGAGCGATCTTGATAGACTTGGGGGAGGGCATGGAGCTTTTGGTGACGGTGCAAGATGGTGAAGCGCCGCGGATCATTGCACCAATGGGACGCGCAGGGTGGCCACCACGCCGCTTAAATCGCCGTTGGTGATGTGGAAGTGGCCTTGCAGTGCGCGGGCACGCTCCCGAATGTTGCGAAGGCCGATGCCGTCGCGGCCCTCCGTTTCCCGGGCCAGGCCCTTGCCATCGTCCTCGTAGATCAGCACCAGGTGGCCCTTGTTCTTCAGCAATTGAAGGCCCACCCGTTGTGCCTGCGCATGCTTCATGGTGTTCTGCACCAGCTCCTGCGCAATGCGGTACACCCCGGTTTCCACCTCCTTGGGCAAACGGTCGTCCAGTCCGGCCTGGTCCAGGCCATGGTTGATGCCTGAGCCGCCAAATGCAAGTTCCATCATGTCGGCAATGGCGGGCACGAGGCCCAGTTCGACCAACGCCTTGGGCATCATTGCGTGTGCAATGTGGCGCACTTCCTTTCCGGCCTCATCGGCCAAGGTGAGCGCTTCCCTCATGGATGCGGTGGCCAGGGGCTTGCCTGAATGCGCCGCAGCGGCCAATTCTTCCAGGCGGAAGCGCAGGCCGGTGATCTGCTGGCCCACGCCGTCATGCAGCTCACCCGCGATGCGCTTGCGTTCGGCTTCCGTGGCCGCCAGCACGCCGCGCAACCCCGCCTCACGCTCGCTGATGATGAGCGCATCGTGCCTGGCGCGCGTTCTCCGGCGCTGCACCTGCAGCAGCAGCAGGGCCGTAACGGTGATGAGGGCAACACCCCCCAGTGTGGTGATCAGCCAGAACTTGCGTTGCTCGCTGCGCCGCTCCAGCACGGCGATCTCCGCACGCTGTTCCTGGATCCGGCGTTCCTTTTTTTCCGTCTCGAATTTTGTTTGTGCCCCGGCCAGCTGCGCGTTCAGGTCGTCGTTGAAGATGGAATCCTTCAATTGCGCGTATTGCTGGTGGTACAGGAAAGTGCTGTCGCCGTGGTTCAGGCGGGCATGCAGGCGGGACAGGTCCAGCAGCGCTTGGAGCTGCTCGCTCCGGGCACCCGCTGTTCGGCTCATGGCCAAGGCCTGCAGCAGGGTGTTGCGGGCTGGCCCGAGCCGGCCCTGCCGCAGCATTGTTCCGCCGAGGCCGATCAAGGAGGACGCGATGGCCTTGGGCTGCCCGGCATCCTTGCGGATGGCCAAGGCTTCGCCATATTGCTCGGCGGCATCGTCCAGCAGGCCCTGTGCCAGGCTGATGCCCGCGAGGTTGTTGAGCTGCACGGCCAGTTCGGGCTTCAGGCCATGTTCCCTGAAATAGGCGATGGCCGCAAGGAGGTGTGCGGTGGCTGCGGCCGTGTCGCCCAGTTGGAGCTCCACATTGGCCATATTGCCCTGCGATTGCGCAAGGCCCTGCCCGTCGTTGATGCGTGCGCGTATGGCGGCTGCGCGGCGGTGGATGGCCAGCGCATCGGGCAAGCGCCTCAAGTTGAACTGCAGGATGCCGATGTTGTTGAGGATGGTGGCTTCGTGCGCGGGAGGACCGATGCGTTCGTAGATGCCCAGGGCCTTGAGGTCTTCCTCCAGTGCTTCCTCCAGCATGAAGCGCGATTGGAAAATGATGCCGCGTTTGTTGTGCACGGCGGCCATGCCGGCCGAATCCCGCAGTTGGGTGCGCAGGGCAAGTGCGCGCAAGAGCAGGCTGTCTGCACGGTTGTATGCGCCGCGGTCCAAGTAGATGATGGAGAGGTCGTTGCAGGCCTGTGCCTCGCCGCGTGGATACTGCAGCTTTCTTGCCAGGTGCAGCGCCGCATTGCCAAAGAGCATGGCAGAATCCGCATCCACCCTGCGGTAGGCGTAGCAGAGGTCGGAAAGTTTGTGGACCTTGTTGCTATCATCCGGCAAGGCCAAAACGGTAGCGGGGTTCGGTGCTTCCGATTGCGGTTCGGCAAGGACCGGCCTCCCCGCAAGCGCGCAAACTACCAATAAGGCAAAAGCAAACCCCGGTCGGCGGGCGCACAGGCACCCACGGACCGGCATGCGGCGGAGCATGCGGCGGAGCATGCAGCGAATGTAGCTCCGCGCAGAAAACGACAATGCCCGCAGGGCTTGTTCCCGGCGGGCATTGATGCACAAGTGCGGCTTATTGTATCGTGGCGCTCACCGTGCGGGTGGTCTGCTTGCCAAAGTAAAAGTCCTTGCCGCCGATCACCTCGTGGGAGTAGCTGTAGGGCGATACCTGGATCATGCTGGAACCGGCGACCACGCCGCCCAGCTCCGATGCGGTGAATGTGCAGCTGGTGCTTCCGGAGGGCAGGTACTTCACCACTCCGCCCACCATGAACACCACGGAATCACAGGGGCTGATACTGGACACGCTGAGCGTGTAGCCGCTGCTGCGCGTTACCGTGGTGGAACTGGTAATGCTGCCCACATCGGGGAAGCTGAAGGAAGGGCTTTGGTCCACTGCGGGAATGCCGTTCGCACCGGCCACCACCCAGTGCGTGGTGCCACTGCTGAGGTCCACGCCCGAGGGGTTGGACGTGGAGGGTATGGTCATGTAGGTGTTGTTTGAGTTGCGCGTCAGGGCAATGTCATTGAGGGTTACCGCACCCGCATCCACCAGCACGGAAGCGTTGGCTTCCGAAGGGAAAGCGGCCGAGCCCAAGCCGGCCTCCACCTCGAAGGGCACCCCCGCAACGGTTTGCGTGCTGAAGGTGTTGATGGCCCATAGCACGCCATCAGCTCCGGCAAACGTGGGAGTGGAAGAGGGGGTGGAAGAAGTGCTTCCTCCTCCGTTGTTATCGGAGGACGGGGCTTCAGCTTCATCCTTTTTGCATGCGCCCAGGCAAAGGGCGGTGGCAAGCATGGCAAATGAGATCTGACGGAATGTGGAATGCATGTTGAACGTGTTTTTTCGTTTTGCGAATGTTCCCGTTTCAACAAGGAAGGGGCATCCGTAGGTTGCCGTAATCGCCTACGGTGATCCACGTAAATGCACTGCGGCGAACCTTCCGGTCCCTGCCTTAGAGCTTTTTTGGGATCTCTTGAATGATGGGCTCCGAGGCCATTTTTCGGCGAGGCGAACCCGGAAAAATTCCGCGTAGCGGTGTCTACGGGTAATTTTTCCGGTGAAGCATCGGTGGAAAGGGGTCCGGAGAACGCATTTGAAGAGATCCCAAACAGGCTCTTAGAGCGGAATGTTGCCGTGCTTCTTGCGCGGAAGGCGCTTGGCCTTGTTGCGCAGCATGCGGAGCGATTCGATCACTTTGCGCCGCGTTTCCGAAGGCTGGATCACTTCATCAATGTATCCTCGCGAAGCTGCTTCATACGGGTTCGCGAAGCGCTCCTTGTATTCGTTCTCCTTGGCGGCCAGCATGGCTTCCGGGTCGGTGGCATTCTTGATCTCGTTGCGGAAGATGATCTCCGCCGCGCCCTTGGCGCCCATCACCGCGATCTCCGCGGCCGGCCAGGCGAAGTTCATGTCGCAGCCGATGTGCTTGCTGTTCATCACATCGTAGGCACCGCCGTATGCTTTGCGCGTGATCACCGTGACGCGGGGCACCGTGGCTTCGCTGAAGGCATAGAGCAGTTTGGCGCCATGGTCAATGATGCCACGCCATTCCTGGTCAGTGCCCGGCAGGAAGCCGGGCACGTCCACGAACACGAGCAGGGGGATGTTGAAGGCATCGCAGAAGCGCACGAAGCGTGCGGCCTTGATCGAGGCATCGATGTCCAGCACGCCGGCCAGCACGGAGGGCTGGTTGGCCACGCAGCCCACCACTTCGCCCGCCACGCGGGCAAAGCCGATCACCATGTTGCGGGCATAGTCCGCGTGCACCTCCATGCTGCTGTCCGGGTCGATCACGGCGTTCATCACCTGCCGGATGTCGTAAGGCTGGTTGGGATTTTCCGGAAGGATGGAATCCAGCTCGGGCCGCCGTTCATCGCCTGGCGCGTAGGTGAATGCCGGTGGACGTTCCTCGCAGTTGGCGGGCAGGAAGCCGATCAATTTGCGCAGTTGCCCGATGGCGTCCAGCTCGTGCGGCGCCGTAAAATGGGCCACGCCGCTTTTGGACGCGTGCGTGGATGCTCCGCCGAGTTCTTCGGAGGTGACGGTTTCGTGGGTCACTGTCTTCACCACGTTGGGGCCGGTGACGAACATGTAGCTGGTGTTCTCCACCATGAGCACGAAATCCGTGAGCGCCGGGCTGTACACCGCCCCGCCTGCGCATGGCCCCATGATGGCGCTTACCTGCGGCACAACGCCGCTGGCCATCACATTGCGGTGGAAGATGTCCGCATAGCCGCCCAGGGAAACCACGCCTTCCTGGATGCGCGCGCCGCCGCTGTCGTTCAGGCCGATCACGGGCGCGCCGTTCTCCATGGCCAAGTCCATGATCCGGCAGATCTTGTTGGCATGTGCTTCCGCGAGCGATCCGCCCAATACGGTGAAGTCCTGCGAAAAGACGTAAACCTTGCGGCCGTTGATGGTTCCGTAGCCGGTTACCACGCCGTCCCCAAGGAACACTTGTTTGTCCAGCCCGAAACTGGTGCTGCGGTGGGTGACCAATTGGCCGATCTCCTGGAACGTGCCTTCATCAAGCAGCAGGTCAATGCGCTCCCGCGCGGTGAGCTTGCCCTTGCCATGCTGGGATGCAATGCGTTCCTGGCCGCCACCGGACCGTGCTTTCCGTTCCTTTTCCGCGAGCAGCTTGAATTTGGCATGCATGTCCATCCGCTTGTGGCCCGTATTGGTGCTTGGCCCGGCCAAATGTAGAGGCATTGGGTGCAATCGCCCTTTGGCACACCGCCACGGCGCTGGACCCGCAGGGCGGCAACAACTACTTTCGTGCCGCATGACCTGGCGCTTCGCCGACCTTCCCATACGGACCAAGTTCCTCATCACGCTGGGCATCCCGGTGCTGGGCTTGGTGCTCTTGATCGGCAAGCAGGTGGATTCCAGCCTGAAGCGGAGCGATGTGCTGGGTTACGTGTCCAAGCAGGCGCGAAACATCCGGGTGATCGGGGATGTGATGGACGGCCTGCAGAATGAAAGTGCGATCAGCGTGGCCACCTTGGAAGGCATTTTGCCCAACGGCAATTCCCTGGACCTGGCACGTGTGCAAACCGATGCCTACATCACCCGGTTGAAGGACCCGAACCTGAGCATCGACCCCTTGCTGCGGCCTGCGGACGTGGTGCAACCCTTGGCCAGCTTCCGCCAACGCGTGAAGGACAGGAACATCTCCGCTGCCGATGCCGAAGCGGCATACCGGTCCATGGACAGTGAGATGCTGCGCAACCTGGCGGAGGTCTCCAAGCAGGCCATGGACCCGGAGACGAACAACAAGCTCTTTGCGCACCAAAGCCTGCTCAATGCCAAGGCCGTGCTCAGCGACATCCGCAGCCGGATCCTGCGGGCCCTTGCCAGCGGCAATTTCACCAGTGCCGAGATCGGCGAGCTCAACGAGCGCATTGCGCTGTACGACACGAACATGCTGCTTTTTGAGCGGGATGCCACTCCGGACGTGCATGCATTCTTTCGAAGCACTTTCCAGGGGCCGGATGTGAGCTTGGTGCGCTCGATCATTGGCACCATCCATGAAAACCGCTCCCTCAAAGACCTCGGCATGACCGCGCCCGAATGGTGGGAGATCAGCGGCAAGGCCATGGAACGGTTGCGACAGGTGGAGGACCGCTCCATCAGTTCGATCATTGCGGCGAGCGAAGGAATTTCCGGGGCCGCCCAGCAGCGCCTCTTCCTGGTGCTGGTGGCCTTGCTGGGCGTGGTGGGGGCGGTGACCATCATGGCCATCGTGATCATGCGCGGATTGCGCAACACCATCTCCGAGGTGACGCAAGCGGCTTCCGCGCTCGCCCAAGGCGATGTGCGCGCCGGCGTACCGGTAACCTCCATGGATGAGGTGGGCCACATGGCCGGCTCCTTCAACGCCATGATCGAGGCGATCCGTTCGCTTTCCGCAAGTGCGGACGCCATTGGCAAAGGCAATTACAACACGCCCGTGATCGTGCGCGGGGAGCAGGACGTGCTTGGCCTTTCGCTCACGCGCATGCGTGACAACCTCAAGGCCGCCAAGGAGCGCGACATGCAGAACAATGAGGCCCTGCGCGGGGAAAAGAACAAGCTGGAGCAGGCCAATGCGCGCATCGAAACCCTGATCAAGGAGATCCATCACCGGGTGAAGAACAACCTCCAGGTGGTGGCCAGCATGCTGCGCCTGCAATCGGGCAACATCACGGATGCACACCTGCAGCATGTGTTTGCCCAGAGCCAAAGCCGCGTGGCCTCCATGGCTTTGATCCATGAGAAGCTATACAAGGGAAGTGACCTGGCCCAAGTGGACCTTTCCCAGTACATCAAGGACCTCTTTGCGGAACTGGTGCATTTGAACAAGGTGCAGGAGAACATCCGCTACCGGACCGCCATTGACCCGGACCTGGTGCTGGACCTGGACACCATGGTGCCTTTGGGGCTCATCCTCAATGAGCTCATCACCAACTCATTCAAACATGCCTTTGGCCCTGGGGGTGAGGGCTTCATCAACCTGCGGATCCACCGGGCAGAGGGCCAGCGCTTCGACCTGTACTACGCTGACAACGGAAAGGGCATTGCACCGGAACGCGCCAACGGGGAAACAGGCACCTTGGGCCGCAGTTTGATAGATAGCTTGGTGGAGCAGCTCAATGGGTTCATCACCATGGAAAGCGATGCCACCGGAACCCGTTACCACATCCGGTTCCGCGCCAAGTGAAGCACTTGGGGCCCCGGAAACGTTGGAAGCTGCCGTACCCGCCCACTATGCAGGGCGCTGACGGACCTGCCAACTGCATCCTTGGTCCAATGCAGTGGTGCAAGTGGCATCAAACCCCATGAGGTTGCACCTCCGTTCAATGCTACGCAGGCCTGCATGGGCCACCACGGTGGTTGGGTCAAAGCCCTTTCCGTTGTCCGTAATGGTGAACCCTGCCGGGTTGTTGTGGAACCTGACAGTTATGGTGCTTGCGCTGCCGTGCTTGATCGCGTTGGTGAGCACTTCCTGGCAAACGCGGTAAAGCACGGTGCCCACATCCCCCGGCAGTTGGAGCGGAAATTCATCCTGCACCACGTTCACCTTCAAATTTCCCGCACGGCTCAAACGATCCGCAAGGCGTATCACCGCTTCCTGCAACGTATTGGCCTTCCACATGTCCATGTTCAGCGTATGGCCCAGGTTGCGCACTTCGTTGATGCACTCGGCCAAGGCTTCGCGTGCCGGATTGAGCCGGGGGTCCGGGGCAATATCCTGGCCCCAGTTCAGTCCGATATGGATCACCATCAACAGTTGCGATACGTTGTCATGCAGCTCCGAACCCACTTCGCGCAGTGTCTGTTGCACAGCCTCGCGTTCAGCGGCCATTTTCTCATGGGCATGTTTCAGGTGCATTTCCGCCAGTTCTGCGCGGTGCCGGTGCCTGCGGCTGGTGTTCACTGCCATCAACACGCCCACTAAACCAATAAGGCCCAGTATGAAGACCGTGCCCACCACCACCACGAAGATGAACCCCTGGTCATTCATGCTGACGGCTCCCGGTGATACGCGCCTGCAACAAGCATGCGCCGGCAGTGCACAGGTAGCGGAGGATGCACAGCAAGGGCATGATAAAGGACAACTCCGCCGCCAACGCACTATTTTTTTGGAAGACGAACCGTACCATGGCAATGTGGGGGACCAAGCCACCAAAATACACCAACAAGCCCATGAAAAGCCAGAATTCTGGCACCGACGGGAGCGGGGACTCACTGGTTTTGGCAATGCTCCACAATGCCGCCACCAGCAAGGCGGTCAGGATCATGGAAATCACCACCACCGCTTCGGTCAGCACGAAAGCCGTTGGATCCCGCAACATGGCCGCAATGAACATGCTGGTGCAGCCAAGAAATGCTGCCGGCAACAATACCCGGCCCCACCGGGGCTTGAAACGGTACAGCAGCCAGAGCAGGACCAGGAACTCCAGGGGTACGCATACATTGTACACGATGCTGTTCTCGAAGGAGAGCCATACGGCAGCCATGGCCGTTACCTCCGTGATGAGCCCCAGTGTAATTGATGCCAACAAAGGATTGCGCAGCACCCACGAGCGCACCGGCACCCGCCAGCAGGCCACCCATGCCAAGGACATGGCCGAGTAGATCAACAAGAACCTGAAAATTATTGATCCCATCCTGGTGCGGCCTTCATCCGTGCATGGTTCAAGGAAACGGGATCAGGGCTTCTTTGGCGGGCATAGGGGTGGGCACATTCCCCCGAGGTCCATGGCGCGGTTTTGATAAACATTCGATGCATTCGCTTGATCATTCAACAGGTCCCTGCTGCCATCTGCCACGTGCAGGGCGATGAAGTGGCGGTATTCCGGGTCATCATCAAGAAATCCCAAGGCCCGGTAAGGAACTGGCTCACTGATGCAACTGAGCACAAGTACAGTGTCCGTTACTCCGGGGTTTTGTTGCAACAGGTAACGCACCTTGCATGGATAGGAGAACCAAGTAGCCGTGGGGTCCGGAAGGTCGTCGGAATCATTCGGGTCGTCCAATCGGAGCTTATCCGGAGTTCCGCTCCCGTTGCGCAGAATGCGGATGTTGTTGCTATACGCATCCTCATACTTCGTTGGGTTGGTCTCAACGACCATTTTCCCGTTGGTGAAGGAAAACGCCTTTAGCGTGGATACTTGTTCATTCATGCCTCCGTTATCCAGGAACATGAACCGGAAGACCGGATGGAAGGCTGTACCATCCAAGCCATAGTTGATGTAGATCCCGATGGGATCCTTGCCTGCAGGCACTGCGGATTTCCCGGCTGCCGCCAAACTGCTCCAGGGGATGCGTAGCACCGTGTCGCTTACCGGTTTGTTGCTTGGGGCCACGGTGAAATGCTTGTTGAAAAGTGCTTTCGCGGAATCCAGTTCCGATTTTGTGAAATTGGCCTGGCGGTTCGTGCTGGAAAGGATGTTGTCGAACGTTTGAGGGCTGTCATGGGCCTGCGGTTCCCGAACCGTTGAGGAGTCCGTGCCAACCGGGGGTGGTGCGGCCTTGTTGTTTCCGCCCTGGCAGGCAGCGAACAACAAGGCAAGCAGCAGGAAGAAATGAATCACCAGAATGGTTCTGGAAGGGAAGAGGCGCTTCATCGGTTCTTAAGGTGTTGGTGGAATTGGGTTGCAAGGGCTTGGTTCTTAGCCGCGATGAAGTTCGGTGGATCAACTTGGTTGAAACAATACCCATTTATAGGTGTTTTTGGCCGCGCCTGCCACCAAGGACCGGTTTTGGGGTGCGTGTAGGCCATTGAACCCACGTGGCGGCCATTGTAGTTTTGTGCCACAACAAGTGCTTCATGCCCCGGTACATTGCTGCCTTGCTCCTGCTTCTGCTGGCTGGGCCATTCAATTCCATGCGCGCCCAGTCATGCACGGCAACGGTGGAAACCGTGGCACGGCAGGTGGGTGAATCAGTGGTGTTCTGCGGCACACCTTCTGAGGTGCATGCGTCCAATCGCCCAGATGGTCCCGTACACGTGAACTTTGGCGGCACGTGGCCGGATGTTTCCTTCACCGTGATCATCTTTCCGGATGTGGCCGGTGATGTCCCGGCCCTGGTGAAAAGGCTGGAGGGCAAATCAGTACAGGTGACCGGTTTGGTCAAGGACTACAAAGGGAAGCCCGAGATCGTGCTCAAGAAATTGAACGATCTGGTGGTGCAGGAGTGATCAGCCTTCCGCCAACGCGGCCTCCACCTCCTCGCTCAGTTCCATGTTGTGGTACACGGCGTTCACGTCGTCGTCCTCCTCCAACATGTCCACCAGCTTCATCACGTTGCGCGCCGTGGCCAGGTCCACGGGAATGGTGCTCAGCGGGAAGCGCTTCAGCTCAGCGCTTTTCGGCTCGATGCCCAGCTCGTCCAGCTTGTGCTGGATGTTGCCGAATTCGGTGAAAGGTGCGAGGATCACGAAGCCTTCGTCGTCGTGCACCAAGTCATCGGCACCGGCATCGATCAACGCCATTTCAAACTCGTCCGGGTCCATTTTCTTCAGTGAGTCGCCGGTTACCACAAACTCGGCCTTGCGCTCAAACACATGCGAGAGCGAGCCGGAGTTGCCCAGGTTGCCATCGCACTTGTTGAAGAAGCTGCGCACGTTGCTGACGGTGCGCGTGGGGTTGTTCGTGGCCGTGTCCACGAAAATGGCCACGCCGCCCGGGGCGTAGCCTTCGTAGGTCATCTCGGTGTAATTCTCCTCGGTGCCGCCCGCGGCCTTCTTGATGGCCCTGTCGATGTTGTCCTTGGGCATGTTCATGCCCTTGGCATTTTGAATGGCCACCTTCAGGCGGTGATTGGCCTCGGGGCTGGGCCCGCCGGCCTTCACGGCCATGGAGATCTCCTTGCCGATGCGGGTGAAGAGCTTGCTGAGCTTGGCGTTGCGGGCGAAGATCTTGTGCTTGCGTTTCTCGAAAATGCGGCCCATGTGGAAGGATCGATTTGAAATGGAAATGCGGGAGGCCCCGCAGGGAGCGCGAAAATAGGGAGTTACGGACGGTCTCCCACCACTTCCCCTTATGCGTGGCAATTGCGCTGCTGACACATGGGGCAGCGTGCCAATGAAAAAGCCTTCAATTGTGACGATCATCATTGTTTTTTGACTTTCTGCTTTTCACCATTGCCTTATATGGCACCGAATGGGATTTTCCATGCGGTTTTCTTGGCGGGGGCCTGCATTGCGGCCCAAGCACAGGATATTGCCCAGGTTGGACAAAGCCCCGCTGTCCAGTTCAACGGGGTGTTGCAGGCTCGCTTCGGCCTGTACCATGCACAAGGGATCGATCCGCGGCACACACCGGGGTTTTGGTCCATCAGCGGATCACCCGTGCTCAGCGTGCTGGGCATTCAATTGCCGTTCATGCTGGTGCTCAGCGATCAGCAGCGTTCGTTCCAGCAGCCCTTCAACCAGTTCGGCCTCAGCCCGCGCTACAAATGGGCGAAGCTGCACCTGGGCTATCGCGACCTCACGTTCTCGAAATTCACGCTCGCCGGCCACAGGGCATTGATGGCGGGCGTGGAGCTCAACCCCGGCAAATTCCGGTTCGGCTTCATGTACGGGCGCTTCCAGAAGGCCGTGGCCGAGGATACCACCGCCGTGTACGACCCTTCAACGTTCATCAGCGATGTGCCCGTACCGGCATACAAGCGCATGGGCTATGCGGTGAAGCTGGGCGTAGGCACCGAGGAACAGCATGTGGACCTGGTGGTGCTGCGTGTGCAGGATGATGTCCGCTCGATCCCCAACCCGGCCAAGGTGCAACTGGCACCGGCGGAGAACTTGGCCATTGGTCTTACGGGCCGTGTAAAATTGTCCGAGGTGCTGCGCTGGGAATTCGATGTGGCCGGCAGCTCCTATACCCGTGATGTGCGGGCGGAGCCGTTGGCGAATGAGGACCGGCCTTGGGTCCGGGCCGTGGATCCCCTTTTCGCCGTGCGCACCAGCACGCAGGCACTGATGGCCGTGGAAACCGGCCTTGTGCTGAAGCGGAAACGCCTGCGCGGCAAGCTCACCTATCGCCGGGTGGACCCCGACTACAAGAGCATGGGCACCTATTACTTCCAAACGGATGTGGAACAGGTCACCGGCACGGCCAGTGGCAGCTTGTTCAAGAACCGGCTAAGCGCCAACGCCACCGTGGGTTGGCAGCACAACAACCTGAAGCGGCTGCGTGCCGCCACCGCCAAGCGCATCATGGCCAACCTGGGGTTGAGCTACGCGGGCGGAAAGGCGTTCGGTTGCGTGCTCAACTACTCCAACTTCGGCATCGTGCAGGACCCGCTGAGGCCGGTGGCAAACGACACTGCACGGTTCAGGCAAGTCAGCCAGAACCTGCTGTTGCAGCCGCGCGTGACATATTCCGCAAGCAATGGCAGCCACTTTGCCACGTGCACCATCAACTTCTTTGCCCTCAGCGACCGTGGCGCGGAAGCCTTCAGCCGGGCCATGCTCACCGGTCTGCACACGGACCTGGCCTACACGCGGAACTGGAAGCAGGACCAGGCCCGCCTGGGCGGTGGGGCGATCTTCCGCAACACGGAGAGCGTCGTGGGGCGCACGATCAGCAAAGGCTTCCACGTGGAAGCGGGCCGTTCCTGGCTGAAGGAGGGCCGCTTGGGCACTGAACTGCGCGGCTCCTTCCTGGCCAATGCACTTCCCGCAAGCGGCAACGGATCCACCTGGCAATTGGACCTGCAAGGGAGCATGCAGGCCACCAAGCGCATCTCCTTCGTGCTCACGTTGAGCCATCAGGACAACCGCAGCAATGACCCGTCGGTCCCCGCCTTCACCGAAGATACCGGTGTCATCGGCGCGGACATCCGCTTCTGACACCATGATAAGCCCCGTGCCATGAGAACCTTGCCCGCCTTGATGACCGCCGCGCTGGTCGCCATGACCGCCGCCGCGCAGGGACAGGTGGTGGTGACGCCCATCATCACGCCGCCGTACAGCATCCACCTCAGTGACTACCAAGGGGCGCTGATCGTCAACCTGCTCAATACCACCACCGCGCCGCGCCAGGTGAAGTTGGTGGGCACCATCACCGGCGACAACGGATACAGTGGCCGCACGCGCAGCAGCTACGCCCCGCAGTCGCCCATCGTGCTGGCGGGCTTAGAGAACAAGGTGATCCAGGCCAATTCCCAGGCCATGGCGTTCCTGGACCCGAACAACTTCCAAGTGAGCGCGCCCCAGCAGGTGGCCGATGCCGTGATGCAGACGGGGATCCTGCCGGAGGGCAACTATGAGCTGTGCGTGCAAGCCCTGGACTACAACACCAATGCGCCGCTCAGCGATGAGGCCCCGGCGGGCTGCCTGTTCTTCACCATCGCCATGGCACAACCGCCCGTGATCACTTTCCCGCTATGCGGCGAGGCCGTGGAAACGCAATGGCCGGTATTTACCTGGAGCCCGCCCGTGGGCAACTTCAACCTGGCCAATGTGCGCTATGACCTGTACATCCTGGAACTGCTTGCGGGACAGAACCCGGGCGATGCGATCACACTGGCCATGGACGGCGTGATGGGAAACCCCATTGTGCGCACCAACCTGGCCGCACCCACCTACCCTTGGCAACCCTACGACCCGAAATTGAACACCGGCGTGACCTACGTTGCCGCCGTGGTGGCCAAGGATGCAACCAACAGCATTCCATTCGAGAACAAGGGCCGCAGCGAGGCATGCACGTTCGAAATACAACCGGCACAGCCTCCGCCACCGGCCTACACCGCCGGCGTGCAGACCATGCCCGCGAACATGCTGCCCATCGGCCCCATTGGGGATACGCGGATCCGGGGCCGACTGGTGTACCGGTTCAAGGACAGCGGCAGGCAAAGCTGCACACCGGATGTTCCCAGCGGTTCCTTGTACCTGGGAACACAGCCAGTGAACTTGTCCACAACGGGGGGGTATTTTGGGAATGGTGCGTTGGCGCCACAAGCCGGGGCTGTTTCTTCGGGATCGGGCGCTGCCTCGTACAACAGTGCGATCGGAGGCATGGTGCCCATCGGGGCCTTTGATCAGGCCTCCGGGGCCACGGCCACCCTTGACCTTTCGTCCACTGTGATCGTTGGACCGAACCTGGGCTTTTCAATCTTCCCGGACTACAAGTGGAAAGACCGCTTTCCCGTAAGCACATCGGGGGGGCATGCGCTGAAGAACATCCCGATCAGGCTGGTGGAGCGCGTGGTATTGGAAGGCGTGGAAACGCGAGACAACCAAGGGAAAGTGAGCACGGCCGATCGCGTGGTGCTCGGCGTGGACCCGATCCCCGGCAGCGGGGGCATCCATCAACCGGAGTACGGCAGTGCCTGGCACTTCGGCCAGGTGGTCGCCACGGGCCACACCGGTGACAACGGTGAGTTCGAACTCTTCTTCCACCAGCCTTCCTGCACCGGGATCAATGTGCCGGGCAGCTTCGATAACTTTATGCCAACCGTCAACTACGGCCTGCCTGGCAAGCAATGGATAGGAAGCACCACCGCCACCAACGCCTACAAGGTGATGATGCTGGAGGTGGCGTCGCCCTACTACTGCAGCCCGGACCTGGAGATCTTCACGCAGCCCGGCGATGATGTGGACCTGCCGGAGCAAGCGTGCTACGTGCGCAGCTACGACCTGAAGGTGACCGTGGTACAGGGTGCCTGCAACCACCAGATGGGCGGCACCGGGAGCCCGATGGGCAATGTGCAGGTAAGCGTGCTCAGGCCCGCTGACCACCATCCAGCGGAAATTCCGGGGATTGAAGGCCAGCACAAGGACGACGGCATGTCCATCCCGGGCATGGGCGAAGTGCCCCTGGTTTCCCAGTGCTACACCAAGTCTGCGGACGGCAGCGCCTTGTTCAACAACCTGGTGTTCCACAGTTCAGCGGACGGGTATGTGCTGGATTGCAGAACGAGCGATGAGCGCGGGTTGTACAGCTATTACCGCCACACGGCGGCATACCCTGCCGGCCAAGGCCCCCTTCCCGTGGCGCCCCCGTCATCCTATGTGCGCAACAGCACGTTCCAGGTGCCGGAATACGACGTGGCCGTATCCATGGAACCCCGCGGTCCGCGCGTGATCGGCAGGGTGATGGCGGACGTTGCACAGCCCCTGCCGGACGCGATCGTGATGCTGCACCTGCGCTACGACAAAGCACCCGGGCAAGTGCCCCCGGTGGTCGTCGGTTGTACCAAAAGCACGGAGTCCGCGGACTTCACGGAGATGACGTACACCACCAAAACCGGCCCGAACGGCTTCTTCGATTTCTCCGGCATACTGGTGAAGGGATCACAGGACGGCATGTTCTTCCTTGGCCCGCATGCGCGCATCAGCGTGGTAAAGCCGGGCTTCTGGCCGGCATCGCGGCCCCTGCCCGCAGGCAACGAACCCGGCATTCCGCCGGGGCAGTTCAACAACAGCAACCCGCAGGAACCTGCGGTGGACCTGAAGATGGGGCTGCAGTGGGACATGACCAGCGGCATTCTGCTCAAGCCCTACGGCAAGGTGAAGGGCACGATACAGGACGAGGATGGAAAACCTGTGCGCTGCGATGTGCAGGTGGGCGATGGGCCGTGGGGAAGATCGGAAACTGTGCTGGTGCCCACGGGAAATGCAGGTGGCACGAGTGGCACAGGTGGCCAATGGGCACCATCAGGATTGGTGCCCATGCAGATCACCGGTGGCGGCGGGCAGGGATCTCCGGCCTGGATGATGCAATTACCGGCCTATTCCGCAACAACGGGGGTAAACGCCACTTGGCAACCGGCGAGCGGCACAGGTGGTGTTTTGGCAACCGGTGCCTATCTGACCTACCAAGCCACCGAGCGCTTCGAAGTGCCTGCGCCGTCCGGCGTGCAACAGGTGAAATTGCTGCCATTGAGCGATCAGTACTTCCCGTTGAACGTGACGCGGGCAGTGCCCGTCAACAACGGTCCCGAGGCAAGTGACCTTGGCGTGTTCACGGTGAAGGAAAAGCGGCATCGCCTGCGCGTGGCGCTGAAGTCCTGGAACGGACCCGTGGCCGGTGCAACGGTTCGGCTGGACGAGCGGCAGCAGACCTCCGACCAGGCCGGCATGGTCTACTTCGAGTTCCTTTCCCCCGAAAGCGAGTTCCGGTTGAAGGTGTACCCGCCCGGCGACCTGATGCCCGTGAACCAGATCGTGGTGAATCCGGTTACCCCGGAACCGGTGACGCTGGAGGTGCAATTGGAAAAGGGCACCAGCTTGATCGGACAGGTGATTTCCGACCCCGGCGGCACTCCTGTTGCGGGGGCCCGGGTTTGGGTGGAAACCGGCGCGGACCAGTATGGTGCACAGTTGAACCAGACCACCACGGACGGCCAGGGCAATTTCACGCTCCACGGCGTGGTCATGGGGCCTATGACCGTGCATGCGGCCAAGGCGGACAGCCTGGTCAGTTACATCGGAACGGCGGTGGACGTGAACTATTTCATGGCACCGGGGCCACCGCCGGACTTCAAGATGATCCCGCATCTGCCCCATGTGGAGCTGGTGCTGCAGCGTGCCAGTGACCTGGACCTCACCAAACTGCTGGGCTTCCCGGTGGAAGTGGAGAAGCGCGTGCAGAACAGCGACGGAACTTCCACCATCAGCGGCGCATTCATCAACCTTCCGGCCAACGCTAACTTCGGGTTGGAAGATCCCGGCCAACGCATCGCCTTCACCAATGTGAAGGTGCAGGCCGGGGCGATAGGACCGTTGGGCTTGTCGCAGGCGGTGCCCGCAAGCGGTTCCGTGGCAACGGACATGGCACAGGTGCCGCTTAAGCTGTACGGCGGACTGGACGCCACCTTGAAGGGCGTGCCCGTTTCTTTCTTCCCAGGGCTGGTGCAGGTACAGGGAACCGCCACCGGCGGGGTGGTGCGTGGCACGGTGAGCAGCGAGCTGTCCACCTTCAACTTCTCCTATGATTTCACCGGACGGTTCTATCTGGGCGATGGCCCGGATCAACCGCAGCTGGACGTGTTCCGCAGCAACGGGGCGTATCCGCAGCGCACCTTCAACCTGATGACGCTCAAGTTAGGCACCATGAGCCTGCAGTGGGAACCTTCCAACGCCGCATTCTCCCTGCGCGGCTTCCCGGCGCGAAGCGACCGCACGCGCTCCTTTGTGGAACCCGGGATCTTCCGCATTGCCACGGTGGTACAGGTGAAGGACGTGCCCGACATCACGCCAGCGCTCCTGGAGCTGGACGTGGGCGACATCCGCGTGACCCCCGAGGCCATTGAAGGCATCATCGGCGGAGGCGATAAGCTCAACTTCAAGTTGAACGACTGGAGCTTCACCGCCAGTGCACCCTGGTCCTTCAACAACGACCTGGCGGCGATCGTCATTCCGGAAGGCACCTTGGACATGGGGCTGGCCAAGGCCTCGATGACGCAGATCATGATCCGTCCCAACGGGCTGGAGATGAACGCCGGCCAACTGGGTGAAGTGCGCCTCGGCGGCGTGGCACCGTTGCAGCCCGCGACCGGCGTACCCTGGACGTTTGGCTACGATCCGGGCTATGTGTACCAGGGCAAGGCTGGTGCATGGCGCTTTGGTGCCCTCACAACCGGCGCCGCCGAGGTGGCCACCGTGCAGGGCCCAGCGGAACTGGTGCCAAGCAAGGTGCAGTTCTCCAGCTTCTCCCTGTTCAGCCGGGGCCAGCCGCTTGCGGAAGTGCGTGCCATGAATTACCGCTACTTCAACATCATGGACATGACGCCGGTGGGCAGCATGCAGTTCACCCCGGACGGCGTGGACCTGCTGGTGAACTGCTCGCTTGCGATCCATGGGCTGCCACAGACCACGGGCTTCTTCAGCTTCTACAAGGACGGCACCAAAACGGCCAGTCGCCTGAAGCCCTTGGGGGCCACCATCACCACCGGCCGCGGCAACGTGTACTTCAAGCTGGACGACCGCATGGCCTCACAAACGGTGAAGCCGGGGCAGTTCACTTGTTACGGCCAGTTCCGGATCGATCCCGAGGACGGTTCCTCCGGTGAACCGGTCTACGCGTACGGCTTCCTGGACCATACCGCGGCGAGCACCTACATCGACCTGATCCGCACCGATGCACAGCACTACAAGGGCAGCACGCGGCAAGAGGTCCGGTTCGGTGGATCGCCGAACAAGAAGATGCTCCTCAACAGCGGGCGCCAGACCATGGGGCCGGACCAATGGAACGATCTTTCCTTCAAGGGCAACCTGGTGAACTTGGCCGGGATCGACGACAACCCGGCGAACGAACTCTCCTTTACCGTGAAGGGCGCCGTGGAACTGGGGCAAGGCAAGATCGGCATGTCGCAACTGGCCACGCCCTTCGGCAACATGGCCATGAGCTACGATTTTGAACACGCCCGCTTAGTGGGCAGCTTAGGCCTGTCCAACAACAACTTCGGCGCGGTGAACATCGTGAATGCCCAGTTGGGCCTGCTCGTGGACAAGGACGGGTTCTTGGTGAGCTGTTACGATTCGCATGTGATCGTACCGCCGGTCCCTTGGCCGCTGCAAGACCATCACCCGGCATTCATGATCGGCGCACATAACGCCATTCCGGACACGCTGCTTTCCAACCTGATGAGCGGGTACCGCTACAAATCACTGCCCGCCACCATGGCCGGCAAGAAGCTCAAAGGCTTGTTCCTGCAGGACAAGTTGAGCTTGATCGACTTCTCGGTGCCCAGCCTGAACTTGGGGG
The DNA here is from genome assembly GCA_018267065.1 of Bacteroidota bacterium. Classification (GTDB taxonomy): domain Bacteria; phylum Bacteroidota; class Bacteroidia; order Flavobacteriales_F; family PHOS-HE28; genus PHOS-HE28. Next base: position 35,872 of record JAFDZG010000106.1, read on the forward strand.
TGATGGGCGTGTCGGGCCATGCGAGCTGTGCGGTGGAGGGCCGCAACTGGGTGGACCTTTCCGGAAGCCTCGGCTTCGGCGGCATGGCCTATGCCGATGTGGGCCTGAGCTTCTGGCTGCTCAGCCCCATTCCCGACTGCTCCAGCCTGGACCTTTCCGCAAGCGCGGAAGTGCTGTTCGAGGCCGCTCTCCAGGGAAGTACCTTCAGCTTGATCGCCTGCGGGTCCACCAGTGTTGGCGCGAGCATCTGCGGTGTGAGCGACAGCTTCGGCCTTACGGTGAAGGGCAGCGTGAACTCCCAAGGGAATATCACTTTGGACCGCATCGATGGATCATGCGGGCAATGAAAAACGGCCATGACCATGCGCACATTCATCCTTCCTTTCCTGGTGCTTGCCTTGCCCTGCGCAGGCCAGCAGGCCGTCACGACCAAGACAGCCCAAACGGCTTGCTTGTTCCAACCCGTGTCACAGGAAACCAACGGCGAGCGCATCCGCGTGGCTTGGGCTGCGCCGAAGTGCGTGCCTGCCGCAGTCCGCGTGTTCCGCAGGCGGCAGCATGTGGGCACCGAAGCGGAGATCCATCCGGTGATCGTCCAAGGCACGCGCAATGACACCACCACCGTGATCTGCTGGGACACGCTGTTCACCGAGCTCGGCATCTACGAATACCGCTTGGTACCGGTGGATTCCGCCGGCCGCGAAGGGCCATCTTCCCCCTGGGTCACCGCGAACAACCTCAATGCCGAGGCCCGGCCTTGGTTCGAGTACATCCGGGCCGGTGATGTGCCCGGCACGCGCGGCATTCAGTTGAGGTGGCGGTTGGGCAATGCGGTGCGTACCAGGGGGATCGCCATTTTCCGGTCGGACCGCTTTGAGGGGCCCTATCGGCACAGGGCCGACGTGCCCGCGTCGGACACCACGTTCACGGACTTGGTCCAGCGTGTAAGGGAGACCTACTTCTACCGGCTGGAAGCGATCGATGTGGTGGGGCATTCCACCATGAGCATGCCGGTGCAGGGGTTGAGCAACTACGCGCCGCCGGTGCCGGCACCCGCCTGGGTGCAGGCCGAAGCCGGTCCATCGGGCATCAGCTTGCATTGGCCCATGGGCGGGCCGGATATCCTGCAGTACAACGTGGAGCGCGGCACGCCCGCCGATACGCAGTTCGTACTGGTCGCATCGGGCATCCGGCCAAGTGCCGGTGCCGGCCCGCAGTGGACGGACAGTTCCGCGACGGACAACAGCGTATTGCGCTACCGGGTGCGGGCCGTGGGCATTGGCGGTACCATCAGCGGTCCGTCACCGGTGGCGGGCGTACAAGCCGCCGATGCCCACATACCGGCCTCGCCAACGGATGTGGTGGTGCGCCGGGCGGACCGTGCGGTGGTCATCAGCTGGCGCGATCCGTGGTCCGGTGATCGCGGCATCGCATGGACCCAGGTGGAGCGCGCCGCTGCCGATGGGTCCGATTTCCATCCGGTGAACAAACAACCGTTGGAGCCCGGCATCCTGGCCTATTTCGATTCCACGGCCTTGCCGGACCAGCCCTACCGTTACCGGGTGGTGGGCGTTTCCCTTTCGGGCACGCGGGGCGTGCCTTCGCAGCCTGTAACGCTGGATGCCGGGCCCATGGGGGCCGATGCACCGCGCCTGCTGAACGCCACCCGCACCAAGGATGGGATCGGCCTTTCCTGGGACGGGCGGGAAAGGCACGGCCGCGGATTCAAGCTCTACCGGTCCGTGGGCGGGGCCAAACCCGAGTTGTTGAAGACGTTGCCCATCCAAACAAAAGAATACGTGGACACTGCACCGGTGCACGGGGCCTTGAACATGTACCTGCTGCGCATGGTGCTGCCGGACGGTACCGAAAGCAAGCCGAGCGAGCCAGCGGGCATGCGCTGGTAGCAGGCGGCATAGGCCTGCTGCATGTGGCTGGAACAAATACAAAGGGCCGCCACTTGCGTGGCGGCCCTTTCCCGGGTGAAGCAAACTATAACCCCTCGTTGCAGCCCCGGCTTGCCGTTGATCAATTAAATCCCACCAATGTCAGGCCCACGTTCAGTGCCCGCAGGTCGGGTGCAGTGCCTTCCTCGAAGATGGGCGTGAGCGCATACTCTGCAAAGAGGTTTAAGCCACCAAACCCGATCTGTGCGCGCGCCGCCAAGCGGTAGGGCAGCAGGTTGTAATCGTCCTTGCTACGGTTCTTTACATTGTGTCCGCCCTCGGTGTATTTCTGCTTGTACATGGTGTCGAAGTACCAACTGCCCACCACGCCAAAAGCCAAGTGGAAGTTGTCCTTGCGGCTGAAGGACCAGTCCGGTTTGCCCCGGAGCTCCTGTGCATCGGCCGGAAGCTTGGCGCGCTTGGTATTGAACTCCAACATCAGCGGCACGCGCAGGCCGATCTGGCGCAGCTTGTTCTTGCGCAGGTCCGGCGTGGCCATGGGCACGGCCCACGTGCTGTCGCCATTGGCCATCAACGTGTTGTTTTCGCTGAGCTTGTAATTGAGGAACTCCAGGCCCAGCCCGGTGAACAAACCGGCATGGTGGCTGCCGAACTCAACTTTCTCCTCCATGAAGTTGATGGCGAAAAAGCGGCTCCTGGCGTTGTTGAGTTGAAGAGGACCACTTTCCGGTCCATCGCCCACGCGGCCGTCCGGCGCGATGAAGGTGTTGATGCCCAGCTCCACGCCGGCCCAGTAGGTGAAGAGGTTGCGGCGTTCCTGGCGCAAGTCGGCCAGGCGTTCCTTCAAGCTTTCCGCCGTGTCCATGTCATTGCGCGGCATGGTGATGATGCGGATGAGCTTTCTCCTGGTGGTGATGCGGATGGTGTCCGGTCCGGCCTTCATGGTATCGGCCCGATCAACGCCCACGTGCATGCCGTCCGCGCCCGCACTGATCACCAATGCATGTTGTTTTTCCTGAACCTTCGCGCTATCGGCAACGGCACCGTCCTGCTGGGCGGAAGAAACCAAGGGCAACAGCAGCAGGGCGGTGAATCCAAGGGCTTTCATGGTGTGGTCGTCTTTGAATGTGGGACGGCCTACGCCTGCTTAAGTTACAGTCCCGCCTGTTCAGGCTTGAAGGTGAAGCGTACGTGCGTGGTGTTCCACAGCCCGGAAGGGTTGGCGCCCACTTGCACCTTGGCCAGTTTGTGTACCACGTAGTCGCGCAGTTCACGGTTTTCAGAGCGGGCTTCCTTCACCACAAGACGGCCGTTCACATCCACGGCAAAGGCCACGTCCACCGTGCCGCACATGGTGCCCTCTTCCGCGTCAAGCGGGAAGATCACGTGGTGGTTGATCTGGTGCATCACGGCGCGCTCCATGGAGCGGCTGTTGGCGGTGGAAGGTACCGGTGCATCATCGCTGGTGGCGCGGACCTGGCCGGCGAAAAGCATGGTGCCCAGGAACAGCAGGAGGGAAAGATGTGCGGTTTTCATGGTTGTGATGTGCTGGTTTTCGGACATAAGACGGCGGTGCAACGGATGTTGTTACAAGGCATATACGTTGTTGTGATGAACGGCACGTATGCGGTGCGGGCGGGCCTTAACGGTCCCGGCTCGCGCTGATGGAGAATTTCCGGCCGAGGCTGAAACGGATCTTCTCGCGCGTGGCGCTGCGCTGCACCTGCACACAGCCTGCCCCGTTGCTAACGGCGCCCACGGCACGGTCCGCCATGGCCAACAGATCATTGCCGTCCAATCCGCTGGAACGCTTGGGCGTGGCCAGCACGTCGCCGCGTAATTGGTTTGCTGCGAAAACCGCGAGGTCCTGGCCTTGTGAAACTGTTGATGAAGCCATCGGTACAGCTTTGCCCGCAGGTAAGGCAGGCGTAGTTTCTTGTGGCGCGGCAGGTGCTTCAGCCAATTCCGGCTCTTCCAACGGAGCCTCCACCGGAATGGGCACTGGTGCAACCCGCTGCGGGGATTCCTGCCGCACCGCGGGGATGGCTTCGGACTTCCTTTGCTTGCCCACCCTTGAAGCGGCCGGCTGCGCGGGCTGTACCTGGGCAGGGCCGTTTGTTTGCGCGGCGGGCTTGGGTAGTTGCGGGTCCTCCTGGGCGGCAGACTTGGCAGGAAGCGGCGTTGCCGGTGCCAAGGGGCGGTTGCGCTGTGCCAATGATGCATCATTCCGGTTGCTGCGGACCTGCACCCACAACCCCATGCCAATGCACAGCAGCACGCTCGCCGCGGCTGCCCAGCGTGTCCACAAAGGCAGCACACGCGTTTCGCGCTTCAGCATTTGCTTCTTCCACGGAAAAGCCACCGGCTCCGGTGGAATGCGCGCCATGGCCACCAACCGGTGTTCACGCTGCGTCTCCGGGTGGTCGTGCAGGTAGCGGCATAGCGCGGCATGCTGTTCCGGGCTGAGGTCGCCTTCCGCGTCGGCGATCAGGAAGTCTGTCAGGCGGTGGCTGTTCGGGAGGCCTTGTGGCGGGAAGTGTTTTTCCAGGTTGGCCTTTTGCATCAAAGGCACAGCTCCGGCTTTCACCTTGGTCTTGGCCATAAGGGCCGCATCCCGTGCGGCTTCCGGGTGCTCGTACAGGTAGCGTTCCAGCTCCAACTCCTGTTCAGGGGAAAGTTCTCCTTCAAGCCGTGCTGCTAAAAAATCAACTATCCGTGCCGCATCCGGCATGCCGGTGGGAGGGAAGGTGCGCAGCAGCGATCCCTTTTCTTGGAAATGCTCCTCCGCCGCGTGGACCTTCGGCAGGTCACCAGCATGCACTGCAAGCTCGGGGTGCGCCTTCAGGAACGCATCCAAATGCTCCTCCTGTTCCGGGGTCAGCATACCCTCGGCGCGGTCCAGCAACCATGCTTCATATGTCGTGCGGTCCAACTTCATAGCACGTTCTCCAGGCTGCCGATGTATTCCTTCAGCGCGGTGCGGCCCCGGTAGATGTACACTTTCACCTGGGTGACGTTCAGTTCGGTGAGCTCAGCGATCTCGTCGTAGCTGTATCCTTCCAGGTCGCGCAAAAGCACCACGCTGCGCTGCACTTCAGGTAATGTGGCCAAGGCGGCTTCCAGCACTTCCTTCAGGTCGGGCTGCTGTTGGTTGCCCCAGCGCAGGTCTTCATGCCGTTCCTCCATCCGCGTGCTTCTTGCATCCCGGCGTGCCGCGTCTACCAGGAGGTGGTGCGCCGTGGTGAAGAGGTAGCTCTTGGCCTTGGCACCGTCCACGTCGTCCAGTTTTTGCCACAAGCGCGCGTAGGCTTCCTGTACCACGTCCTTGGCGTTGTCGCGGTCGCGCAGGTGCTTCACCGCAAAGCGGAAAATGCCGTCCGCATGGACTTGCACGGCGCTATTGTACTCGTGGAGGGTCACGGTGGGGGGATTACGGGTATGACGGGCACGCCCGGTGAAAGTTACAAGCAGGCGGAACACGCACGGATGGGCCTGCCACCATGGGAGTTCACGGCGTTGGAAGCCATTGTTTTCCGGGATGGTCCTTGATGCCTTCAGGCAACATCCATGGGGCAAGTACGCGTCATTGGACAAATACCACCCTGATGAAGTACGTGAACCTGGTGCATTTGCTTGCTATGGCAGGGCTGATCAGCCTGGCCACACCTGCCTTGGCCACGGAATACTACGTGGAGCAGATCAATGTGCTTCCCGCATCACCAAGTGACCAGGATGCGGTGCAATTGGTGGTTTCGGGCTACCTGGCAAACACCCAATCCTACGTTTCCGGCATTACGGCAACGGTGGACGGGTTCAATGTTTTGGTTACCATCATTGCAAGCAACTTCGGGGGTATCAATATCCCGGTAACGGTGGCCCATGCGGACACCGTCGTATTGGGCACCTTGCCGGCAGGCACGTACACCATCAATCTGAACGGAAACATGATCATGGATTCCGCACCCCAGGCACAGCACAGCTTCACGGTTTCCGGTGGGGCTGCCACCGTGTGTGATTCGCTGGTACTGGCCTCCGTCAGTTGGGCCCCGTTCAGCGATACCGCCTTGCTCGTGCATGTCTTTAACCCCACTTCCACCTTGTTCGACTATCCGGGATTCATCCTGCACGATGCCAATGGCGACACCCTTGCCAAGGAGACCGTGAACTTCTTCGGCATCGGGCAGGAAAGCTGGCACACACTGGCCATACAACCGGGTGCAACCATTCCCCAAGGCCCTTTCAATGGCACCTTGGAGCTTTGGACGCTTTTCGGCCAAGAACTGGCGTGCAGCTGGAACCAGTCCTTCGACCTTTGCCCACCCGCACCCTGCGCACCCTTGAACGTGTTCCTGCAGAACACCGGCGGTGGAATGACGCTTGGGAGTTTCCACTACACCGTGCGCCAAATGGGCAATGAGGTGGCCGGCGGAACATTCGTGCTGTCACAGAATGCCCAATACGACAGTGATTCATTGTGCCTGCCGCCAGGTGCCTACCTGATGGAGGTAGTGCCGGACCAAGGTCCAACGGGAGGTCAACCCTTTTTCGGCGTGGGCCTTGGGAATGAGGTACAAGGACCCGGTGCACCCTTGGTGTTTACCACCCTGTCGGCCGTGGCATTCAACTTTTACGGTGCATGCTCCAATGGAACACAAGGCATTGCCGTGGCCGATCCCGCCAATTTGGTGCTGAACACGGGGAACGGTCGGGTTTCGGTGCGGCGTACGGATGGCCAGGCCTTGGGCGAGCTCCTGGTTTTCGATGCCCAAGGACGCATCGTGCTGGATGCGGTTGAAGCCGGGGCGCAACATGAATGGTCCACTGCCGGGTGGGCTTCGGGGTTGTACTTGTTGCGTGAACAAGGGCTGCGCGGAAGTTTACTGACCCTGCGTTGGGTGGTGCCATAGGCCGGTATTGCCGGTAGCGCTTCGGATTGAACCAACAAAGCCGCCCGGTTTGGGCGGCTTTGCTGCGGTGTTCAGGATGTTCGGTTCACGGCTCCACGATCACCCTGCCCTTCATCACGATGTGGATGCTGCAGAAGTAGTCCGTGGAAGCGGTCACTACCATCTTCTTGCTCGCGCCGGGTGCCAGCGGCCCGGTGGTCCAGGCACTGTCCGGGAGTGCGGTGGCATTGTGCTCCACCACGCCGTTGTTGGTGAACAGCAGGGTATCACCTGCATGGATGCGCACGGTGTCCGGCTGGAATTTCATCTGGGCGATGTTCACCGTTACCGTTGTTGGCGCGGGCTTAGCGGGCGCAGGCTCTTGCTTGGGCTGTTCCGGTGAGCCGCAGGCGGCCAGCAGCACCAAGCCTGCCGCCAAACTCCCGGCGGCACACTTGAGAATGTTGCGGGTCATTTCTTGCTTGCGAATTCCTTCGCCACCATTTCGGCATGGGCCAAGTGCGAGTCAAGCACCGGCGAGATCGTCACGAACAGGTTCTTCAGCTCGGCATTCTGCGTTTGCGGGATCAGCACGGTCTTCACGGCATTGATCACAGCCTTGTGGTAGGCCACCTCATTGTCGATGTAGGCCTTGTCAAAAGCCGCGCCGTTCAAGGCCTTCAGCTTCTTCATGGTAGTGGCTTCACCGGCGGTTAGCGACTTGCTCATGGCATTGTCCTTCGGGGTAACGCCCAGCTTGGCGGCCAGGTCGGAGGCTTGCTTGATCACGCCCTCGTGGTCCTTGATCATGGTTTCGGCGAAGTGGCGCACGTCCTTGTTCTTGGATTTCTCCAAGCACAGTTTTCCATAGTTCACGTCGATCTGGTTGGCCGTTACGCCCACATGGGCAATTTCGGGGTCGGTGAGCTTGGGCGGGTCCTGTGCAAAGGCTCCGGCATACAGGAAAGCGGAGAGCGCGAACAGCGTCGCGCCGCGTTGGATGGTAGTAGTCAGGTTTTTCATAGCGTTTTATCGCATTGGTTGTCCAAGGAACAATCCTTGGATGCGATCCGTTCACGCAGGTTACAAGGAAACGGTGGATTGTTGCACGGCCAAGGCCGGTGTGTGGGCCGGCGGGGAAGCATACATCCGCCCAGAGCTTGCCCCTGTCGTTTAATACGGATATATGGTACACCATATCCCCATATCGAGCCCTATCTTTGCTGGGATGAAAACGACGGTTGAACTGCCCGATGAGCTTGTGCGCGCATTGAAGGTCCGGGCTGTACAGGAGGGTCGCACGATGAAGGACCTTTGGACGGAGCTGTTCACGAAGTTGCTGAAGGAACCCGTCAAACCGGGCAAGGGCGCACGGCGGCCGCCGGCAAAGCGCGGTAGCTTATAGCATTTGAAGCCGATGAAAACAACCATTGAACTGCCGGATGACTTGTACCGGAAGGCGAAGTTGCTCTCCGCAAGGCGCGGGGCCACCCTGAAGGAATTATTGACCGAGGCCATCCGTTCCTTGCTCCGAACCAAGCCCGGTATCAAGCATGCCCATCGCTTGGGTTATGCGGAGATGCCCTTGTTGAAAGGGAGGCGGAAGGCTCCGGCAGGGAAGGAACTTACCCCTGAGCGCGTCCATGAGGTCTTGTATGGCAGTACCGAATGAAGCAGTTCCTTCCCGATGTGAACGTGTGGTTTGCGCTTGCCCAAGTGCGGCACCAGCACCATCGCACCGCACAGGCATGGCTGCAAGGCATACAGGCCCCGGACAAGGTCGTCTTTTGCCGCCCCACCCAGCAAGGGCTTTTAAGGTTGTCCACCACGGCGGCGATCATGGGACTGTACGGTACCCGCCCGATCACGAACGCTGCGGCATGGCGGAACTTTGGCGTATGGCTCACCGACCCGGTGATCGACTTTGAGGAAGAGCCTTTGCCCCTCGGTCCGGTCTGGGAAAAGTTCGGGGCAGTTCCCAGCGCATCCCCAAAACTTTGGATGGACGCTTACTTGGCTGCATTTGCCGTGACCGGCAACTTTACTTTGGTCACTACTGACAAGGCGTTCAGGCAGTTCAAGGGCTTGGATGTCCTGGTGCTGGGTTGAAGGTCCCCGCAGCTCCACCGCCTCGGATCCCTGCGCAGGGACTGTTTGTCAACATGCGCGTTGCCTCACCTTACCCTCTTCCACGGCGGTCAAATACCCTTCGAACATATATAAGCCGGAACGGAGCATGATAACAAGCCGCTTTGCCACTTCCTCCGGCGTGGCAGGCTCATAGCGAAACAGGACTACCCCGAATGGGGCCCGATGTTTCTTATTGAACACCAACTCGCCAATATCCTGGTCGTGCGTGATAAGGGTGCGTTGTTCCGCCGTGGCAAATGTCAAAATGGTTGCATCGTCCGGTATTCGGATGTCGGTGCCAATACGCAGCCACATCATGGCCGATCATGCGCAAATGCAAGGCGGAGGCCTTTGCCACGCATTCATCGGCAAGGAATCTCATTTGGCTTCCCCAAGTGGCCGCGCAAAACGGCCCGCCGCAATGTTCTCGCTCATGAACCCGTAGATCGCCTTGATGTGGGTCGGCTTCAAGCGCTCATAATTCTCCAAAAGGGTTTGCTCGGTCCAGCCCTTGGCCATCAGGCCCAGGATGAACTCCACGGACAATCGCGTACCCTTTACCGTGGGCTTGCCTGAAAGGACTTTGGGATTGCTAACGATGTACTTGCGCCAATCCATCACCCCAAGATAACGAAGCCAGATAGCCAGTCGTGCCAATTGAAGTCCTCGCCGGGCCACGAGTCCCCCCCTGGGCCACCGCCTCGACGTTCCCGCAGGATTACCGCTTCGGGAGCCTGCGCAGGGACTGTCAATCCAGCTTCAGCACCGCCAAAAACGCTTGCTGCGGGATCTCCACGTTGCCCACTTGGCGCATCCGCTTTTTGCCCTCCTTCTGTTTTTCCAGCAGTTTGCGCTTGCGGCTGATGTCGCCGCCGTAGCACTTGGCCGTTACGTCCTTGCGCAGGGCCTTCACCGTTTCGCGGGCGATGATCTTGGCGCCGATGGCCGCCTGCACGGGAATGTCGAACTGCTGGCGGGGTAAAAGTTCCTTCAGCTTGGCGCACATCTTCCGGCCAAGCTCCACGGCATGGTCGCGGTGGATCAAGGCGCTCAGCGCATCCACCTTGTCGCCATTCAGCAAAATATCCAGCTTGATCAGGTCGCTCTCCTTGAAACCGATGGGGTGATAGTCGAAGCTGGCGTAGCCGCGGCTGATGCTCTTCAGCTTGTCAAAGAAGTCGAACACCACTTCACCCAGCGGCAGTTCAAAGCTCAGCTCCACGCGATCCGTGGTGAGGTAGTTCTGCCCGATCAGGATGCCGCGTTTCTCGATGCACAGCGTCATGATGGCACCGATGTACTCCGCCTTGGTGATCACCTGCGCCTTGATGTAGGGCTCCTCGATGTGCTCGATGCGCATCACCTCGGGCAGCTCGCTCGGGTTGTGTACATGCACCACTTCGCCATCGGTCTTGGTGACGATGTAGCCCACGTTGGGCACGGTGGTGATCACCGTCATGTTGAACTCGCGCTCCAGCCGCTCCTGGATGATCTCCATGTGCAGCAGCCCCAGGAAGCCGCAGCGGAAACCGAAGCCCAGCGCGGCGCTGCTCTCGGGCGTCCACGTGAGGCTCGCATCGTTGAGCTTGAGCTTCTCCATGGCGTCGCGCAGCTCCTCGTACTCGTCGGTGTCCACCGGGAAGATGCCCGCCCACACCATGGGCTTCACGTCCTCGAAACCCTTGATGGCCTCGGCACACGGGCGCTCCACGTGGGTGATGGTGTCGCCCACCTTCACCTCACTCGCTGTCTTGATGCCGCTGATGATGTAGCCCACGTCGCCGGCGCCCAACTGTTTCCTGGGCAGCAGGTCCATCTTCAGCACGCCGATCTCGTCCGCGTTGTAGGCCACGCCGGTGTTGAAGAATTTCACCTTTTCGCCCGTGCGGAGGGTGCCGTTCATCACGCGGAAATAGGCGATGATGCCGCGGAAGGAATTGAACACGCTGTCGAAGATGAGCGCCTGCAACGGTGCGGCCGGGTCGCCTTTGGGCGCAGGTATGCGGTGTACGATCTCTTCCAGCACTTTGTCCACCCCGAAGCCGGTCTTGCCGCTGGCGGCCATGATCTCCTCGCGCTTGCAGCCCAGCAGGTCCACGATCTGGTCCTTCACTTCTTCGGGGTTGGCGCTGGCCAGGTCCATCTTGTTCAGGATGGGGATGATCTCCAGGTCGTGCTCCAGCGCCAGGTAGAGGTTGCTGATGGTCTGCGCCTGGATGCCCTGTGTGGCGTCCACGATCAGCAGGGCCCCTTCGCAGGCGGCGATGCTGCGGCTCACCTCGTAACTGAAGTCCACGTGGCCCGGCGTGTCGATCAGGTTCAGCAGGTACTGCTCGCCGTTCAGCGAGTAGTTCATCTGGATCGCCTTGCTCTTGATGGTGATGCCGCGCTCGCGCTCCAGGTCCATGTCGTCCAGGTTCTGCGCCTGCATGTCGCGGTCGGCAATGGTGCCGGTCATCTGCAGCAGGCGGTCGGCCAGGGTGCTTTTGCCGTGGTC
>JAFDZG010000107.1 GCA_018267065.1 Bacteroidota bacterium
CCCCCCGCACTCGCTCGCGTGTTCCACCGCGAGCACTCGCTCGGGTTTTTCCCGAGAGAGCGGGCTTGCTAGGGCCTCCGGCCCATCTATGAGTAACGCTTGCAGGTAGTGCATTCGACGGGCCTGAGGCCCTATGACGGAACGCACATGCCTACTGACGACAGGCTTGTGGAGTATATCTTGCTCACAAATTCAGCGTGAACATGCGTTACTTTAAATCCATCGCCCTTTCCCTCTTGTCCACTTCCCTTTCAGCACAGCCTGTGCTCAATTCGGATGAGATGCTGCCGTTCGGCAGCGAAATGACCTTGTGGAACTCAGGCAATTCCATTGTTGTGATCGACACGGCCATTCAAGGGGCCAACGCAGTCTGGGATTTTTCAGCGTTGGATCATTGGGAGTCGGATCGTCCGGACTTGCATCTAAACGTTGTCAATCCGTCCACCACGCCTTATGCATCTTCTTTCCCCGGCTCAAACTACGCATGGATGGAGACACCTTATACGGCCTACCGGTATTTCAATCTGGGCAATTCCAGCCTAAAACGCCTCGGTTCATACACAGGAGCCCTGAACACCTACTCAAATCCGCAGGTGGAGATGGTCTATCCACTACAGTTGGGCACCACCAGTACGGATGCATGGGACAATACTTTTTCCACGACAGGCGGCACTTATTCACTCAGTTGCGTTGGCACGGGCACGCTGATCCTTCCAAGCGGTACATGGCAGGATGCCTTGATGGTGCGGGTATGGGTCACTGAGGGAGCCAATGATCCCTACCTGGGGTTTTTTTGGTACAGTTCCACCGACGGGGCCATATTGGTGCAGCACCTCGGCCAGTACTTAGCCGAATGGAATGAGTGGTACCCGGACACCTATCATCTCCACTCGCTCAATGTAGGAGTAGAGGAACATCCATCCATGGAATTGATGTCCATGCAGAATCCGGTGACGGATGTCCTCCGGGTCCAGACCCGCAGTCTGCTGGGTGGCCAGCAGCCATGGCGCGTGGTCGGCCTTACAGGACAGGTGGCGGCCAGTGGCAGCTTTTCGTCTTCCGCAAGCCAGACGGACCACTGGACGATCCCGGTGCAGGAGCTGGCCCCAGGCATGTACGTGTTGTGGGTCGGGGATGCACAAGAGGCCACAAGCTTGCGCTTCGTGAAACAATAGCCTCGCTGACCCCATCTCTGACACGAACGTCCGCGCCCCCGCACTCGCTCGCGCGTGTTCCACCGCGAGCACTCGCTCGGGTCTTTCCCGAGAGAGTGGGCCTGATAGGGCCTCCGGCCCGTCTATGAGTAACGCTTGCAGGTAGTGCATTCGGCGGGCCGGAGGCCCTATGAATTGACGCACTCGGCAAAAAGCCGAGCCTGCCTGACGGCAGTCAGGCGCGATCTGTGGGATGGATGAGGGAAAGTCGGTGCAAACGACCGGCATGTTGCGCCCGCGTTGCAAATGCGGGCGAGAGTGAAATAGCGAGTAAACACGGACTTCACGTGCCGCTACCTTCGGCACCGCATGAAGGCCCTCTCCAACCGCAGCATTTCCTGGCTGATCGCCTTATTGGCGCTGGTGCTCTTTGTGCCCGGCCTGGGTGCGGTACACCTGTTCGATTGGGACGAGATCAACTTCGCGGAGATCGCGCGGGAGATGCTGGCCACCCATAACTGGCTGCAGCCGCAGATCGGCTATGTGCCGTTCTACGAAAAGCCGCCGCTCTTTATGTGGATGCAGGCTCTCAGCATGTCGGTGCTCGGCGTGGGTGAATTCGCGGCACGCCTGCCCAACGCCTTGTGCGGTGCGGCCACGCTGGTGGTGCTGTTCCGCACGGGCCTGCAATTGCGCAGCCGCGCCTTCGGGTTGCTGTGGGTGCTGGCATACCTCGGCTCGGTGCTGCCCAACCTCTACTTCCGCAGCGGCATCATCGATCCCTGGTTCAACCTCTTCATCTTCCTCGGCTTCCTGGCATTTATCCGCAGCACCGACACCCCGGCGGCGGCTGGGCGTTCCCCGCAGGCCAAAACGCGGTCGGCTGCGTGGGCCGGGCTTTGGCTGGGCCTGGCCGTGCTCACCAAAGGGCCGGTGGGCGTGCTCATCCCCGGGCTGTGCGCCGTAGTGTACTGGGCGTGGAACCGGTTCCGGTTCTATTTCTCCGTGCCGCGCGTGCTGCTGATGCTGGGCGTGCTGCTGCTGGTGCCCGGCCTATGGTTCGGCGCGGACCTGCTGCGCAACGGGCCCGTGTTCATCACCGCCTTCTTCTGGCGGCAGGTGGCCATGCTCAGCACCGAGGATGCCGGCCACGGGGGCTTCTTCGGCTACCACTTCGTGGTGCTGCTCATCGGCTGCTTCCCGGCATCGGTCTTCGCCCTGCAGGAGATGCTCAAGCCCCTCACCCCCGGCCCCTCCCCCAAGGAGAGGGGGGCGAGTGCCGGAGGAGGTGAGCCGGACAACCAACAACTAACAACTGGGAACTACCGCCGCTGGCTCCTCATCCTCTTTTGGGTCGTGCTGATCCTGTTCACCATCGTTAAAACGAAGATCGTCCACTACAGCAGCCTGTGCTATTTCCCGCTCACCTTCCTGGCGGCGCTGCAATTGGAGCGGCTGTGGAACGGCGGAAAGGCCACGCTGTGGCCGCGCCTGCTGATGGGCGGCATCGGCACGCTCTTCGCCGCGGTCACGCTCGTGCTGCCGATCATTGGCATGCACCCGGAATGGATCGTGCCCTTGTTGAAGAACGACGCATTCGCCCAAGGGAACTTGGAGGCGCAGGTGCAGTGGACGGGCTGGGAAGCC
>JAFDZG010000108.1 GCA_018267065.1 Bacteroidota bacterium
CCGAGGATGATGGCGATCAGCGCGGGGTCCACGCCCAGCGAGGCCAGCACCACGATCACATACGGAATGGAGCCGCCGGGCACGCCCGCCGTGCCGATGCCGCCGAGGATGGCCAGGTAGGCCACGGTGAGCTGCGTGGCCAGCGCGAGGTCCACCCCGGCGAGCTGCGCGAGGAAGATGATCGTGACGCCTTCATAGAGCGCCGTGCCGTTCTGGTTGGCGGTGGCGCCGATGGTGAGCACGAAAGAGTTGATCTCCTTGGGCACGCCGAGCTTCTCGCGTGATTCGCGCAGCGCCGTGGGCAAGGTGGCATTGGATGAAGACGTGCTGAAAGCCGTGATGGCCGTGGTCTTCACGCGGCTGAAGAATTCCCGCGGAGGTATGCCGGAAAGGAATTTCACGGAGGCTCCGTACACCAGCACGCCATGTATCAGCAGGCCGCCCAGCACCACGGCGATGTACCACAGCAGTGCGGTGAGCAGGTCCATGCCGAAGGAAGCGATGCTGCTGAACACCAGCAACGCCACGGCCACGGGGGCCAGGCGCATGATCCAGTGGATGATGCGCACGGAGATCTCGTACAGCGCGGAGAAGAAACCGAGAAAGGGGGTGGCCGTTTCCACGGGCACCATGGCGGCCGCGATGCCCAGCACCAGCGCGAAGAACATGATGTGCAGCAGGTTCGGCGTGCCCACCATGGCCGATACGGGGTTCTCCGGCACCAGCTGCGAGACCACTTCGGTGATCAGCGCCACGGGCTTCTCCTTGCGTTGCTCCAGCGCGGCGGTGGTGGCGCCCACGCGCTCATCGGCACTGCGTCCGTATTCCGCCTCCAAGGCCTGGGCCGTCTCCGGCGAAATGCGTTGCCCGGGTTTCACCAGGTTGACCAAGGCCAGGCCGATGACCACCGAGATGGCCGAGATGCAGATGGTGTAGGCAAGCGTCTTCACGCCCACGCGGCCCAGCTTGCGCACATCGCCCATGCCGGCCACGCCGGTGACCAGCGCGGAAAAGACCAGGGGCATCACCACCATCAGCAGCAGACGCAACCAGATGTTGCCCAGTGGCGAGGTGATGTTGGCCACGGTCCATTGCAAGCGATCATCACCCGGGCCCAATACGATGTTCACCGCGATGCCGGCCACAACGCCAGCGGCCAGTCCCAACAGGATCTTGGTATGCAGGGGGCGTTTTTTGCGTGTTTCCGTGGCCATGTGGATCGCAATGCGCCGCAAGAAAAGGCGAACGGGCCGGGTGGCCAAATGCGCGCTTTCGCAGGTTAGATCGTAATACCCGCCAAATACTCACCCTATGCAGGTGGATGCGGGCCAGGCCCCTTGGGTCATGGATACACGACAATGAACACGGATGTTCCAGGAAAGAAATGTTCCGCGCCCGCACACCTCACCAAATAGTCATCATCGCGTCCTCTGTTGGTACAATCCACGCGCCTTCCCAAAAGCACGCAAGGCCACCGATCGGCAGCCTTGCGTAATCCATGGCTGAATGTGTCTCACTCGATCAGCAACTTCGCTCTTCGTTCAACATTGCCGTCCAAGGTGCGCAACTGTACCATATACATACCGGCATTCAGCGCCTGCAGGTCTATTGTTTGAAGGGATCCTCCTTGCCTGGCATTCCGGACTTCATTGAGACAGACCTTTCCTAAGGCATCATGGACCGATAATTTGAACGGCCCTTTGAATTCAACTGGAAGCACCAATGAGAAGATTCCCTCGCCCGGATTTGGCATGATAAATAGTGGGGAGTCGTTCCCATCGGCATTTGTATGTTCTTCCACCCCCACACCTTCACCATGCCTGAGATCAGCATAAAAAGCCTCCATGGTGCCGGGTTGCATTGTGGCATAGGTGAGGTAGCAATAGGGGTTGGTGGTGGATGGGCAGGCAAATGGATAGGCTGAAGTGCTCGAGGATGAACCTCCCATATAGAGCTGCCCGGAAATGGGGGCTGCGATGAAATACGGGTGTTCTTGCCCCATACCTCCCATATACGTTCCATGGCGCAGCTCATCTTGTGGAGAGAAGGAGAAAATCATGGCATCAGCTGTAGCATTGATGCCAGGGTAACCGTTTGCGTCTTGGTAATATACTCCGTTCATCTGGGCCAATGGTATGTTTCCGGAATAAGTCAAACCCGCAACCCACACATTGCCACCCTCGTCCCAGTCCAAAGCTGTTACTACATCAATACCACTGCCGCCAAGTACAGTGGTCCAGAGCAAACTGTGGTCCAATAGTGAGAACTTGGCCAAAAAGCCGTCGTCCAATCCTGCCGGCACAGGGTACTGAGTCTGAACCCCGCTTGCGCAAGACGGGAATCCAGCCCCGGATGGTGGTTGACATTCATTGGTCGCATATCCCGTATAACCATCTGCAACCCCACCGATATAGAGCTGATTGGTAGCCGGGTTTATGGCTATGGCGTGGGCATGGTCTTCCTGGTCGCCACCAAAATAGGTGGACCAAAAGAGCGAGCCGTTGTCTTCAAACCCGGCAATGAAAGCATCGGTTTGATAGGTAGGGACACCATGGTTCAGGTCCTCTTGAAAATAAGAGCCGGGCAGATTGCATAATGGGAAGTTGCCGGAGGCAGGGGGCTGGCAGTTGACATAGGCTGATGACCTCGAGCTTCCAGTGAATCCGGTTATGTAAACCCTGCCTGTAGAGTGTCGTATTGCCAATTGGTAGCCGTAATCGATACTGCTGCCGCCAAAAAAGGTGCTATGCACCAACTGCCTCTGCGAGTTGAAGCGAGCCAGGAAGATATCCACGTTTCCTGCATAGGCTGATTGTTGATAAGCTTGCGGCCCTAGTTGGTTGCACATGGGGAAGGTGCCTGCGGTGCCGTCACAGGTGAATTGTACATTGGGTGCCGGCGATACAGAACCAAGTAAGTACAGGTCTCCCTGCTGGCTTTGCCGAATACAAGTAGCACTTGCTATGCCATCGCCGAAATAGGTGACCCATAGCGGAGCGCCGGGAGGATTACTTGTTCTTGAGAGCTGCGCGATGTAACAGTTCAGGGTTCCTGGGCTGTCGTCCAAAAATGCGCCTCCGCCCGGATCGGTGACAAGCAGGTTCGTGCTGGTGGTCTTGCCGAACAGGTATACGGATTGGCCATCGGCTGAAAGAGCAACGCTGTTGCCATCATCAGCTCCATTTCCACCAAAAATGGTGGTGTAGATCCTCGAGTATTGCCCATTGAATTCAGAAACATAGGCCATACGCATGCCTTGGAAGAGCCCGACTACGGAATTGAACACCGGAAACAGCGGGCTGTATGTCGTACCGGCCACCAGCAGGCCGCCACCGGGCAGAGCGGTGCCGTCGTTAGCCCAATCGCTGGCAGTGCTGCCATAGAAGGTATTCCACTTTGGCGGTATAGTTTCATCGGCTGCATCGTCCGGACCCATAGCGCTTATATCCACTATCAAAGGGTAATTCGGGTTGTAGCTCACGGGCATGAAGTTCACTTCCGCGCTGGCCGAGTCCAACTGATAGGCCAGCTGTGCGTTCACCAGCACCAGGTTGCCGCCGATCTCCTGATAGCAGAGACCCTTGGGCAGCACGATGTTGCGCCCACGGATGTAAGGCTTCAGGTAGCCGAAGGCATCCATGATCAAACTGTCCTGCCCCATGAATTTCATGCGCAAGTCGGTGGGGTTGGCACCGGGGCGCATCACCATGTACAGCTTGGGGCCCCACTTGTTGCTGTACACATGCACATCGATGAAGGGGTATACATCGAAGTAGATCACGCGCCGGTAGCTCGTTTGCCCCAGCAGGGGGCTGGTAAGATGGCCCAGCACGAAGTTGTACTTGTCCGGGAGTGGCTCCGCGAGGTTTATGTTACTTGACGGGTTCAGGTGATCTCCGATGAACTTGATATCAATTCTCATGAGGGTGTCCAGCGTAGTCGCACTGGTGTCGCGCGCATCCAGGACGATCGAAAGAGTGTTGTCCCGACCGATGAAAGTCTGCGGGAAGTATTGCATGCTGTACGCGGTCACTTTGGATGCAACATATCCATCCGTTCCCAGAAGCTGGCCTTTGTTGCGTATGAAGCAACCGTTAGGTGATGGCGCTTCGCCCTTGAAGTCCGCAGGTATGTACGCCGATACCTGGGCGAACGCCGCAGGGGTGAAAAGGGCCGCTGCACACGGGGCTAGCAGGAACCGTACGATGCTTTTCATGGCCGAGGGGGTTTGGGGTAGCGGTACAAGATTGGTTCACGGATTCCAGATACCGGTTCCACCATGTGGATTTTTCTTCCACTGGATAGACCGTCCACTCCGTGGAAGTTTTGTGGGGCATTGGCATCGGGCACAGCTTGGCACAGTTGAACGGTCGCGGCCGTATGAACGCCAACAAGAAGCACAGCATTCGTCACTGGACGACCACCCTGGTCGCAAGGCAGGTGGCGCCATTGCTGCCGCAGATCCGCACGAGGTAAATGCCCGGTACTTTATCCTGAAGATCAATGGAGAGGCTGCCTGCCTTCAAGCCCGTTGCCTGCGTCGTCAACCTGCTCGCATTGCCCAATGCATCGTACACGGCCACGGTCCCTGCTGCAAACCCATTGGGGAGGTCCACTTGAAAAATGCCATTGTTCGGGTTGGGGTGGATATGCAAGCGGCGGCCATCGGTCCTGTTCAGTTCGCCAACAGAAACCGGCAAAGTGAGGCAGGTATCGAAGCCTTGCGAAATATTATAAAAGGCAAGCACGCCCAATGGAACCCCGTCCACGACCAGGTCGGGATAGTTGGGCGCCACGTAAAGCCCGCCCGGCACACCGGCGATCGCGTTCATGGCAGCGGTCAAGTTCTTGCCGAATAGGCAGAGTTCTCCCGGTGTGTACATTGCCAAGGTGTATGCGTCGCTGGAACCCGGCAACAGCATGTAGCTGCTGAAGTAAAGTCTGCCATCGAACACGTCCATATCGAAAACCTGTGTGGCACACTGTACTCCGGGTATCGGGTCGCTCCAATTCTCCCCATCCCAAGTCATGATGCCACTGCCGGGATTGCCCCAGCCTGCATAGAATTCGCCCCCCACGAAAAGTTTGCCATCATACACTTTCAGGTCGTTCACCCAAGAGTCGCCCAAGATGCCGAGACCCATGGGACGCAGGGAATCATTTTCCAGGGTACCGATTTCATGCAGGTCCGGAAAATCACCGTTGATGTTTCCACCGAAAACGTATTGGCCCTGATAACGCGCTGTGGCCGTGTAGACCTTATATCCACTATTATCAGGATACGCACAAAGATCCTCCCAGCCTCCGTTGTGGTAACGGGCAATGCCGTTGGAAGGAACACCTCCGATTTCCGTGTAACCGCCGGCCACGGTCCAGCCATCCTCGTTGGACAGCATGCCTCCTGCGTTCCCGTCGGCTCCAATGCCTCCTATGCTTTCCCATTCACTGCCATTCCACAACGCAATGCGCTTCGTGCCGGGTACGCCCACCAGCGCGTTAAACGCTCCTGATATCATCACACTATCGTTGTGCAAATGTGCATCCATCACACTTAGAGCAAAGACATTCTCCACGCCTTCCCCCATGGGGTACCAATCCTCATTTTCCATATATGTCGTGCCGTTCACCACCTGCCCCCCCGCCTCCAGAAAGCGTCCGAAGGCATAAAGGCGGCCATTGAGACTATCGTAACACAGGGTGCTCACATACTCATTTGGTCCATCGGGCATGGCAACCCATTGGGCATGGGCCGGGGGCATTGCAGTTCCGCACAACAGGAGCATGACCACATGCCTCATTATCGTGGCGAAGAGCCGTTTTGCCAGTGGTGAGAAGTCCCTCATAAGCGGAAAGTTAGGCCGTACAATTCACGAACCGGTTCCACGGGTTGGAATTTTTCTCCACCGGGGCGGCTTTTTTCACGATCTTGCAAGCCATTCTACTCCCTGCCATGAGCGAGGTCAACCGGATCATCAGAGGCCGCAAGCTTACCACCTACCGCGAACTGCGCCACCTGACCAAAGAGGAAATGGCCCATCAACTCGGTGTTAGCCCCAATACGTATGGCCGCTATGAGAAGGGTGAATTCGAACCCAAGGTGGATCAGTGGGAAAAAATAGCTGAGATACTGAATGTGCCAGTTGAAGAGCTACTGAAGACGGAGCCGATCGTGATCCATATGAGCCATAATCAGATGGCAATGCCCAACTTCGGTTCGCAGAACAACCATGCCTACCCCGAGG
>JAFDZG010000109.1 GCA_018267065.1 Bacteroidota bacterium
CTTCAAGTGCCGATGGGCAAGTCCGTGTTCCTCCGGAAGAATTCACGCCCCATGCTTGATGATATTTCCAACACCACCGATACCTACGACGGGGACATGGTGGGCCATCAATGGACGATGGGCCCTGAAGGATTGTCGCTGGACAGCACTCCACCAGTGGACACAACCTATCCCGTGGTGCCACAAATCCCAGCCCCGGCACCGGCCCCCGCCGCTCCTGCTGAAAGCAACATGGAACCAAGTGCACCACACCTGCGCAAGGCCGCGGCAGTTGCGGCGGAAGAGGTGGCCGTGTACATGCCCAACCTGCTCGAACTCCTGGCCCGGGGGATGAGGCCCTAAGCACTTTATCGGCCATCAGCGCAACGAGGGGTTCGTTGATCCGGCCATGCGGCCCCGGGCGTGTCCCGGGGCCGCTCTCATTTGCGGCGATCACCTGCGCAATGCCGAACTTCGCGCCCCGAACAGCAGCAACCATGAGCAAAGCTTCCAAGATCAAGGACTTCGACCCCAACAGCCCCGGCAACGCACAGGCCGGCATCTATGGCTTGCCCTTCACCGCGGAAGAAGCCGACATTGTGCTGGTGCCCGTGCCCTGGGAAGTTACCACCAGCTACGGCGGCGGCACGGCCAAGGGGCCGGAAGCCATTATGGAAGCCTCCTTCCAAGTGGACCTGTTCCACCCGGAGTTCCCGGACCTGTGGAAACGCGGCATTGCCCTGGACGAGATCCCCGATGCCTTGCTGGAGCAGAGCGCTGCATTGAAGAAGGAAGCCGCCCATGTGATCGATCTGTTGGTGAACGGAGGAGGCGGGAATGCGGAAAAGCGGGCGGCCAAAGCCTTGAAGCTCGTGAACGAAGAGAGCGCCGTGATGAATGACTGGGTGCAGCAGCGCACCGGATACTGGATGGACCAGGGCAAGTTGATCGGCTTGGTGGGCGGCGACCACAGCACCCCCTTGGGCATGTACCGCGCACACGCGGAGCGCCACCACAGCTTCGGCATCCTGCATTTCGATGCGCACCTGGACCTGCGCAAGGCATACGAAGGATTCACCGGCAGCCACGCGAGCATCATGTACAACGCCTTGCAGGTCCCGCAGGTGGAAAGCATCGTTTCCGCGGGCATCCGCGATTTCTGCGAGGAAGAAGCCCGCGTGTTCGCAAAGGAAAAGCTGCGCGTGCGCATCCACCGCAGTGCGGAGCTGCGCCGCGAACAGTACGAAGGAGCAACCTGGCAGCAGCAATGCGACCGCATCCTTGCGCAACTTCCTGAAAAGGTCCACATCAGCTTCGACATCGATGCACTGGACCCCTCGCTCTGCCCGCACACCGGCACGCCCGTGCCCGGCGGATTCGCTTTCGAGGAAGCCACCTACCTGCTGTCGCGCTTGGCCAACAGCGGAAAGCAGATCATCGGTTTCGACCTGGTGGAAGTGACGCCGGGCCCGCACGGTGACTGGGACGCCAATGTGGGCGCACGGCTGCTGTGGCACCTTTGCGGCGTGCTGGCCAAAGGACAATGAACAGCGGGCATGTCCCCGGACCTGCCCCGCTGCCCGACCACCTGGTGCTGTTCGACGGGGTGTGCAACCTCTGCAATGGCGCGGTGCAGTTCATCATCCGCCATGATAAGCACAATCGCTTCCGCTTCGCGCCGCTCCAGTCCGGGGCCGGTCGGAGCATCCTCGGTGAGGCCGGGACCCCGGGCGATGCCTTCAGCACCATCGTTTACCTGCGGAAGGGAAAAGTGCTCACCAAATCCAAGGCAGTGCTGCACGTGGCCCGCGACCTTGGCGGCGCTTGGCAATTGTTCCACGGCCTGATCATCCTGCCCCGTTTCCTGCGCGATGCGGCCTACGACCTGGTGGCCCGCAACCGCTTCCGCTGGTTCGGCCGCCGCGAAAGCTGCATGGTGCCGGGCCCCGGATTGGAAGGGCGTTTTCTTTCCTGAACCGGCGGGATCACGCCTCCGCCTTCACATCTGCCTCCGGCATCACCAACAACGGCGTATCGGTGTACAGGGCCAAGCGTTTGGCGGTACTGCGGTGGAACAAGCCTTCCAAGAAGCCGGCATGGCGGTGAAGCACCGCGATCATGTCCGCGCCTTCCTGCTCCGCCAAAAGATCGATCACGCCGGCAATGTCCTCCCCTTCCCCCGAAATGAAGCGGTGCGGAACGGCTTGGAACAGCTCTTCATACATGCCGGCCACCTTGGCGTTGGGCAATTCGTTCTTGTCCTTCAGCACATGCGCAAAAATGATCTCGGCCTTTGAGCGCAAGGCGATGCGCAACAACATGCGGCTTCCCTCCACCTCCACACGCTTCCCGTCGTCCGCATACAAGATCTTCCGCACGGGTCCCTTGCCGGCCTTGGCCGGAACCACCAGGATGGGCCAACGGCAATGCTTCACCACATCACCCGCATTGCTGCCCAGCAGCCCGTTCCCCGAACGGCCCAGCGTTCCGAGCACCACCAGGTCCGCGTGTTTCTCCCGCGCCAGTCCGTTGATGGTGCCCGCCAGCCCGCCATAGAGCACTTCGCTGCGCACCACCGCCCCGGCGAACTCCGGCAAGGCGCGCACCTTCGCCTCCCACGCCCCCATGGACTGCAAGGAGGCCTTGTACATTTCATCGGCCATGCCGGGCCACGTGTCCACAAAGGGTTCCGCGTCCATGTAGGCGTGGAGCAACGTGTACACATGGTCCTCCGCGCCGAACAATTGCGCCGCGTAGCGGCCAGCTTGCAGCGATGGTTCACTGAAATCCGTGGGAAGGATGATATGCGCCATGGGGATGCGGTGTGGTACACAAAGTTAGCCGGCAGGGAATCCATCCCGGTCTTGTTCCTGATTGATGGCCGGTATCCAACGTTTGCAAGTAAATGAGCAATGCCGGCAATTCCGAGTGACGATCATCATGCACGCACCCGCCCAGTTCCGCTAATCTTGGCCAATGGCCCTTGTTTTGGATCTCGGCACCTTGCCGGAAACCATTGGTTCCATTGCGGAACTGGTGCGGTTGCTCGAGAAGGAATCCCGCCCTTCCGGATACACCGATGCCATGCTGCGCTTCAAGCCTTCCGCGGAGGAGGCGCTTGCTTTTGCCCACTGGGACCGGCGGCACTACACGCGGCAATGCATCCACAGCAGCCCGTCCCATGAGCTGCTCCTTATTTGCTACGAGGCCGGCCAGCGCACCAGCATCCATGATTACGACAGCCAGATGGCATGGATCAAGCCGGTGCTTGGCAACGTGCGCGAGGAACGATTCAAGGTGGTGCCGGGCAGTGCACCCATCTCCAAAGGCGTGAAATTCCTGGCGCCGGGCGCACTCTCGTACATGGGCCATGGCAATCCCGTTCACCGGCACTCCAACCCCGGGCCGGGGCGGGCCATTACCGTCAACTTGTACTCCAGGCCCATCCGCCGCTGGCGCGTGTACGACCTGCGCACGGGCGCTGCCAGCCTTTCCGGCCCGCCCAGCGCGGCAGCTGAATAACTTCGCCGACCGGAATGGAGCATGGTGAATCCAACGTGAACCCCGTTCAATTGGAACGGGTGCGCGAGATGCTGTTTGCATCGGCGGCGGAAGGCTTGGTGCTGGTGGACCGTTCCGGTGCCATCCGCATGCACAATCCGCGCCTGTTGGACCTGTTCGGCTTTGCGGAAGGTGAACTGCTGGGGCGCTCCATCGAGGAACTGCTCCCTGATTCCTTCCGCCACAACCACCGGAATTTCAGGGCCGATTTCAATGTGAAACCGGCGAAGCGCCACATGGGGCGCGGCCGCGAACTCTTCGGCAAGCGCAAGGACGGCTCCGTGTTCCCCGTGGAGGTGGGCCTGAACCATTTCACCGTGGACGGCGAGCTGTACGTGATGGGCCTGGTGACGGACATCACCGAGCGCCGCAAGGTGGAGGATGCCCTGCAGCGCAGCAACGCCGAGCTGGAGAAGCGCGTGGAGGAGCGCACCGCCGAACTGGCCAAGGGCGCGCGCGCGGTGGAGATCGCCTACGAGCGCGAGAAGGAACTGAACGTGCTCAAGTCGCGCTTCGTTTCCATGGCCTCGCACGAGTTCCGCACGCCGCTCAGCACCATCATGGGCTCCGCGGACCTCATCGCGCGCTATGCCGAAGGCCCCGGCAACGAAAAGGTACACAAGCACGTGCAGCGCATCAAGGCCAAGGTGCGCGACCTCACGGCCATCCTCAACGACTTCCTCTCCTTCGAGCGCATTGAGCAGGGCGACGTGCCCCCGGTGCCCGAACCCATCGACGTGGTACACCTCTGCATCAGCCTGATCGAGGAACTGCGCAGCATGGCCAAACCGGGGCAGGTGCTGCAATACGGCCACGGCAGCGACGAACGCACCGTGACCCTGGACCGCGGCATGCTGGTGAACACCATCACCAACCTGGTGACCAACGCCATCAAGTATTCCCCCGAGAACAGCCCCGTGGACCTGCACACCTCCGTCAGCAACGGCACGCTCAACTTCTCCGTGATCGACCGCGGCATGGGCATCCCCGAAGCGGACCGGCCGCACCTCTTTGAACCCTTCTTCCGCGCACAGAACGTCCTCACCATCCAAGGCACGGGCCTGGGCCTGCACCTGGTGAAGCGCTACCTGGACCTGATGCACGGCACCATCACCTACACCAGCACCACGGGCCAAGGCAGCACGTTCCACGTGGCCATACCCGGCAACCAACAACCATGAAGACCATCCTGCTCATTGAGGACGACGCCGATGTGCGCGACAACACCGCCGAGATCCTGGAACTGGCCAACTACCGCGTGCTGAAGGCCGAGAACGGCCGCAAGGGCGTGGACCTGGCCCGCAAGGAAACGCCCGACCTGGTGCTCTGCGACATCATGATGCCGGAGCTGGACGGCTACGGCGTGCTGCACCTGCTGGGCCGCTCGCCGGAGACCGCCGAAACGCCCTTCATCTTCCTCACCGCAAAGGCCGAGCGCGGCGATGTGCGCAAAGGCATGGAGCTTGGCGCGGACGACTACATCACCAAGCCCTTCGAGGAAAGCGAGCTGCTCAACGCCATCGAAGGCCGCCTGAAGCGCAGCGAAATGTTCCGCAAGGGCTTCGACCGCACCGTGGAAGGCCTGAACGCCTTCATGGACCAGGCACGCGGCGTGGCCGCCCTGCAGGACATCAGCAAGGACCGCAAGACGCGCCAGGTGGACCGCAAGGACGTGCTCTTCCACGAGGGCGACGAAATGCGCCACGTGCCGTTCCTGATCAAGGGCAAGGTGCGCACCTTCAAGATCAACAATGACGGCAAAGAGTTCGTCACGGGTTTGCACGTGCCGGGCGACTTCCTCGGCTACATGGGCCTGCTGGAGAACGGCCATGCCATGGAGACCGCTGAGGCCATGGAGGATTGCGAGGTGGCCTTGGTACCGCGCGAGGACCTGCTGCGCCTGCTCTACCGCGACCGCGACGTGAGCATGCGCCTGATCCACATGCTGAGCCACGACGTGGCCGAAAAGCAGGAGCGCCTGCTGCAACTGGCCTACGCCAGCGTGCGCCAGCGCGTGGCCCAAGCCCTGCTGCAACTGCACGACCGCTTCAGCGCGCAAGGCTCAAAGGAGCTCGGGGTGCGCATCAGCCGCGACGACCTGGCTACCATCGTGGGCACCGCCACCGAATCGCTGATCCGTTGCCTCACCGACCTTAAGGACGAAGGCCTGATCAACACCCAAGGGCGCGACATCGGCATTGCCGACCGGCGCGGGCTGGAGCGGGTGGCGAATTTGTGAATCGCCGCTTGCACGGCACGGACCACGGATGGCCTATCTTTGAAATATGGCCAAGGACCAATACATCCAGTTGGACTCGCTTCCGGAAGAAGTGCGGAATAAGGTGCTGGCGTTCATTGCCTCTTTGATGGAACAATGGGAGCGGAAGAAACCGCCAGTTTCAGACCCTGCCAAAAAACACGTGTTCGGCATTGCCAAGGGCATGGCCACCATATCCAAGGATTTCGATGCTCCGATTGATGATTTCAAGGAGTACATGGAATGAAGGTCCTGATCGATACGCATGTCTTCCTCTGGTTCATCCTCGGTCAAAGACAATGCTCCACATCGGCCCGGGCGATTATTGAAAGCCCGACCAACAATTGCTTGATCAGCATTGCATCTCTTTGGGAAATCGGCATCAAGCACACGCTTGGGAAGCTCGAACTGCACAAACCAATCGAAGATTTCTTTTAAGCGATCCGAAGCGGCGGTTTCGCTGCCATGCCCATTGAACCTGCCCACATCATTGAACTTTCCCGGTTGCCCCTGCATCACCGGGATCCATTTGACCGGATGCTGATCGCACAAGCGAAGGTGGAGGGCATGAAGTTGCTCACGGCCGACCCGCAATTCAATCGTTACAACGTGTCCATCCTGAAAGCGTGATCATTCACGCCCCCCACTCCGCCCAGCTCGTGGCGGTTTCCTGAAGGCGCACAGCGTAGAGCACACCTTTGCCCGCAAGCGCTTTCTGCAAACGCTCCACAATGTCCAGCAGCACGTTCTCGCAACTGGGCTGCCACGGCGTGAAGAGCGTGCGGCCGAAGAGTTCATGGCCGGAAGAAGCTTGAGCGCGGTCGTGTTCGTGCAGCACTAGCGCGTGGTCGTAGCGGTCCACCACGGCGGTGTTCACCAGCTTCTTCAGCTCGGAGAAATCGATCACCATGCCGTCCTTGGCATGGCCGGGTTCGTGGCGCGGCGTGCCGAGCAGGGTCACGTCCAGCACGTAGGAATGGCCGTGGATGTTGGCGCACAGTCCGTCGTGGCAGCGCAGGGCATGGGCCATTTCAAAATGGAACCGCTTGGTGACGCGCACGGGTTGCGCCATGGTCTTCACAGGGTTTCGAAGTGGGCCGTAAAGTGACGAAGGAATTTTGGTTCCTTCATGATCCTTAGGCCCTTCACCTGTTCCC
This sequence comes from Bacteroidota bacterium, assembly GCA_018267065.1. Taxonomy (GTDB): domain Bacteria; phylum Bacteroidota; class Bacteroidia; order Flavobacteriales_F; family PHOS-HE28; genus PHOS-HE28. The sequence continues at coordinate 6,955 of JAFDZG010000109.1, forward strand.
TGTGGCGCATCACTTCCCCGAACGCCTCGGCCACGTACTCAATGTGGCTTTGCGTGTACACCCGGCGCGGGATGGCCAAGCGCACCAGTTCCATGCGCGCGGGTTTCAATGAGCCGTCCTCGGCGTAGGTGCCGAACATCACCGAGCCGATCTCCACGCTGCGGATGCCGCCGATGCGGAACAGCTCGCACACCAGTGCCTGCCCGGGATACTGCGCGGGCGGGATGTGCGGGTAGAGCTTCTTGGCATCGATGTACACGGCATGGCCGCCGATGGGCAGCATGAGCGGCACGCCCATTTTGTTGAGCGCATCGCCCAGAAAGGCCGTGCTCTTGATGCGGTACTCCAGGTAATGCGGATCGAAGACCTCCTCCAGGCCGATGGCGATGGCCTCCATGTCGCGCCCGGCCAGGCCGCCGTAGGTGGAGAAGCCCTCGGTGATGATGAGCAGGTTGGTGCAGGCTTCCGCCAGTGCGCCGTCCCGGAAGGCGATGAAGCCGCCGATGTTCGCAAAGGCGTCCTTCTTGGCGCTCATCACGGCGCCGTCCGCCAGGGCGAACATGCGCTGCGCGATCTCGCGGTAGGAAAGTTTCTCCATGCCTTCCTCGCGGTGCTTCACGAACCAGCTGTTCTCGGCCACACGGCAGCAGTCCAGCATCAGCAGCACACCGTGGCGCTTGCAGATGGCGGAGACTTCCTTGGCGTTGGCCATGCTCACGGGCTGCCCGCCGCCGCTGTTGTTGGTCACGGTGAGGATCACCGCGCCCATGCGGCCTTCATGCTCCTTCAGCAGGCGCTCCAGTTCCGCCGTGTCCATGTTGCCCTTGAAGGGGTGCAGCAACGCGGTGTCCTCGTTCTCCTTGATGGGGATGTCGATGGCGGTGGCGCCGCTGAACTCGATGTTGGCGCGCGTGGTGTCGAAGTGGGTGTTGCTGATGAAGACCTTGCCCGGCCCGCCGAGGTGGCCGTACACGATGCGCTCGCCGGCGCGCCCTTGGTGGGTGGGCAGCACGTGCTGCATGCCGGTGAGGTCCTGCACCTCGTTCTCCATGCGCAGCCAGGAGCGTGAACCGGCGTAGGCTTCGTCGCCTTCCATGATGCCGGCCCATTGGTGCGCGCTCATGGCGCTGGTGCCGCTGTCCGTCATGAAGTCGATGATGACGTCCTTGGAGCGCAACAGGAACGGGTTGTAGTGCGCCTCCTTGAGGTAGTGTACGCGCTCCTCCTCGGTGCTCAGGCCGATAGGCTCCACGCTCTTGATGCGGAACGGCTCAATGATGGTCTTGAATTGCATGCTCAGATCTTTTCGAAGCGGGCTTGGAAAAAGCGCAGGTACTTGGGCTCGTACACCATCTTGAGGCCGGTGATGGAGGCGCGGCGTTCATAAACGCGCAGCACGGAGGCGGCCACCACGTCGATATGGGCCTGGGTGTACACGCGGCGCGGCACGGTGAGGCGCACCAGCTCCAGCTCGGGCATGTAGTCCTCGCCAGTCTCCTTGTTGCGCCCGGCGCTCACCACGCCGCGTTCCATGGTGCGCACGCCGGCATCCAGGTAAAGCTCTGCGGCAAGGGTCTGTGCCGGATAGGCGGTCTGCGGCACATGCGGCAGGAAGGCTTTCGCGTCCAGGAACACGCCGTGCGTTCCGATGGGCAGCACGATGGGGATGCCGGCCTCGATGAGCTTGTTGCCCAGGTAGAGCACCTGCCCCACCCGCGCCCGGATGTGGTCCTCGCCCACGGATTCGCCGATGCCGATGGCCATGGCCTCCATGTCGCGCCCGGCCAGGCCGCCGTAGGTGTGCAATCCCTCATACAGCACCACTTGGTTGCGGGCCTCCTCGAAGACGTCCCATTCGTTGGTGGCCAGGAAACCGCCGATGTTCACCAGCGCATCCTTCTTGGCACTCATGGTGGCGCCGTCGGTGAGGGAGCAGATCTCCAGCACGATGTCCTGCACGCTGCGGTGCTCCTGGCCTTTCTCCAGGTGCTTGATCATGTAGGCGTTCTCGGCCACGCGCGTCATGTCGTGGATGATGCGGATGCCGTGCTTGGCGGTGAGCGCGCGCAGGTC
>JAFDZG010000010.1 GCA_018267065.1 Bacteroidota bacterium
CCAGCTTGGCTTTCTCCACGTGCCCGCGCATTTGCTCCAGTTGGGCCTGCAACGCGGCGTACTGTGCTTGCACCTCGCGCAGGTGCTGGTCCGCCTGCGATTGGCCGATGGCTGCGGAGAGCAGGAGGATGCCGGTGAAGGTGAAAGTGGAACGAACGCTCATGGAGAAGGTAGAATGTGGTTGCGTGGCCGCATGATCAAGCCTGCAAGATCGTTCATCGCCACGGATAACGCACCGGAAGTTTTGCAAGGGGCGTGCCGTTCGGGCGGATCCTTCAATGCAGTGGCCAGATCAAGTTGCCGTTGCGCTTGGACCACATGCCTGCCTCCATGACCGTGCAGCCGCCCCAAGTACTCCTGTTCCGGCTGGCCCGGCGTTGGGATGAGCAGCGCACCGCGTCCGATGGCGGCCAGGTCCATCAACGTGGAATAGCCGGTGCGCCCCACGATCAGCTCGGCCCGGGCCAAGGCATTGCGCAAGGCTTCCGTTGGAAGGTGACCTTCGATACGCACCTGCCCCGCATGCCGTACTTCCGTGCCGGGCTTGCCCGTGACCAGCAGGTGCGGCCCTTCGATCGCCTGCAATTGTTGCAATACCTGCGCCTCCAACAAGCTGCGCTGCGGCTCCGGGCCACTGATCACCGCTGCAACGTGGATAGGCTGCTGGTTTGAATGCGGAGGCGTTCCGGCGAACCGGCTCAGCGGCCCGATGTAATGGGCGTTTTGCGGCAGGTCCATTCCATGCGACAGTTCACCTGCCAGCCCGGGAGCCTCGGCATGGTCCGCGATCCAGCACCGGTCAAACCGCTGGATGTGCTTCCGGTTGATCCGCCTCGCGGTGCCTTGTCCTAAGGGCGTGAACGGGAACACTTGGTGCGTGACCAACACGCTGGGCAGGGCAGGGGCATACAGTCCAAACCGCTGATCGCTGATCACGGCATCCAGTTGCAGCCGGTCCAAGTTTGCTTGAAGCCAAGCGTGTTCTTGCCGCACCTGACGCAGCATGGCGGGGAGTTGCCGCGCCATGGCCCAAGCTTGTGAACCATTGCGGCTGTAGCGCACCTCCATGCCGGGAATCTGCACAAAATCCAGCTCGGGGAATTCCTCATGCAACAAGGCCGACGGCCCCTTGTCGGCACCGATCACCGGTACGGCCCCAAGCTCCAGCAATTGTTGCACGATGGGCACGCACCGTGCGGCATGGCCCAGGCCCCAATCCAAGGGGGCCACCAGGATGCGTGCGCCATGGAACATGGGGCGAAGATCGGGTGGAAGATCGCGGAACTTCGTTCCTTCGCGGCCCCTTTATACTTCCGACCTTCGCTGCCGCCATGGGCAAAAACAAGCTCTCCCGCTTCGCCGAGAACGCCACCTACGCCCACGTGGTACAGCCCACTTTCCGCGAGTTGCAGGCCGCGGACCTTCCGTTGAAAGGCAAATGGAACAGCGATTTCTTCAAGCGTGAAGCGCCCTTGGTGCTGGAGCTGGGCTGCGGGCGCGGCGAATACACCGTGGGCCTGGCACAACTGCGGCCGGAGAAGAACTACATCGGCGTGGACATCAAAGGGGCACGCATCTGGCGCGGCGCGAAGACAGCCCATGAAGAGGGCCTGGCGAACGTCGGCTTCCTGCGCACCCACGTGGACCACATCCTGCGCTGCTTCGGCAAGCACGAAGTGGATGAGATCTGGCTCACCTTCAGCGACCCGCAGATCGGCAAAGCGCGCAAGCGCCTCACCAGTCCGCTGTTCTTGGCGCGCTACAAGGAGATCCTCAAGCCTGGCGGCGTGATCCACCTGAAGACCGACAGCCCGTTGCTTTACGAATACACCTTGGAGCAGATCGCGGAGCACCGGTTGCACACCGAGGAGAGCAGCGCCAACGTGTATGCGGAGCTGATGCCGCGCGTTTCCATAGAGGAACAAGCCGTGTTGAACATCCGCACTTACTACGAAAGCTTATGGCTGGAAGAAGGGAGGACGATTCACTATGTGCGCTTCCGACTTTGATGAAATGGGGCAATTCGCCGATGTGCCAATTTGCCAAAGGAATAACCGCCAATTTGCAATGAACATTTTGGCGCCTTGGCAAATTGATAATTGGCAAGTTGATAATTGGCACCTTGGCACCTTGGCACCTTGGCAAATTGACGCATTGACATGTCCAAACGCACCCTCATCAACAACGCCGTGCAGGAGCGCGACTTCTTTGCCGACGTGATGGACGTGGTGCGCCAGATCCCGCGCGGCAGGGTCACCAGCTATGGGGCCATTGCCAAGTACTTAGGCGCCCCGCGCAGCTCGCGCATGGTGGGCTTCTGCATGAACAACGCCCACACGGTAAGGCCCAAGGTACCCGCCCACCGCGTGGTGAACCGCATCGGCCTGCTCACCGGTAAGCACCACTTCGGCAGCCCCACGGCCATGGAAGACCTGTTGAAAAAGGAAGGTGTGAAAGTGAAGGACGACCAGGTGGTGGACTTCCGCAAGAAGTTCTGGGACCCGACCGTGGAGCTGGGGTTCTGAATGACTGAAGGGTAGGTGGAAGCACCGCTTCTGTCCTGTATTGGTTTTTCGCTGTGGCACCGCTCAATTGCTGCATGCCCCACGACAGCACCTGGCAGATCGTTCCAGGCTTTAGCGAAGCTGACCTTTCTCAGCACGTTCCCCTTCTTCTGCGGTACCTTCGCGGCGCAATGAACATCACCGAGGAAGCCCTCTACCAAGCGCTCAGCAAGGTCATTGAACCGGACCTGAAGAAAGACATCGTGGAACTGGACCTGGTGCAGGAGGTCGTCATCGACGAGGACACCATCAGCATCATTGTGGAAGTAAGCAACCCCGCCATGCACAGCCGCAAGCGCATGGAGGAAGCGGTGAGCTTCCAGTTGAAACAGGCGTTCGGGGATGCGGTGAAGGTGCATGTGAGTGTTCGGCCCATTAGTGGTGCGCGTGGCGGCCTGCGCAAGGTGCTGCCCTTCGTGAAGCACATCGTGGCGGTGGCCAGCGGCAAGGGCGGCGTGGGCAAGAGCACCATCACCGCCAACCTGGCAGCGGGCCTGGCACAGCGCGGCCTGAAGGTGGGCCTGGTGGATGCCGACATCTACGGTCCGAGCATGCCGCTGATGTTCGACGTGCAGCAGGAGCGCCCGCAAGTAAAGCAGGTGGACGGCAAGAACATGATCGTGCCCGTGGAGAACTACGGGGTGCAACTGCTCAGCATCGGCTTCTTCGCCGATCCCAGCCAGGCCATCGCCTGGCGCGGGCCCATGGCCAGCAAGGCGCTGGACCAACTCTTCAAGGATGCCGACTGGGGCCACCTCGACGTGATGCTCGTGGATCTGCCGCCCGGCAC
>JAFDZG010000110.1 GCA_018267065.1 Bacteroidota bacterium
CCGTGCTTGGTGCGGCTGAAGACCAGCGCCACCGGGATATCGCGGGTCTGGAGCAGGTGGATCAACAACTTGGGCTTGTTGGGCTTGTCAACGAAGTACACTTCCTGCTGCACGGTTTCCGCAGTGGAGGAAACCGGGGTGACCTCCACCTTCACGGGATTAGTGAGCAATGAGGCTGAAAGCTTCTGGACTTCAGGGGGCATTGTAGCGCTGAAGAAGAGCGTTTGGCGCTGTTTGGGCAGGGCGGCAATCACCTTGCGCACATCGTGGATGAAGCCCATGTCCAGCATGCGGTCGGCCTCGTCCAGCACAAAGAAGCGCAGGTCATTCAGGTGGACGTAGCCTTGGTGCATCAGGTCCAGCAAACGGCCGGGGGTGGCCACCAGGATATCCACGCCGCTGCGCAGGGCGTCGGTCTGGGGCTTTTGGCCCACGCCGCCGAAGATCACCGTGGTACGCAAGCGGGTGTGGCGGGCGTAGGAGCGGAAGCTTTCATCGATCTGGATGGCCAGCTCGCGGGTGGGCGTAAGGATCAGCGCCTGGATGATGCGCTTGCCGCCGCGCCCGGTGCCGCCGCCGTCCACGGCCAGGTGCTGGATGATGGGAATGGCGAAGGCGGCCGTTTTACCGGTGCCGGTCTGCGCCACGCCAAGCAGGTCGCGGCCTTCCAACAGGTAGGGAATGCTTTGGGCCTGGATGGGCGTGGGCGTGGAATAGCCTTCTTGCTGAAGGGCCTTGAGGATGGGCTCGATGAGGCCGAGCTGGTCAAAGGAAGTTTGTGCCATAATGGCGAATTCAGGAATAAGCGGTCCGGGTCACTGCGCCACGGAACGCGGTTTAGTTTGGAAGAAAGCCCTCGATCTGGTCCGGCGAGCAATGAATCCGCTGGGGATGGCGCCTGGACGATACCCGGAAGGGTGAAGCTGGGCGCTTTGGGCGGGGCAAAGGTAGGGCTTTTCAGAGAGGTGAACAGTAGTCGGTCTTGGTAAACGGCTCCGACCACCTACGAACTACGCTCTACGAACTCATGCGGGTTGAAGGAAGCAGTGGATAGATGGCAGGGGGCAGATGAGAGGAGGCAGATGGCAGCGGGCAGATGGTCGGAACTCGTAACGGATTGATTGAGAGGGGGTGGTCGTGATAAATACAAGTTAACATAATATAAATTATGCGCAAGGGGAAAAGATCGACCGGTAATAAGTGCCTAACCAACAAACGGTTGCAAAGCGGCGAAACGCGCAAACTCCAATTGACCTTTGCACGGAAGCGGTTTTGATATGCTTTAAGAAGGGATGAAAAAGATTGCACTCAATGGCGTTCGGCCACCGATGAACACTTCATCGGCCTATACGGAACATCATTTCTATTCCGTTCACCTGGGCAACCGCACTACGGTGATGTTCACCAGTGAACGGGCGGCGCTCGCGTTCCAGGCGGAAACGGATCGCTGGCTTTCGGCCCACCTGCACAACGCTAACTTCCTTTTGGTGGATGCCTTCAGCTCATATCGCGCGGCCTGGTGCCTCACCGATGCCACGGCGGTGCCGCAAGCGGACCAAAAGGCGCGGGAATTCATTGAAACGGCCTGGAAGGGCATGGATATGGCCATCACTAAAGGAAGCGGCCCCAGCGGCTGGGTGGTCGCATGGAAATGGTTTCAGCAGGCCATGGAGAGCATTCGGTTGCTCGCGCTGCTTCTTCGTGACCTATATCGAACGCGGAACAACCCCGTGGAACGTGCCCGAATGGAGTTGCTGGCCAGCCGCGCACAAGTTGTGCTGAACGATATGGCCCACTATGGGCAAGCGGTGAAAGGCGCGATCAAGACGCGGCAACTGTAGGCGCTTCCGGTGATCCTGGATCATCATCATCGCGTCCACCATCCCAGCGGGTGAGTGCGAATAGCACCACGCCCATGCCGCAAAGGGCTATGCCGCCCCAGAATTGCATCTTATTGCCTTCAGCGGCACCGGCATTTACCAAAGCGATACCGGCAACCACGAAAGCGCCAGCGCCCATGCGCTTGCTGGACATGCGTCCATTCTTATTTTGGAAAAGTTCCGCAATCTTCGGAATCAGTGGGCCAATCTCGAAGAGTTCGCCAATGATGGGGATTTTGGCCAAGGGTTTTGACCCTTCAGCACCTTCCGTATTTCGTTTTTTAAAAATACTCATTCCACCCATGGTTGAACATCAATTAACCCATTCACAAGTATGGCTGGATTTGGAGGTAATGTAGAGAATGAATTAAATGATGTTACTTCAGTTCCAGCAGGTCCACCAATTGAAACCGTTGACGGTGCACCGATCACAAGCCTCGTTCCCGCACAAAGGATCAGTTTAGCCGTATTGGAAAGCATCAACGGAATAGCTGTTGTCACCTTCCCATTAATCTCCAAAACCGAAGTATGCTTCACATTAGATGGGCAATTGGCATTGCCAACATGCAAACATGTTGCGCCACTGTTCACGTCAATGGCCAAATTAGCGTCTATATCACCATATATGGAAACATTTCCGCCCGAAATACCAAGGCCACTACTTGCACGAATATTGCCCCTTATGATCGTTTCTCCGGCTGAAATGGTAGCACCGATATTCGATGCGGTGATGTTCCCGGTAAAATTTACCGTTCCCGTCAATTGCAGTCCGTATTGCTGGCCCTGAACATCCGAACATTCAATAGAGACAATTGCCGTCGGTGAGGTTACGCGAAACGCGGCATTCAGCGCTCCGGATGTTTGGATGCTTTTAGCAATAAATTTAACAACACTGTTTGCCTGCGTGATCTCAACCGTGTTGCCATTGTTTAAGAATGTGCCATATCCGTAGATACAAATAGTTGAGTTCGGGGTAACATCATGAACACGTCCTATTATTTCAGTACCCGGACTGAAATAATAGTTCACCAAATCAACCAATTCTATATCTTCCGTGTAAGTGCCTGGACTGACATAAATTAGGAATCCAGGTGCGGCCGCTGCCACAGCGGCATTGATAGTGGCGAATGGAAACAAGAATTCATTTTTTTGGCCGGTTGCATCATTCCCGGATAATTGGTCTACCCAAATCACCTTGTTCCTTGAGGCATTCACATAGGTCCAGTTAGAGCCGTTCCAAATCATCAATTGATTCGGATAGTCTGCCGCGTGTAACCCGATTCCGGGGGTGGTTCCGCCTGTTGATGTGATGGGCAGCAAGCCGATCACGTCAGTTACCGTTCCTCCCCCGCCTCCACCGATTTGTTTGGGTGTTACGGCAGGCATTGAACCTACCGGTCCAGTGAAAAATTGGATCCCGAAAGATGTGCCCTGGTCAGTATTAACACAGAATTGCTGAATTTGGGTAAAGTCGTCCAATGTCAGAAATTGACCTGCATCGACCAACAGGCCAAACGGGAATAATGGTATGGCATCCACAGCTTGCATCCAATCCAATGGCTGTGAGCCAGGATGCACATTGATTAGTGCGCCGGTTGCATCGGGCGGAACGGTCATAACCGCCGATAGTTTCTTCCAACCGCTGGGCGAAAGTGTTACCGCTTGATAGCCAAGGGCAGTTGTGATTGGTGTCCGTGATCCGTAATTGCTCATGCTAAGCGGTAAAATTGACACGCTCCCAAGAAGCCGTTATCGAACGCGCGAAAGAACCTAATCTGTAATGAGTTTGATAGCATCAAATAAGAACCTGTCACCAAACTCATAGGTACCACACTTGGATTTACAGCAGTGCTTTCCGGTGAAAAACAAAATGGAATATCACTGTACGCATAGATGCGCATGGCATTTGTGCCAGGTGGAAGCACTTTACCAGCATCCGCGATCAGTGTGGAGAGATCAACCCAGGCATTGGAGCCGGAACCTGCAACGTCCACCGTGCCGTTGATCGAATTATCCGGGATCCACCTCATTGCTGTGCGAGTTTCGCGCGGAGCATTTGCATGGCCACAAAGTGATTGCTGCGGCTCACCGGGTCCGTTTCCATCGCTTCCAGGAGTTGCGCGGCGGCTCGGTGAATGTCCTTTTCCAAGATGCCCCGTTGCCGTTGCATCAGGTCCATCAGCCGTTCCATGCGCTCGGCATTGTCCAAAGCCACTTCCCGGCTTTCCAGGCTGTCCCATCGCTTCCGAATACCATATAGCGCCACTGCCGTGAGTATCTGCGCCAACGAAAGCACCATGAACCACAGGAAGATCACGAAGTTGGTCATTTTGTATCGCGGTATCCCGGCCCGTATCGTGGCGGCGAATCATTAGGAGGTTGTATCCGCGCAATGGCAATGGCGACGAACCGCAACCTGGTTTCGATTGCATCCAAGCGACCTGCCAGCTCCGCCTGGCGAACGGTTGCCATGCTGTCCACCGGTGCCAGCACGGTAATTTGTGGCGTTGGGAGCTGGGCGGTCGGCGCAGATGTGATGCGGCCCGCAACGCCAAGGCTGTCCAGGATGGCCGCTTGTTGAGCTGCCAGCTCCCGCGTTGCCTGATCAATATGGTCGGCAATGCGCTGTTCAATGCGTTCTTCAGTGAGCTCGGCCCGTGCGTTCACGGTGCGCCTGATCTCCACCGTAACGCTGCCCCAAGCGGCGGCTGCGGTGAACAGTCCGGTGATCAGCCGGTTGGTCCAGTTGCTTCCTTTTGTCATGCCAGGAAGGAATAGGCCGCGCCCGTGAACAGTGCGGCGGCAATGAACAGGCACACCAATGCGGCCTTCCATAAGTGAGACCAATACAACTTCACTTCTGCCGTGCGCCTGGCCACCAAGCCCGACGTGATACCGCCACCGCTCCGGTTGTACTGCAACCATTTGGCGCTGATTGATTCCGGTGTCGCACCCTCGGCGATCAAATCATCCAGTGTGCCGTTGCGCACCTGCGTTTCACCCAAGTTGTAAACGAAGGAAACCAGTGCATCAAACTGGTTTTGCTTGCTCACGGATGGGAACAGGCGAGCCGTTGCGGCTTCGGCCCATGCAATGTCCCGGCGGAAAAGCTCGTCAATCTGGGCCGCGCTCAATGTTGCCGTGCGCATCCATTGTTCATCCGGCCCTATCAGGTGCCCAATGCCGATGGTCCATAGCCCCGCCGTGTCCTGGTAGGCCGTGCTGCGCCGTCCCTCCCACCGCTCAATGAGCGCTTTCCCTTCACTGCCGATGTGCATCACACGTCGAACTTGGTGCTTGTATCAATGTCGGGCGTTTGTCCCTTGGGATACCAGCCTTTTTCACCGTTCTGCCAGGCTTCGGCCAGTTGGCCAAGCGTCCACTTTTGAAAGTCCGGCCCGTAAATGGTCCACGGTGATCCAGGATCACTTCCCGTATGCACGTCCCATTTGGCCACGATGCGCCTGCCCCACCAACGTTTGTTCAGCACGGTAAACGCCGCGGCTAAGGCCAACGTGATCACGAACCCAATTCCCACCATGGCAGGCTTGCCCATCAGGTGAAGCGGATTTTGGTGCCGTCGGCTTTCCTGGTGTAATCGGGGCTTCCATCCGCATTCTTGGCGAAGGTGCTTGCCTTGTCCGTGCTTCCCGTCGTGGCGGGTGATGCTGCAGCCGCTTTTTCCTGCTGCTTTTTGTGCATCCAGTAGCCCAGGGCCACCACGCCGATCACCACAAAGGCGGTGATGCCGAATTTCATGCCGTTGCTCATTTGGTCGCTTGTTGTTGTTGTTGCCAGTATCGGTAAGCCATGATTGCGGCAACGATTGCAGCAAGTGCCATGGCCGTGCCGATGATGGTGCGCGTGATCATTTCTTCCGGATGTACTTTTTCCACGCCCACAGGCCCACTACCAGGGCAACGATGCCAATGCCCGCAATGATCGCGATGTTCTGCGTCTTCGCTCGTTGCAATGCAACGTCACCGGTCAAGCCTTTTGCAGCCGCATCCGCCAGCGCGGAGTTTTGCGCTGCCAGTGCTTTGGTGGCCGCATCCAGTTGCTTGGTCAAGGCATCAATTTGCGCGTTGTCGTTCGCAATCTGTGCCTCAATCTGCGCTTTATCTACCGCACATGAAGCCAACGCGGCATCCGCTTCCGCGCTGTGCCCAGGCCCGCGATAATTGCGCATCCAATCAGCCGTCCGCGCGGCATTGGCAACCTGCTGTGCTTTGTGGCTGGCAAGGTTGGC
>JAFDZG010000111.1 GCA_018267065.1 Bacteroidota bacterium
ATGCCGCCCATGCCGCCACCTTGCTGTGGCGCGCCTTGCGTCTGCGCGCTGCCAACATTGCCGAACAGGCTAGAGAACCACGACAGGATGCCGCCGCCAACGGTGCCGCCCTGCGCGCCGGCTTGCCCGGTTTGGTTGTTGTTGCCGAACAGCATGCTGGTGAGCTGTTCGGATAGCTGCTTGGAGATCGCCTGATTGATGCCGGACAGGATTTCGTTGTTCAGTTCGGCCAGCATCTTCTTCCACGACTGCTTGCCGAGCATGAGATTCTGGAAGAAACTTTCGAACCCGTGCTGGAACGTGTCCTCGATGGACTTCTGCAACTCGGACATTTGGTGACCCATGTCCTTGATCTTTTCGATCTGCGTTTGCAGATTCGCGATCAGCGTCGGGTCTTTGAGCGCGTCGGCGTACTTCTGCGCCGCTTCGGCCACCCTCTCCATGCCCGGAGCCATCTGAAGCTGCAAGGCGATGTCCTGATTCTCGCCCTGCGACTTGGTGAGCGATCCGACCTTGACGCGCGCGGCGATCAGTTCTTCTTGCGCGCGTAGCTGCTCCTGCAACTTGCGCAGGGCTTCCATTTGCGTGTCGTAGCCGGCTTCGTTCGCTTTCTTTTCGCCCAGCGCCTGCAACTGCGCCGCTGCATCGCCCATGCCGTTACGCTTGGCAATGGCAGCGAACTGCGCGAACTTTCTCAGGATGGCGTCAGGGCTGTCCTTGTCATCGGCATGCAACGCGGCGAGTGCTTCCTTGAGTTCCTTGGCGTTGTCCTGCAACTCCTTGAGCGCCTGCTTTTGCAGGTCATCCTTCGCCGCTTGCTGTGCATCCTGCGCGTCCATGTCGGCACGTCCGCGACGGCGGCCACTACCACCACCACTGCTAGCAGAAGGCATCCCCGCAGGCGCGCCGTTCGGCTTGTTTGCCTGCGCCAGCAGCTTCTTGAGCGCGTCCAGTTGGGGATCGTCCGCGCCGTTCGGTGCGCGTGGCGGTGCGTCTGGCGAGAGGATGCCCAACTTCACCAGCATTTCGTGCATGTAATCGGTCGCGCCCTTTCCCAGCGTGGGGTGCTCCTCCTCGTAGGCGAACATATCCGCGCGCGCTTGGTCGCGGGATTGATAGCCCTGCACGGCTTGTTTTTCCTCGTTACTGAAATGTTCAGCAATTTTGCGCTCGATTTTCGATGCCCACCGCATGCCGGGGAAATCATAGAAGTCCGCCCCCATGTTGTAGGCACTCGCCATTACCTTGGCGAATCCAGTATGGACACGTGTAAAAAACCAATCGAACTGGGCCGCAAGCGACAGCAATAATTCTTCCAGATAACTCTGGATGGACTTTCCTGCTACTTCCACATTGCGGACGATGTAGCCAAGTGTAAAGGTGGCGACGAAAGCCGCAGCCATCAGCGCCAGCGTGGCAATGACGCGCTTGGCCGCTGTCGCCCACGCCGCATTCGTTGCGACAGCCGCTGCCGCGTTCGCAACAGCGGCACCCTTGGCAGCCTTGCTGACGATGCCGAACCATTCCGCCACCGTGGCCAGCTTTCCCACCAGCGCCGTGAATCCTTTGACGCCGAGGAACAGGCCCAACGCGCTGGCTGCCGTGGCAATGACGGAAGTCATCTTCGGCCACGCGGTTGTCAGTTCGTTGAGGAACTTCAGCAGTTCGGTGAATAGCTTGATGGCATCCGTTACCATCGGCAGGAAGGTAGCGCCGAAGTTGGTTTCCAGCGTTTGCAATGCGGCATGGAACGCAGTGACATTGGCCGCTGCCGTCTGGGTCACAACATCCTGCGCTTGCTGGCCGGCAGCCGATTGCGCGGTGCGTTCGCGCATGGCCGCGATGCGTCCCGCCGTCTGCGGGTTGGCCGCGGTGAAGGCCAGGTTGCCCACGTTCACGCCGCCGGTCGGGCCGAATAGCTGAATCGACAGCCGCGCCAACGCTTCCTGCAACCCAGCTTCGGTCGAGATATCGCCATACATCTTCGGGTGCTTTTCGACGTAGGCCACCATCGCCGGGGCCAGCACGTCTTGCAGCCACCCGAACGGATCGCGGATGCCCTGTTGCGATCCCTTGATCTTGATGAGTGAGTTCAGCGACGTGGTGGTGGTCTTGCCCACCGCGCTACCGCTGTCGATCATTCCCATCTGTTCGAGCAACTCGAACGTGACCTTGTTGATCCTGCCGCCGATCAGCGTCTTCAAGACTTGCGTCATCGCGGTGCCGGCTTGGCTCACGCCACGGCCACCGCCGCCACCGGAGCCGGCTGTCGTCAACTGCTCACCGAACGCCATCACGGAAGCCACGCCTTCATCGGTCGCCAACTGCGCGCCGCTGTATTTGTACTGGCGCAGCACTTGCTCCTGCTTGACCAAGTCCATGCGGCCTTGCGACGCCTCGACAATCCGCGTTGCCAAGTCGGACGCCTGCATGAAACCGGCACTCGATCCCGTCAACCCGCGCACCTCGGCCAGCGTGGCCATGTTGGTCACGATGTCGCG
>JAFDZG010000112.1 GCA_018267065.1 Bacteroidota bacterium
CGCCGGGCAATCCGTGGAGAGCAGCTTCCACACATTGCTCCAACCCGCTGCCGTACCGCAGTAGCTCACGGTAACGTTGCTGCACGCGGTGGTGGTGAAGGCGTGCCAGGTGTTGGGAGCCGGGTACTGGGCCATCACGGTGCCCGGTGCGGCATCCCCGTCAAAAGTGGCGGTGCTGTTGTCCCCGGTGAAGGTGAGCGAGGCCCCCACGGCGAGCGCCTGCGGCACCACGCTGGTGCAGAGGTCGTTGGAACCGGCGCAAGCAACGGCGCTCACGTCTATGCTGTACGGCCCGCCACCCTGTCCAAAGCCGAAGTTGGGCACCGGCAAGTAGTAAGTGCCTGTGGCCAGGTTGTTGAAGGTGAAGGTCCAGTTGTGGTTGGCGCAGGTGGTGGTGTCGGAGACGGATGCCCCGATGAGGGAATCCGCCGGACAATCCGTGGAGAGCAGCTTCCACACGTTGCTCCAACCCGCTGCCGTACCGCAATAGCTCACGGTAACATTGCTGCACGCGGTGGTGGTGAAGGCGTGCCAGGTGTTGGGAGCGGGATACTGGGCCATCACGGTGCCCGGTGCGGCATCCCCCGGAAAAGTTGCGTTTGAATTGTCACCGGTGAAGGTGAGCGGACTGCCCACAGCCAAGGCTTGGGGTGTCACGGACGAGCAGAGGTCATTCACTGGGGCTCCGCCTTGTGCCAAGGCAATTGCCGGTGCCAGGCCCGCCATCAGCAGTACGGGCATCATCAAAGGGATCCGAATGTGGGACATGGTTGTCAAAATGAGGTTCTCGCAAAGTTGTTCCATCCGTGGAAATCAACGGGGGTGAGGCCGGTGGAAAGTTCCACCACCCTATTGTGGATCACGGGGGCGAACCGCTTCATACGGCCAATGGCGACAGATCGTTTCCGCAAGAAGGCGATTGTTGCCGGGGCGTTGGAGCCTCTTTCAAGGTTTACGATCTTCGGATGCTGTCCGTAAAGGGTGGCTCGAAGTACTTCAAACCTGCCTTCCGGTGAGATCCACAAGAACCTTCACCATCGATCGTGCCGCCGCAACGGGGTACCTCGAACCACCCTAAAGCCATTCTCAATTCCATTCAGGCCAAAAGCACATGCAGCCCGGACCGGCCTGCGGGTGAAGAGCGCGCTATCCGGCCAGGACGGCCTTCGCATAGTTTGCCCAACTCATGGCCTTCGTGGCTTCCACCACATTTTCCCGCGGGATGGGCTGGTCGATGCTGGCGTTCATCACCCGTACCATGTCGGCGATGTTCCCCGGTTCGGCCAAATAGCCGTTGAAGCCGTTGGTAATGGTTTCCGGGAAGTGCCCCACCCGCGTGGCCACCGCAGGAAGTTTGAAGTTGTAGCTAAGGCTCTCCACGCCGCTGGGGGTCGCGGTTTCGTAAAAAAGCACGATGGTGTCCGCCGCTTGGAAATAAGGGGGGACTTCCTCATTTGGTATGAAGCGGTCCACCACCAGTGTTCGGTTGCGGATGCCAAGGGCATCCACCAAGGCCAATGGGTCGTAGTTGCGCTCGTCGTCGGCCTTTTTCAGGAAGAGCTTCTTCATGGTGCCGAAGAGCACGTTCTTCAGTTTGGTGCCCAGCTTGCCTTGGTCCACGGTCTGCCAAAAGCGTTCGCCCACGATCATCAGGCTTGCATCATCCCGCTGTTTTGCCAGTTCGGCAAAGGCTTCGATGCAATGGTGCAACCCTTTGTACTTGCGGATGAAGCCGAAGAAGAGGAACACGTGTTTCCGCAAGCCGTGCTTGGCCTTCCACGCTTCCTTGTCAAACGCAGGGTCGGGCTTGAACAGCGAGTAGATGGGGTGGTAGAGCTTGATCACCGGACGGGCGGAGGCCGCAGCTTCGTTCCCATCGCCTGCACCGTGCACCACCCGCCATTCCCCGTTCACCTTCCTCCGCGCACCGTCCAAGGTTTCTTCGAGCTGCTTGTCCGGCATCAGCGCCTTCAGCTCTTCCGCGGTCTTGTATGCGTGCACGATGTAGCTGTGCCCGTGCCGCAATGCCATGCGGGTGAGTCGCGCATCCAATGAGCTCTGTTCCTTGGCGGCCACGAAGTGCAGGTCGAAGAGGATCTCCGCCTTGGTGTGGTTGCGCAAGTACTTCACGATGGTGTTCAGCGGGATGCCCTGCGTGGGATTGTACCACTGGATGATCACCTTGTCCGGACCTAGTGCCGCGATGGCCTTGGCGGTCCGCCACCATGTGCGCGGGGCGTTCCAGTTCGTCAGGTAGTGCACCGGAATGTCGTAGCCCTCCAGAAAGCTGCTGCGGCTGGCCTTGTCCACGAACTCGCGCGGAATGATGGCCGGGTACTGCTGGGTCCAACTGACGATGGAGACCTCTGCGCCCTGGTCCTTCAGTGCACGTGCCAAGGCCGTGTTGTACTGTGCTATGCCGCCTTTGAACCGGGGGCCCGGGCCGAAGCAGATGATGTGCATGGGATCGGAAGGTCGGGCGATGGATTGATAGGACGATCGGTCGGGAAGCGGGCAATTCCATGCCCTGGCCGCCTGGTCCGCTGATGCTTAGATCCTCTTTAATGCCGCCTCGTATACCCGGCGCATTCCTTCTTCGATGCTGATCTTCGCCTTCCAACCGAGGTTTTGCTCCACCCACGTCATGTCGCAATAGCGGCTGTGAACGCCCACCGGCTTATCCAGCAGGGGCTTGATGGAGGGCTTGTATCCCGCAAAGCCGGTGAAGACCTCGATCAGCTCCAGGAACGAAGTGAGGCGCCCCATGCCGATGTTGATGGCGCGGCCGTCACCGATCTTGTCCATGGCCAGCAGCGTGAGGTCCAGAACGTCGTCAATGTGCACGAAGTCGCGGCCTTGCTTGCCGGTGCCCCATACCTCGAAGGGGTTCTCCATTTTTGCTGCACGGGCAGCGATGGCGGGAACGGGGTAGGACAGGTCTTGATCTTCACCATACCCGCTGAAGGGGCGGATGCAAGTGACATGCACGCCATAGTGGCTGGCCGCGATCTTGGCCAGGAACTCACCGGTAAGTTTGCTCCAACCGTAGGTCATGTCCGGTTCCCCCATCTTCCTGAAGTCGATGTCGCTCTCCTTGAGCTGGAGTGTATTGCTTTCGGTCTGCAGGTCGATGGGATAGGCCGCGCTGCTGCTGGGGTAGAGAAAGCGGCGGGGCTTGTTGCGGCACACGTACAGGAACATCTCGGCGTCGATGCTCAGGTCCTGGGCCACCAGCATGGGGTCGCCGTCGATCTTGCTGCGCCCCCCCACAATGGCCGCAAAGTGGAAGATGTCGTCAAAATGCACGATATCGAGCCCGAAACTCTTCCGGAAATACTGAGGGTCCTTGTTCAGTTCGCGCAATATGTCGCGCAGGTCGGCCTTCAGGAAGAGCAGCCGTTCTTCTTTGCCGTAGATCTGCAATCCCCGGAGCTCAACGTTCAGCTCGTGCCCCAGCCACAAATTGGGGTGGGTGCCCACGCTCAGGTCGTCGATGAAGAGCACGCGGGCGCCTTGTGCATAGAGCCGCTTTACCATGTTGCGGCCCACGAACCCGCAGCCGCCGGTTACCAAATGTGTTGCCATGCGGGGCAAAGATGCGGATTCGCCGTGTTCATCTCAAGGCCGCTGCGGTGAAGCCGCCCCGCCGATATTGCCCATGGGCTTGCCGGTGGCCCCCCTGTTGCACTTCCGCCTATCGCTGCCCCGTGGTAACCCCCGCGGAAATGTCAGCAGTTTTTGGAAGTACTTCGGGCGAACTTGCTGCACGCAAACATCCACGGGCATGCTTCCCCGCCGATAATTTGGTGCGGTCATGGCGAAGCGTCCGCGGAGGGGCATCATGGCCATTGATCTTCAATTCAAAGGAACGTTGCAACCACTGGTCCGGGTGGATTTTCAAAGGCGTGCCGCGCGCAACGCACGGCTGAATTTGCCAGGTCGTTGTGAACACGTCACTCACCGGCCAGGTTCACCTGATCGGGACCTGCGCCGTAAAACCGTGCTTCGCATTGCATCATCCAGTCCCGCAGCCGGTACTGGCCTTCATAGCTCGGCAAAGTGCGTGGTGGCTTGGCCTGAGGAATGAAAGTGACCTTGGCCGATGGATCGGACGCCGCCGCGCGCAGTAGCTGTTCGCGTTGGCCCATCACCCGGTGGTAGGCGGTGGCGCTCCCGCCGAAGAGGTCGGCATTGGCCGCAAAGCCGTTGCCCGTGGCGTTCAGCGCTACCAGGAACAAAGCCATGCCGTAGGCTGAAAGACGTGGCTCGGGCACCCTCTTGGCCCGCTGCAGCACGCCGCGCTCCAGCCAGATGGCCAAATTCAGCCAGGCCAAGGGAATGAAGAAAATGCAGGCCACGTTAATGGTGCGGTGCTGGCCCAACAGGCCGGTGCTCCAGTACGCCGGAAACGTGACTGCCATCACCAGCAAGAACGGTAGCAAAGCCGCGATCCACCACGGCAGGCGGAGCAGTTCGCGGAATCCTGGAATGCGTTCGCGCAGCAACGCGTGCAGAGGAAGGTAAAGCACGCCGCAGACCAGCAGGGCAGGGGAGAGCAGCCAGGAACCCACGAACCGCACGGACTGCAACGCGCCCATGCCCAAGGAGTGCCACAGGAGGTGCGTGTCCGCGAACATCGACCCGCGCACGGCATTGCCGGGAGCCAGGTACATCAACGCGGCGCCGCACGCACAGACCAACAGGAGCAGGATTCCGGGGATGATCGACTTGCGCCGTGTGATCAGCCAAGCGGTGCGCACCACATGCAGGGCCAGCATCAACAGCATGTGGATCTC
>JAFDZG010000113.1 GCA_018267065.1 Bacteroidota bacterium
CATTACTGCCCGCCCAGGAAATCGGCCACGTTTTCCACAGCCTCGTCCGCCTTTCGGAACTGCATGTCGAGCAGCCGCTCCGTCTTGGAGCCGTCATAATGCCGCAGACGTGAGGCGGTGCCGGCGGTATGCCGCGTGATCAATGGCCTGCCCCCGAAGAATGTGCGCAACGCTTCCGCGCGCCAGCCTAATTCCAGCGCCCATTTCGGCAACAGCAGGGCAGGGGCGGGTTTGCCTGCACTTGCTGCGATCAAGGTGAACAGCTTGCGGTAGGGAAGATTCTCACCGATCAGCAAATACCGCTCGCCGGTCGCGCCTTCGGTGATCAAGCGCGTCATGGCGGTGGCCACATCGCGGGCATCCACCACGGCGTTGCTGCCTGTGGGGAAGAAGCGCGTGCCTTTGCTGACGCGTTCGATCATCGTCATGCTGCTGCGCCCGGTGAAACCCGGACCGATCACCACGCAGGGATTCACCATCACCGCTTGCAGGCCCTCCGCAATGCCGCGCTGCACCTCCAGTTCCGCATACGCCTTGCTGGTCGCGTAGGGCGAAGAT
The DNA here is from genome assembly GCA_018267065.1 of Bacteroidota bacterium. Classification (GTDB taxonomy): domain Bacteria; phylum Bacteroidota; class Bacteroidia; order Flavobacteriales_F; family PHOS-HE28; genus PHOS-HE28. The sequence continues at coordinate 559 of JAFDZG010000113.1, forward strand.
CGCCGGTCCTCCACGAAAGGCTTGGTCTCATCACCGGTGCCGCCATCCAGCGCACCGCCGATGGTGGCCGTGGAACTCACGTGGCACAGCCGTTTCACCCCGGCTTCCAACGCGGCATCCACCACATTGGCCGTACCTGTTGCGTTGATCGCGTGCAGGGCGCGTGCATCGCGCGGATCGAAGGAAACCAGTGCCGCACAGTGGTACACGTGCTCCACGCCGTGCATGGCCGATCGCAACGCATCCGGATCGAACAGGTCGCCCTCCATCCATTGTATCCGGTCGAAACGTTCTGCGCCATCGGCATGGTAGTGCCTCAATATGCGCTGCACGATGAAGGTATCGCTACCTTTTCGAAGCAGCGCACGTACTTCACGGCCTTGCGAAAGCAACGCGTCGATCACGTGCGCGCCCACGATGCCTGTTCCTCCGGTCACAAAATCCATGGCTGACCCTAAAGAATCTGGTTTATGGGCAAGCCTTGGCGCAGGTGTCGATCCATGTTGGGGTAGGGGGTTAAGGTCAGTCCCATGCGCTGTTGTCCGCACGGTTATCCAACAGGGTGACCACCAGGATGCGTCCGGGGTCCACCCGGTAGATCACCTTTATGTTTTTGTGGATCGTGGCCATGCGTAGTTCAGGGCGTGTCGGCGATGCCGGATATCCCATTGGGAATTGAACCACCAATGCCTCGAATTCCTGGAGCAGCGAAATAAATCGTGATGCAATGGCCGTGCCCCAACTTTGTTCAACAAATTTCCGGATGCGACCCAATTGCTGAACCGCTTCCGGCGTCCACTCAACCTTTCGCTTGGTCGCCATGGTGCTTCCACACCTCGCTGGACGGTATGGATCTTCCGTTGGCGGCATCAGCCAATCCGCGTTCAACGGATGCCTTTTGTGCAATCGTCAGATCCGCGTACCAGTCCGCGGATTCATTGACCTTTTTCCATTGGAGCAACGAGCCGAGCACGCCGGGGTCCTTGAGCCGCGCAAGCCACTCGATCAATTCCAACTTCATCGCGTCGGTGCTCATCGCAAATGATGTCTTACTGTGCAACAAAGATAACAGGTGCCAAGCACCTATGTTGGCCTTCGAAGGGGTCCCCCCTTCATCTTCCTGGCTCAACATCCTTCGCGTCTTCGCGCGAGTCATTTTTTCAACACGTCCCCATTTCTTTGCGTCCTTTGCGGCATATACACATGGCCCTCACCAATTTCATCGAAGAACTCCGCTGGCGCGGCATGCTTCAGGACAGCACCCCCGGCGTGGAGGAACACCTGCTGAAAGGCCCCGCGACGGGCTACATCGGCTTTGACCCCACCGCCGATTCGCTCCATGTGGGCCACCTGGTGCAGGTGATGACGCTCACCCACTTCCAGCGCTGCGGCCACAGGCCCTTAGCCCTGGTGGGCGGTGCCACGGGCATGGTGGGCGACCCCAGCGGCAAGCGCACCGAACGCAACCTGCTCGATGAGGAGGCCCTGCGGCACAACGAAGCCTGCGTGAAGAAGCAATTGGAGCGCTTCCTGGATTTCAGCGGCAGCAATGCCGCCCGCATGGTGAACAACTACGACTGGTTCAAGGACATGGGCTTTTTGCGCTTCATCCGCGAGGTGGGCAAGCACATCACCGTGAACTACATGATGGCCAAGGACAGCGTGAAGAGCCGCCTGGAGGAGGGCCTCTCCTTCACGGAGTTCAGCTACCAGCTGGTGCAGGGCTACGACTTCCAGTGGCTGAACAAGCACGAGGGCTGCAGCGTGCAGATGGGCGGCAGCGACCAATGGGGCAACATCACCACGGGCACCGAGCTGATCCGCCGCATGGGCGGGGGCGAGGCTTACGCCGTGACCACACAGCTGCTCACCAAGGCCGATGGCACCAAGTTCGGCAAGAGCGAGGGCGGCAACATCTGGCTCGATCCCGCGCGCACCTCGCCCTACAAGTTCTACCAGTTCTGGCTGAACAACAGCGATGCCGATGCGGCGAAGGCTGCACTGATCTTCACCACGTGGGAACGCACCCACGCCGAGGACCTGATCGCGCAGCACGCCAAAGCCCCGCACGAACGCGGGTTGCAGAAGGAGCTTGCAGCGTTCATCACCACGCTGGTGCATGGCGAAACGGAACTGAAGGCGGCGATCGCCTCCAGCGAGGTGCTCTTCGGCAATTCGGC
>JAFDZG010000114.1 GCA_018267065.1 Bacteroidota bacterium
GCGTGCTGGGCCAGCTCAAACTCAATGAACTCACAGGTCTTCTCGTCGCGGATGGTGCTGTTGATGATCCGGTCCTCGCTGAGGATGGAGTTGGGGATCACGAGCCGCCTGTTTTCAAAAGTGAGGATGGTAGTGTGGCGCAAGTTGATGTCTTCCACGGTGCCGAACACGCCGGCCTCACCCGCCTGGATCATGTCGCCCACGCGGAATGGGCGGAAGGCCACGATGAAGATGCCGCTGATGATGTCGCTGAGCGCCTTCTGGGCCGCGAAGCCGATCACCACGGCCAGGATGCCCGCGCCGGCGAACAGGGTGAAGGCAAGTGCGCGTAACGATGGTACCGTGTACACGATGGCGATCACGGCGAGGATCACCACCAAGGTGCGCACGCCGTTGCGGAAGAAGCGGTAGCGCGTCATTTCCTCGCGCCCCTTGGCCTTGCTTTTGGCGTAAGCCCGCCGCAGGCCGAAGTAGATGAGCCGCTCCACCAACCAGGCCGCCACCAGGATGCCGATGATCTTCAACAACAGCAGCAGGTCCATGCCCACGCTGTACAACAATCCGGTCGCTTTGGTCACTTCGCCTTCCATGCCGTTCTATTGGACGCGAACTTACAGGCGGTGTTGCGCCGGTTTCCCTTGGAAAGCCGAAGCGATCAACAACTCACCGTGTACGGATCATGCGTCCGCCAAGGAGGTGCGCAGTTCCACGCCGCCGGCGATGTCCTTGGCTTCCTTGCCATGGCGGAACACGCGCATGCCGCGGCCTTCCACGGTGAGCTTTTCGCCCTGCACATGGAGCAGCGTACCTTCCCGCAGGCCCACCACCACCGCCTTGCGGTTCACTTCCAAATACTCCGCAATGCGCTGGTCGCGGCTTTCACCGCCCTGACCGGGAATGGTGGCCTCGGTGTAGTGCGGGTTGATCTGAAAGGGCACCAGGCCCATGGCGCGCAGGGTGGGCACCTCGGTGATGGGCATGTCGTTGGTGGTCATGATGGTGGGGCAGGCCACGTTGCTGCCCGCGCTCCAACCGATATAGGGCAGGCCGCCCAACACCCGCACGCGGATGGCGCGCACCAGTTCCGTGCTGTACAGGGTGCGCAGCAGTTGAAAGCTGTTTCCGCCACAGATCACCACTGCTTCGGCCGTGGTCAGGGCTTTCACCTTGTCCTGTTCGGCATGCAGGCTGAAGAGTTCGTGGCCCAGCTCCGCGAACACGGCGCTGGTGCGGGTGGCGTAGTCATCCATGCTGGTGGTGACCGCCGCAAAGGGCACGAAGGCAATGCGCTTTGGCGCGCCCAGGAACTGTGCGATGTGCTCCCGGCCCCAGTTCAAATATGGTTCCCCCGGCAAGGTGGAATTGGATAGCAGCAAAAGGTTCATCGGATCGGTGGTGGTCGCGGCCAAGGTAGCAACGATGTTGGCCAAGGTTGCCGCCCCAATGTTGCAACCCCATTCCGCCGGGGCCGATCGTCCTCACGGGGCGCCCTTCACCTGCTCGATCTCAATGCGCCGCTCCTTCGCCGCGCCCACGCCGTACACCGAGTTGCGGAGGTCGTCCAAGCGGTCGCTCACATCGGGGTTGGCCGTGCTTTTGCCGAAAGGCGACCGTTCGATCACCAAGCGGCCGCCGTTGCCGGCGGTGCCGCGCAGATAGGGCAGGAGCGCACCGTTGTTCCAGCGTTCCAGGTAATGCACAAGGCTTTCGATCCGCCGCAGTGAGAGGTTTTTGTTGTAGTCGCTCTTGGCCAGCGGGCTGGCGTAGCCGCGCACTTGCAGGGTGATCTGCTGGCCTTCGGCCATGGCCTGTTGCAGCAGTGTGGTGAAGTCATTCAGCAGGTTGAAGTTGCCCTCCACCTGTTGCGTGAAGAACGCATCAAAGGCGGTGGTGTCGCCGGGCTTGGCGTGCCAGGCCGAATCGTACTCCGCGCGCTTGGCGGCGTAGCTGCGGAAGGTCTGCCCATAGTCCAGCGTGGTGGTGGTGTCCCAGCTGCGCGGGTTCGGCTCGTCGTTGTGGAAGTAGAGGCGGATGGGGAGTTTTTCGCGCAGCGAGGTGAGGCGCCTTTCCTGCCGGGCGCGCACTTCCGTGGTGTCGGGCTTGGGCGTTTCCACCACCGGGGCTTGGTGCGGGTAGCTGAAGCGGAACAGGTCGTTGCAGCAGGTTTCACCCTTTTCCGCGAAGGCCCCCTTGCGGTTGCTGGTGAACCAGCCCGTACCGGCGGTCTCGTTCACCGCCGGGTACAGGTCGTTTGCTTCGCTGTTGAACGGCACGCCCAAGTTGATCGGCGTACCGGCGGAAACATGGCCCAGCAGGCTCTTGAACAGGTCGTAGCCGCCCATGCCCGGCAGGAAATCGGAGCTGAAGTAGAGCATGCCCTTGGGGCCATCGAGGAAGGGCGTCACCTCATTGCCCGGGGTGTTCACCGTTGGGCCTAAGGGTTTGGGATCGATCAGGTCCTTGCCAACAAGCGTGCCCCACCAGATGTCCATCCCGCCTTGGCCACCGGGCATGTTGCTGGCGAAGAAGAGCCTTTCACCGCCTTCGAAGGTGGTCGCCATCGGCTGGGTTACGGTGTAGCCCGGCTTGCGCAGCACCACGCTCCCGGTATCAGCAGGGTTGTGCAGGTCCAACGCGCGGATGCTGAATTCGCCCGGCGCTTCTTCCCGCGAGAAATAGAACCAGCGCCCGTCCGTGGACCACGCGCTGTTGGCGTTGTTGTGCCCGTTGTTCACGTTGGCTGGTAACGCCACAGGCCCGGACCACTTGCCGCCTTGTTCCGTTGCCTTGAAGATCCGCGCGCGGTAGGTGGCGGTGTCCTTCACTTCGCCATCGTTGTTCACTTCGCCGCGCAGGGAGGTGAAGTACAGCGCGCTGTCCGGACCGGTGCGCCCGCCGAGCTCGCTGCTGAAGCTGTTCACCGGCATGGGCAGGTGCTTCACCTGAACCAAGCTGTCGGGGGTTCTCAACATGGCCTTCGCCAATTTGCAGCCCTCCATGCCATTGTCCGCACGCTGCGCCACTACGGAATCTTTCCTGCGTTCCTTCTGTTTCACCTTGGCCCACGTGCGGCCAGCTTCTTCGTACTGTCCGGTGCTCATCTGCATTTCCGCCAGCCAGCGCAGGGCTTCCGGGTGATTCCGTGCATGGTCCTTCTTCTGTACTTTGTCGTAGGACAAGGCTGCTTCGCCGTACTGGTTGCTCAGGCGGCAGGCTTCGGCGTACTTCCATTGCAGTTCCATCAGGCCGGGCGTTTTGCCCAAGGCTTCCCCGTAGTAGCGCGAAGCCCCGTAATGTTGCCCGAGCTCCATGGCCTTGTCGCCCCAGGCGGTGAACTGCTCGGCACTTTGTGCAAGCAGCACGTGTGCGGCCATGGCGAACAGCGCGGCAATAAGCAGGCGTATGTGGCGGCAGCCTTGCATCACAGCTGGTCGGGGCATGCCTTGTAGCGCACGGGCACGGGCGGCCGCTTGCGGAACACGTGGATGGCGGTGATCTCAAACCCGCCCCGGTTGCGGCTGGCAGGCTCCAGGCGGCTCAAGTTGATGTCGTAGCTCAGGCCGAAGGTCCAGTCCTCGTGCTCAAGCCCGGCGTAGAGGTAGCCCGCGTCCTTGGCGCGCATGTACAGGCCGCCTTGCACGGACCTGCTTAGGCCCCACTGGTCCAGCAGGATGTAACGCACCGCCGCCCCGACATCAAACTCGCGGAACTTGCCCTGCGTTTGCCACTGCATGTCGGGCAGAAGGTCCAGTTTTTCGCCCAGCGGAAGCTGCGCACCGGCGTGGAAAAGCGTGCGGAGGTCCAGCGGTGAAGGCCCGGCATCGAAGAGCGAAACATCCGGTGTGGTGAGGTTGAAGAGGGCGAGGCCCGCACTGATGTTTCGCCGCTTTTCCGGCGTGTAACGGTAGCCGATCCCAGCGTGCAGGTCCATGCGGGAGCGTGCATCGCGCCCAAACTGCTCGCCGTTGCCCAAGGAGGGATCGTAGGAGAAGCCGTTGTATTGGGCATCGAAACGCAAGGCATTGTAATCAATGGCCACGTTGGTGAATCCCGCCTGCATGCCGAGGGTGAGCGCATGTGCCGTGGCGAAGTGCTGCGTCCAACTGGCGCCGAGGTCCGCATGAAAGGTGTTCAGTTGCGAGGTGCCGGCCTTGTCATTGTACATCCATGCGGCCAGGCCTAGGCCGTGCATGCCGGCCAAGTTGGCCGCATCACCGCCGATGCCGAAGGTATTGTATGGGATGGTGACGCTGCGCCACTGCTGGCGGTAGATGGCGCCCATGCGGTAGTCGCCGTTGAACTGCCCGATGTTCGCCGGGTTTTGGGCATAAGGAGCGTTGAAGAATTGCGAGAAGTGGATGTCCTGTGCGAAGTTGTGCAAGGGGGTGAGGATAAGGATGAGGCAGGAAGCGGCAAGCAGCCTGCAGTGTGCAGTGCGCAGGTTGCTCCTTGAGGTTTGCATCTTCAAACCGATCATCGGATCACGGTAACATTTCCCTTGTGGAAGTAATCCTGCCCGTCCACGCAGCGCACCGTGAGCCAATACACGTACACCGCCGGGTCCACGGGTTTGCCCTTGTAGTTGCCGTCCCAACCCTCGGCTTGGTCTTCAGTGGCGAAGACTACCTCACCCCAGCGGTCAAAGACCTTCAGCTCCATGGAGGCCACGTTGCGGCCGCGCACGAAGAGCAGGTCGTTGTTGCCGTCGCCATTGGGAGTGAACGCATCAGGCACGAAGATGTCAGGCTCATCACAGACCAATTCATGGACAAATACGGTCACCGAATCCATGCTGGAGCAGATGCCGTCGCTCACCGTCACGATGAACGTGGTAGTCTGATTTACCGTGGCTGTTGGTGCAGCAATGGTGGCATCGCTTACGGCGTTTGCCGGTTGCCACAAATAGGTCACTCCGGTGGATGGCGTAGCGGTCAGGTGTACCACCGTGCCGGGCAGCACCACGGTTTGGTCCACGCTGGCGGTGACGCCGCTGCCGCTCATCAGCCCCACGTTCACAAAGGCGCTGTCAGCCCATGTGCAACCGCTTGGCGTGGTTACTTGGGCAATGAACCATGTGGCAGTTGGCGGGCTCACCAGCACTTGCTGGCTTCCCTGGCCCGCAATGATCAGCGCCGGGGGCGACCATTGGATGGTGGAGCCTGCGTCAATGCCACTGAGGCTGATGGTGGCGGTGTCATACGTGCAGATGGAGACGTTCGGCGATATGGCAGCCTGGTACAGTTGGGCGGTGATGGTAACCTGCCCTGTGGCAGTGCAGCCATTGCCATGCCGTGCCTGCACATAATAAATACCCGGGCCGGCCGGGGAGATCAGTGCCGTGCTGTCCGTTGGCGCGGCGTTCAGGGTGTCCAGGAAGAACGGGCTGGAGGACCATGTCCAGTGGTCCGCAGTTCCTTGGGCATCCGCAATGAGCACCAGTGAGTCCACAGGGCCGCATAGCATCAAGTCGTTGAGCGGCTGCAGCAAGGGCGCTGCAGGGAGCACGGCAACTTGGATGCTTGCCGTATCCGCGCCATTGCACGCGTTGGGGTTGGAAGCGATCAGCTGCACGGTGTACACGCCAGGTGAGCCGTACTGGTGCGTGGGGGCCTGTGAGGTGGATTGCGTGCCGTCGCCGAAATCCCAAGTCCAATTGGTGCCCAAGTAGCCCAGATTGCTGAATTGTATTTCCGCCCCGGCGCAAAGCGGGCCGTTCGCTGCCAAGCCGGCGATCACCAAGGGGGCCTCAAAATCAAACTTGAACACGCCCAGGTTGCAGTTGAAGGAGTTGTTGGTGCTGCTCCAGGCCCCGGGGGTGGTGGGGAAATCATCATGGCTGCCGCAACCCGCGCACACCGCGCCGTACAC
>JAFDZG010000115.1 GCA_018267065.1 Bacteroidota bacterium
TTGGCAAATTGGCAAATTGCTGCATTTCCTTCCCCGCCCAAATACCTTTGGCGCTTTGCATGAAGAACTTCCTCCGCATCCTGCGCTTCGGGCGGCCGTATGCCCGGTTCGCGGTGCTCAATGGCGTGTTCAACCTGCTGGCCACCATTTTCCACTTGGCCAGCATGCTGTTGTTCATTCCGTTCCTGCGATTGCTGCTGGGGCAAACACAGGCCGTGCATGTGCGTCCGGCCTTCGCGTTGAACAAGGCTTCGCTTGAGCAGGGCTTTAACTGGTCGCTCACGCGCCTGATCGACCTGCACGGCCAGGTAGGGGCATTGGGCATCATCTGCCTGACGGTGGTGGCGCTGTTCCTGCTGAAAAACATCTTCCGATACCTCGCGGTACGCGCGATCTGCACGTTCCGCAACCGCATCATCCGCGATGTGCGCTCGCGCATCTACGACAAGATGCTGGAGCTGCCGCTGCGCTACCACAACGACGAACGCAAGGGCCACCTGCTCTCATTGATCACCAATGACATGCAGGTGCTGGAGTACTCGGTGATGTACTCCATCGAAATGGTGGTGCGCGAGCCGATCGCGGTGATCCTGTTCTTGGGCACCATGGTCACGCTCTCTCCGGCGCTCACACTGTGGTCCCTGCTGTTGCTGCCCATCAGTGGCCTGCTCATCGGGCGCATCAGCCGCAGCCTGAAGAAGCGCAGCACGCGCGTGCAGGAGAAAAGCGCCGACCTGCTGGCCCGCGTGGAGGAAACCCTCACCGGCATGCGCGTGGTGAAGGCCTTCAACGGAGAGGAGAACATGCGCCGGCGCTTCGAGCGCGAAAACGAACTGCTAACGCGCGCCAGCATCAGCATGCTCAACCGGCAGGACGTGGCCTCGCCGCTGAGCGAAACACTGGGCACCATGGTGATGGCCGCCATCGCGTTCATCGGGGGCACCCTGGTGCTGGGGCCGGACGCCAGCCTCAGCGGCGACAGCTTCTTGGGCTTCATCATCATCTTCTCCCAGTTGCTCACGCCCATCAAGGGCTTTTCACAGGGCTACTCCGGCATTGTGCGCGGCTCCTCCAGCGCCCAGCGCGTGTTCGACCTGCTGGCGGTGCCCAACACCATCACGGAAAAGCCGGAAGCGAAGCCGGTGACGGCCTTCAACGATCGCGTGGAATTCAAGGACGTGGCTTTTACCTATGGCGACAAGCCCGTGCTGCAAAACATCAACCTCACCGTGCCCAAAGGCAAAAGCGTGGCCCTGGTGGGCACCAGCGGCGGTGGCAAGACCACGCTGGCCGGGCTGCTCCCGCGCTTCTTCGATGTCACGGCGGGTGCCGTCACCATTGATGGCACGGACATCCGCGACCTGAAGGTCCATGACCTGCGGGCGTTGATGGGCATCGTGACGCAGGACAGCCTGTTGTTCAACGACACCGTGGCGGCCAACATCGCATTCGGACGCACCGGCATCAGCGAAGCGGACATCCAGCGCGCGGCGGAGATCGCCAACGCGCACGAATTCATCGAACGCCTGCCGCAGGGCTATCAGACCGGCATCGGCGATGCGGGCAACCGGCTCAGCGGCGGCCAGAAGCAGCGCATCGCCATTGCACGCGCGGTGCTCGGCAACCCATCGATCCTGATCCTGGACGAGGCCACTTCCGCCTTGGACACCGAAAGCGAAAAGCTGGTGCAGGACGCGCTCTTCAAGCTGATGAAGGACCGCACCTCCTTGGTGATCGCACACCGCCTGAGCACCATCCAGCATTGCGATGAGATCATCGTGCTGGACCAAGGGAAGATCATCGAGCGGGGCACGCATGCACAGCTCTTCGCCGCCCATGGGCAGTACCGGAAGCTCTGCGATCTGCAGGCATTTGCGTAACCATGCAACGCATGGCCGGAACGCATGAAAAGATCTTCGGCCTGGACCTGATGCGGGCTACGGCCGGCATCATGGTGATGCTCTCGCATACGGGCCATTTGGTGGCTCAACATTGGCCAAGCTTCCCCAACGTTCCGCATGTTGACTGGGTAGGCCTGTTCTTCGTGCTCAGTGGCTTCCTCATTGGCGGCATTCTGCTTGACAGCCTCACTACCCAAGCGCCCGCCACGCTCCGCTTCGCCGATTTCATGCAGCGCCGTTGGCTGCGCACCCTCCCCAATTACTTCCTGTTCCTGGTGCTGAACATCCTGCTCGTTTTCTTCGGGCAGGCACCGGGAATGCTCAGCCATGCCACGGCGGCCTACGCGGTGTTCATGCAGAACTTCCACCTGCCCTTGGACTTGTCTTTCTGGGAATCATGGTCGTTGGCCGTGGAGGAATGGTTCTACCTGTTATTTCCGTTGATCACGTTCTTCCTGGCTGCACGGGCCGGCATCCGGAGTGAGCGGTCGTTCCTTGTAGCATGTGCGCTATTCATCCTGCTGCCCGTGGCCGGGCGCCTTACCGTGATGCACCACGTGGAGGATGACACGACCAGGGCACTGTGGGTGCAAAAGTTGGTGATCACACGCTTGGATGCGCCGGGCATGGGCATGCTTGCAGCGTTGATCGCGCGGCGTTGGCCTGCCCAGTGGCTCCGTGTGCGTTGGCCCGCCCTGTTGTCGGGACTTGCTGCCCTGCTGCTTTTCAGCAAGCTGCATTATCCCGATGCACCATGCTTCATGGTGATCGGCCTTGAAAGTACCTGTGCGTTGGCCATGGCCTTGTTGCTGCCGCTGCTTTCCTCGTGGCATTCCGCAGGGCCCATCAATGCACCTATGCGCGGCCTTAGCCTGATCACCTATGCGCTCTACTTGGTTCATCTTCCGATGTTGTACCTCCTCGGAAAATTCGTTCCAGACCCGTCCGCAGGGAAATGTGCCATGCACTATGCCTTGTTCATCGCAGGCTGCATCACCATGGCCACACTGATCTATCGCTATTGGGAACGACCGTTCATGCGCCTTCGCGATCCGCTCGGACGGTGGCTGGCCTTGCGTTGGAGCCGATCTTGAGCACAAAGTCGCCAGGGCTTTCCGGGCAACTTATCGTTTCTTCGGGAAAAGCTTCCTGAAGAACCCTTCCTCCTTCTTCTCGCTTTTCCGTTCCGGTACTTGTTTCCGCTCCGGCGCGTCTTTGTTGTCCGGATGGAAGAACACATCCAGCACACGCTCCAATAATGTGCCTGCCCGCCGCGGCTCGCAAGCCATGTTCACGGAGTCTGCCGGCAGCGGGAAAGAGGTGAGGTACTTGCCGCGCATCACGGAAGAACGTTGCACCTCTTCCAATGTGTACCCGATGACCGGAAGTGCCAATTGTGATCCCGTACCATTGGCACTGTTGAAGTGAACGGAGGGGTCTCGTGCGCCCACCCACGTAGCTGCCACCAAGTCCGGGGTGTAGCCGATGAACCAGGCATCGGCGTAATCCTGCGAAGTACCCGTCTTCCCGGCAAGATCGCCGCGCACCCCGAAGCGGGAGCGCATCGCGGCCCCGGTGCCCTGGCTTACCGCGCGTTGAAGCATGGCCGTGATGGTCTCCGCCACTTCCATGTCCAATGCCCGCCTTGCCGGGGCCATTTTACCCTGGTATATCACCTTGCCCGTTGCATCGGTGATCTTCTCAATAAGCTGCAGCCCGCGCGTAAGTCCGTTGTTGGCAAAGGCGCTGTACGCCTGCACCAGCTCCTGCAACGACAAGTCGGCCGCGCCCAAGGCCAACGCGGGTTTGTCCACACCGCCCGTGGGCAGGCCAAGCGCCTTGAACGTATCACGTATCGTATCGGCACCGGTGCGGAAATACAGGTCCACGGTGGGCACGTTCATGGAATGTGCAAGCGCATACCACATGGCTACTTGGCCGCCGGTGGTGTCCTTCTCGAAGTTCTGCGGGGTCCAACCCTCGTACTCGGGATAGCTCTTCACCTCGTTGTTGAGGTAGGTGCATGGTTCAAAGCCCTTGCGCAGCGCGGCGGCGTAGATCAACGGTTTGATGGTGGAGGCCACGGGCCTTCGGCCTTGCACCTGGTCGTAGGGCAGCGTCCGGAAATCATTGCCGCCGCTGTAGGCGCGCACCTTTCCGGTGGCGGGATCCACCATCAGGAAGGCGCCTTGCAGCATGCGGTGGTAGTGCCACAGGCTGTCGCGGTAGCTGATGCTGTCCGGCGGTGCGTCATCCCAGGTGAACACATCGCGCACGGCCCGTTCGTTCCGCTTCCATGCGGTACCGGCCTTTCTTCCTTCCGCCTTTTCCCAGGCTTTCCGCGTACCGCGTGCCTTCAGTTCCCTGTCCAGTTTGGGTTGCATGGCCGAAAGCTGCTTGGCCGTTGCGCGCAACGCGGCTTGCTGCAACCCCGTGTCCAGCGTGGTGTGGATGCGCAGTCCATCCTTCTCCAGGTCGTAGGCTGAACCGTCCTTCTTCTTGAGCTTGGCCAGCGCCGCCCGCGCCTGCTGCTCCACGCGTGCATTGAAGTAGCCGTAGTCGTCGAACTTCCCTGCCCCGGCATAGCGCAGCCCCAGCGGCAATGCCTGCAGGCTGTCGCGCGCGGCGGTGGTGAGCTTCCCATTGCCCGCCATCAGCGCCAGCACCTGGTTGCGCCTGCCTTTGGATGCTTCGGGGTGCAGGCGCGGGTTGTAGCCGGTGTTGGCCTTGAGCATGCCGATGAGCACCGCGCCCTCCTCCACCTTCAATTGCGATGCAGGCTTGCTGAAGAAGCGTTCCGCGGCGGATTCAATGCCGTACACATTCTCGCCGAAGGGCACCGAGTTGAGGTAGAGGGTGATGATGTCCTCCTTGTTGTACACCTGCTCCAAGCGTTGCGCCACCAGCGCTTCCTTGATCTTGTTCACCGGCACGGTAAGCAGTCCGTGCCTATCGCGGCCATAGAGGTTCTTGATGAGCTGCTGCGAGATGGTGCTTCCGCCGCCGCCGCTGCGGTCGCGGGCCAGCAACGTACGGAAGAACACGCGCACATAGCTGAAGGCATCCACGCCACTGTGTTCGAAAAAGCGTTGGTCCTCGGTGGAAACCAGCGCATCCACCACGTGGGTGGGCAAGTCCTTCCAGCGCACGTTGGTGCGTTCCTCGGCGAAGACCTTGCCGATCACCGCCCCATTGGAAGCCAGGATCAGGCTGGCCTCTTCGTTGCGCACCGCCGCGAGTTCCTCGGTGGTGGGCAGCTTACCGAAGACGTCCTTGCGCACCAGTGTGATCAAGGTGAACACACCTATGAACGCCGCTGCGAGCAGCAGGAACAACACTTTCCAGAGCACCTTCGCCCCTCCGGACGACTTTCCTGCCTTGCCCCGCCCGCTCTTCTTGCCCTTCGCCATGTCCAACAGGAAACCGGGGGCGAAAGTATGCCTGTTATGGGGCACCGGTCTGATGGAACCGGATTGCCTTCGCACTGGTATCCTGCCTGCATTGATCAACGAGAGGAAAAGCGGCCCAAAGGATGATGCCCATGTACCGTAGCCCGATGGACCATGCATTCAACGGATCGCTGCATCCGGATCTGGCCTGAATGGCGGATATTCGCGGTTCATCCAAGGAATGAAACTCACTTCCCTCGCTTCCCATTTTATTGTCGCCCTGCAATTGGCCATTCCTGCACGGCTCACCGCACAGGTCCAGACGCTCGGAAGCATCCATCTCACGCAACATCCGGACCTTGGTGCCACGTTCCATCTGTCCACGCCGGCCATGGAACTGGAAGGTCTGTTCATCGGCCAGGCGGGCAATGGAAAGCCGCTGCTCATCTTCATCCCGGGATCGGAACCGGTTCCGTTGTACACGCGCATGGGCGGCGTGTACTACCCGCTGGTTCCAAGGCAGCTCTTCGATCAAGCCCAGTACAACTTCCTCCTCTTGTCCAAGCCAGGGATACCGGCTATCGCGGATACCTCGGAACTTGATGAGAAGTACTATTATTTGGATCCGGCCACAGGGATGCCGCCAGCCGCATACAAGGCCCACAACAACCTTGGCTTCTACGTCAATGCTTATGAACAATTGATCGCGGCTTTGAGGGAAAGCCCAGGAATCGGGCGCATTTACGTAGTTGGCCATTCCCAAGGTGCGCGCATCGCGGCGGAACTCACGGGCGCGCCCGGCATAGACAAGGTTGTGTTCATGAGCGCCGATCCGTTAGGGCGTATGGCCGCATTGGTGGACCGCGACTATGCCTGTCCAGGGAGCATGGACCGCGATGGGGTCAAGCTGGCCCAGGCATTGCTGGATCCTGCCCAAGCGGACAGCACGTACATGGGCGACTATTACAGCTCCTTCCAAAGCTTTTCAAAGCCTGCGGTCATCGGCATCTCGCAAGCAACCGTTCCAACATTGGTCGTATACGGAAAAGCTGACACGAGCTGCCCCAACTGTTACGCTTGGCCTTTGCTGCAACCGTATGTGCCATGCCTCTCGGTCATGGCATTTACAGGCTATGACCACAACTACTTCGACGAGCAACGGGAGAACCATTGGCACGAAGTGCTCATGAACGTATTCCAATGGCTGGATGAAGGTGAGTGAAATCCATGGTCACCTTCACTCCACCGCCCATTCCTGCCACAAGAGATCCTTCTCGTACGGATACCGCGCCAGGTGGATCTCCTTCACCCGGTCATACATCAGCTTTCGCAGCCCGTCGATGTTGTCCTTGCGGACGGCGGAGATGAAGATGGCCTCCTCATCACCGGCGATACGGGCCATCCACGTTTGTTGCAATTCCGCCAATGAAAATTGGTCCTCACGCTTGGGTGCCAGGTCGTGCGGGTCGTGCGGGGCTGGCCGGTAGGCATCGATCTTATTGAAGACCACGAGGGTGGGCTTTCCGCCTGCGCCGATCTCTTCCAAGGTTTGTTTGACGGTGTGATACTGGCTCTCGAACTGCGGGTGGCTGATGTCCACCACGTGCATCAGCAGGTCGGCCTCGCGGGTTTCATCCAGCGTGCTCTTGAAGCTTTCGATGAGCTGGTGCGGCAGCTTGCGGATGAAGCCCACCGTATCGCTGAGCAGGAAGGGCAGGTTGCCTAAAACAACTTTGCGCACCGTGGTGTCCAGCGTGGCGAAAAGCTTGTTCTCGGCAAAGACGTCGCTCTTGCTCAGCAGGTTCATCAGCGTGCTCTTGCCCACGTTGGTGTAACCCACCAGGGCCACGCGCACCAGCTTGCCGCGGTTGCCGCGTTGGGTGGCTTTCTGTTTGTCGATGTCGCGCAGTTGCGCCTTGAGCAAGCTGATGCGGTCGCGCACCAAACGGCGGTCGGTCTCAATTTCCTTTTCGCCCGCCCCGCCGCGTGTTCCGGTGCCGCCGCGCTGGCGCTCCAAGTGGGTCCACAGCTTGGTGAGGCGCGGCAACATGTACTCGTACTGCGCGAGTTCCACCTGCGTCTTCGCATGTGCGGTCCGTGCGCGGCCGGCGAAGATGTCCAGGATCAATCGGGGCCGATCGAGCACGGGCCGAGCGAGTTCCTTCTCAACGTTGCGCTGCTGCGCCGGGGTCAGTTCATCGTCGAAGATCACACAGGCTTCAGGCGCATGTTCCTCCATCCATGCCTTCACCTCGGCCAATTTGCCCGATCCGATGTGGAACTTGCCGTCCGGCCGTTGCAGTTTCTGCATAAAGCGCTTCACCGAGGCGATCCCGGCGGTATCGGCAAGGAAAGCCAGCTCATCCAAATACTCTTCCACCTGCGCCGCCGACTGCCTTTCCGTGGCCAAGCCGATAAGTACAGCCTGTTCAGCGGTGATCTTGTTTTCCTGGGGATCGATCATGGAAAAGAAATCAAACTATGGGTTGCGGTGCAAGGTGCGCACATGATCCACAACTTGATCGATCTGTGCCGCACTCAACCGGCCCTTGAAGCCGATCATCGCTCCCTTGCCATTCATCACCACCGCGATCATTTCCTCCTTGCTGAGCTTACTGATGGCCAAGTCCTTTGCGCCGGCCATGCCCAATTTGCCGTCCTGGCCATGGCACATCACGCATTCTGTCTTGAAGATCTCTTCCCCGTCCCGTGCGCGGCCATCTTGGTCCGGCGGGGCCCCGCCGGAAGCGGAGCAGGCCATCAACCCGGCGAGCAAGGCCAAACCCGTCAATGCCGCACCTTTCATAACCAACCGCGTCCATCTCCCATGCGCGTGAAAGGCCAGGGGATCATGGCCAGCATCAGCACCAGGGCTAGGAGGTAAAAGACGGCCACGCGCAGGTGCTTGCCGTTCTCCGTTTTGGCTTTCTTGCTGGACAAACGGCCTATGGTGACCAAGGCGATCACTACCAACATCATGCCCATGTGCTCGAACTTCCAATAGCGCTTGTAATCCGATGCCATGTGGGCAAAAACCCCTTTGTTGATGTCCATGCCGTAGAGCACAAAGCCAAGCACCAACTGCACGTGGCACAGGATCATGGCCCAGATGGCCACGGCCCGTTGCCAAGTGATGACAGGCCCGTTGCGCAACCAGCCCAACAGTGCTGCAAAACCCGCAACGGCCACCGTTAACAAGATGCCCCACCGCAAAAGGCTGTGGAAAAAAAGGATGATCGGGACCAGGTCCACGGAGGACGCAACAGTGGGCGCGTTGTGCATGGGCAACGGGTTGAAGCGCGGTAAAAGTAGCCTCCGGACAACATCCTTGAAGACGCTTCCCCAGCACGGAGGTTTCAGAATTCTTCCCCGGCTACCTTCGCCGCCATGAACCAATTACAGTCGCTTCTGGACCATGGCATAGTTGCCGCATTTGCCGCAGGCAAGGAAATTATGGATGTGTATGCCCGTCCCATCAACGTGGAACTGAAGGATGACAAAAGCCCGCTCACCGAAGCCGATAAACGCGCCCACCGTGCCATAGCGGCTGAGCTGGCCAAGACCGGGCTGCCCGTGCTGAGCGAGGAAGGGAAAGCGCTTCCGCCCGACGAGCGCCAAGCTTGGCCCATGTACTGGTTAGTGGACCCGCTGGACGGCACCAAGGAATTCATCAAGCGCAACGGTGAGTTCACAGTGAACATCGCGCTGATGGCCCGTGACGGCGAACCGGCCGGTGCGCTGGGATCGCACCGGCCAGTTGGCGGCGTGCTGTATGTACCTGTGAAGGACATCCTCTACTTCGCTTGGGAAGGCGGCGGCGCGTACCGGCAGGACCAGGCCACAACCTTGGAAGGCAAAGCCGCGTATGAACGGGCCGCAAGCGCCGTGCGCCTGCCAATGCCCAACCACCGCAAAGCCTTCACCATCGTGGCCAGCCGTTCCCATTCCAGCCCCGACACCGATGCGTACATTGAACGCATGGAACGCGAACACGGCAAGGTGGAAACCGTGAGCATGGGCAGTGCGCTGAAGATCTGCTTGGTGGCCGAAGGAGCCGCCGATGCCTACCCGCGCTACGCCCCAACCATGGAATGGGACACGGCGGCAGGCCAGGCCATCGCCAACGGGGCGGGCAAAACCCTCATCGACGTCAGCACCGGCGCACCCATGCGCTACAACAAGCACGAACTCCTGAACCAGTGGTTCATCGTACAGTAACAACACGAGCAAGGAAGAGAGAAATGGCACAGAAGAAAGCAAGCGCAAAGGCCGCAACGAAACGCAAGCAGCCCAAAGCCGCAGCCGCAAAGAAGGTGACCGCCAAGGCCGCCCCGAAACAAGCCGCAGCCCCCAAGGGCAAGCGCAAAGTGGCCCTGATCACCGGCATCACCGGACAGGACGGCGCCTACCTCAGCGAACTCCTGCTGAACAAGGGCTACGAGGTACACGGCATCAAGCGGCGCAGCTCGCTCTTCAACACGGACCGCATCGACCACCTGTACCACGACAGCCACGAGCGCGGCCTGCCCTTCCACCTGCACTACGGCGACCTCACCGACAGTGTAAACTGCCTCCGCCTGGTGCAGCAGGTCCAACCGGACGAGATCTACAACCTGGCCGCCATGAGCCACGTTCACGTGAGCTTCGAGCTGCCCGAGTACACCGCCAACGCCGACGGCATCGGCACGCTGCGCTTTCTGGAGGCCATCCGCATCCTGGGCATGGAAAAGAAAACCCGCTTCTACCAGGCCAGCACCAGTGAACTGTACGGCGGCGTGATCCACAGCGCACAGAACGAAGAAACGCCTTTCTATCCGCGCAGCCCTTACGGCGTGGCCAAGCTCTACGGGTTCTGGATCACCAAAAACTACCGCGAAAGCTACGGCATCTTTGCCTGCAACGGCATCCTCTTCAACCACGAAAGTCCGCTGCGCGGCGAAACCTTCGTCACGCGCAAGATCACGCGCGCTGCGGCCAAGATCAAGCTGGGCCTGCAAAAGACCCTCTACCTCGGCAATCTCGACAGCAAGCGCGACTGGGGCCATGCCAAGGACTACGTGGAAGGCATGTGGCTGATGCTGCAGGCCAAGAAACCCGACGACTTCGTGCTGGCCACCGGGAAGACCTACACCGTGCGCCACTTCGTGGACCTGGCCTTTGCAGAGGCCGGCATCAAGCTGGAGTGGAAGGGCAAGGGCGCCAAGGAACAAGCCATCAACAAGAAGACCGGCAAAGTGGTGGTGGCCATCGATCCGCGCTACTACCGCCCCGCCGAAGTGGACCACCTGGAAGGCGACCCCCGCAAGGCACAGCGCGTGCTGGGCTGGAAGCACAAGTACGACCTGCCCGCCCTGGTGAAGGAAATGGTGCGCGAGGACATCAAGCTCTTTGAGCGCGATGTTTACCTGAAGAAGGGAGGGCACAAGGTGCTGAATGAGGAAGAGTAGTTCGTAGTTCGTAGTTCGTAGTTGTTAGTTGTCAGGAACCACACTGGCAACGCACAGCCGGCAACCCAGAACATGGAAAAGCAAGACAAGATCTACATCGCAGGCCACCGCGGCATGGTGGGCAGCGCCATCAAGCGGCGCCTTGAAAAGGAAGGCTACACCAACATCATCGGGCGCACCAGCAGCGAACTGGACCTGAAGGACCAGGCCGCCGTGCGCGACTTCTTCCGGACGGAAAAGCCGGACCACGTGGTGCTGGCGGCGGCCAAAGTGGGCGGCATCCAGGCCAACAACACCTACCGCGCGCAGTTCATCTACGAGAACCTGATGATCCAGAACAACGTGATCCACCAGGCTTATGAGAACGGCGTGAAGCGATTGCTCTTCCTCGGTTCATCGTGCATCTATCCCAAGCTGGCCCCGCAGCCTCTGAAGGAGGAAAGCCTGCTCACCGGCCTGCTGGAGGAGACCAACGAGCCCTACGCCATCGCCAAGATCGCGGGCATCAAAATGGTGGAGAGCTACCGCAGGCAGTACGGCTGCGACTACATCAGCGCCATGCCCACCAACCTCTACGGGCCCAACGACAATTACGACCTGAAGAACAGCCATGTGATGCCCGCGCTGATCCGCAAGTTCCACACGGCTAAAAAAGAAGGCGCGGCCACGGTGGAAGTCTGGGGTACAGGCTCGCCCATGCGCGAGTTCCTGCACGTGGACGACCTGGCTGACGCCTGCGTACACCTGCTGAAGAACTACCACGACGAACTCTTCGTGAACATCGGCACCGGTGAGGATCTCACCATCAAGGCGCTGGCGGAGATGATCCAGGAAATCGTTGGCTTCAAGGGCCAACTGGTGTGGGACAGCACCAAGCCGGACGGCACGCCCCGCAAGCTGATGGACGTGGGCCGCCTGCACGCCATGGGCTGGAAGCACAAGATCGAACTGCGCGACGGCATTGCGCAGGTGTACGAGGCTTTCAAGAAGTACGAGGGCGCGAAGGTGTGAACACACCGCGTTCCGCTGCACATCCCCGGCTACCTTCGGCCCGCCGAAGGTGAATGCCGTTCCATTGCCACCGCATATTGGCCGTAATGGCTTGGTCGCTGTGCTTGGTTAACGCCAGTGCCCAGCAGAACGACCTTCCGCTGAACCGCGACATCTACTACGACATTGACCGCAACGGCGCTCAGAAGGCCAGCACCATGCACACCGGCATGCGGCCATTGCTGGAAAGCCGCGCCGACCTGCACAACGTGATGGGCTACCGGCCGGACAGTGGGCGCTATTACCTGTGGATCACTGAAAAGCTGTTCAAGGAACACTTGATAAAAGTGGAAGAGGGCGGTTTCCGCCTCACCATTGATCCGGCGTTCCGCTTCGAGCTGGGCAAGGACTACCGTGAGGGCAGCGCCTTTGCCAACGACGGCTACATGGAACAGAACAGCCGGGGCTTCCGCATCGCGGCAGACCTGGGCCCCACGGTCTCCTTCCAGAGCATGTTCATGGAGAACCAGGCCACCCCGCCCGGCTACCTGTACAGCTATGCCCAGCTGAGCGGCGCAATGCCGGGCCAGGGGCGTATCAAAACCTTCAATACACGCGGGCTGGATTTCGCATGGGCCACTGGCAACGTGAGCTGGACGCCGCGCCCATGGCTCAACGCGCAACTCGGCCAAGGCAGGCAATTCGTGGGCAACGGCTACCGCAGCGTGCTGCTCAGCGACAACACCTCGCCCTACCCTTACGTAAAGTTCAGTGCGCTCACCAACAACAAGCGCTTCCAGTACACGGCCATCTTCGCCAAGCTGCAACAGGTGGGCCAGGCCGATCGGCTGCCCACAGGCGAAGCGGCCGAATCACTTTTCTGGTGGAAACGCGCCACCTTCCTGCACCTCAGCGCAAACTTCGGCCCGTTGCAATTGGCGCTGTTCGAAGGCACCATGTGGAAAACCATCGGACCCGACGGCGTGCTGCCCTTCAATGCCATGCAACTGAACCCTGTGATCGGCCTGAACACCGCCACCAACGGGTTTGACGGGCGCAACACCCAGCTGCTGGGCCTCGATGCCAAGTACCGCATCACGGACAAGCTCTTCGCCTACGGCCAATATGCCCTCACCGATCCCGGGCGCAACCGCTATGCGTGGCAAGCAGGCCTGCAATGGTTCGACCTGTTCCGCCGCGACCTGCACCTGCTGGCGGAATTCAACCAGGCTACGCCCTTCGCCTACACCAAGGCCGATGCCCGCATGAGCTGGACCAACAGCGGGCAGCCCATGGCCTCACCCATCGGCACCGGCTACACCGAGCTGGTGGTGCTGGCGGACTACGGCATCCAGCAGCGTTTTTGGTTCCAAGGCGAAGTGAGCGTGGTGCAGCACCCTTGGGGCATGAACATGGTGCCGGTGGCCGGTGGTGACATCTATGGCACGGACAAAACTCCCGCCACCACCGGCTGGAACCGCCGCCGCGTGTACGGCAGCGTGAACGCATCCTGGCGCATGAACCAGATGACCAACATGCAGATCACCCTGGGCTACACCATGCGCGACCTGGAACCCGGGCCGGTGGGCCAGGACAGTGGCTACCTCTACGTAGCTTTCCATACGGGTTTGTTCAACCGCTACTACGATCTTTGACCGCGAACCAGCCAAGTGGGTGAACACGACTACATATTGCTGATGGGTTTCCTCACCGCGTTCTTCGTGGTGCTCTTCACCATGCCCAGCCTGATCAAGGTGGCGCGCATGAAGCACTTGGTGGACGAGCCCAGCGAGGAACGCAAGCTGCACCACCGCAGCATTCCCACCATCGGCGGCATCATCATCTTCGCCGCCATCATCTTCAGCTACAGCCTGTGGTTCCCTTCGGGCCGCTCCGCCTTCAGTGACCCGCATTCCAACTTCATGCTGCTCTATGGCGAAATGGCCTCCGCCTACGCCGACTTCAAGATCGTCATTGCCGCCATGGTATTGCTCTTCTTCATTGGCGTGAAGGATGACATCATCGGTTTCTCGCCCGTGAAAAAGCTCGTGGGCCATTTCCTGGTGGCCTACATCCTGGTGATCATCGGGGACATCCGCATCACCAACATGCACGGCATCCTCGGCCTGTACGAACTGCCCAACGCCGTGAGCATCGCCTTCTCCTTCTTCACGTACATCGTACTGGTGAATGCCTTCAACCTGATCGACGGCGTGGACGGCTTGGCGGGCGGCATTGGGCTGATCAGCGCGGTGACCTACGGCTTTTGGCTCTATTGGACCGGTGATGTGGCCTTGGCCTTGCTGGCTTTCACCTTGGCGGGAAGCCTCGTGGGCTTCCTCGTGTTCAACACGCACCCGGCGCGCATCTTCATGGGCGACAGTGGATCCCTGATCATCGGAGCCATCCTGAGCGTGCTGGCCATGCGCGTGGTGGACCACGACACTTCACGCCTTCCGCAATGGCTGCGTACCGTGCCCACGCCGCTGTTCGCCATGGCCGTGATCGCCTATCCGCTGGTGGACACCTTCCGCGTCTTCATTGTGCGCATGGCCCGCGGCACCTCGCCGTTCCAAGCGGACCGCAACCACATTCACCATCGCCTGATGGCCTTGGGCCTGGGGCACCGGGGAACAGTGCTGGTGCTGTATTGCTATGCCATCACGTTGATCCTGCTCAGCTTTACCACGCGCGACATACTGCCCAACAAAGGGCTGCTGATCCTGGGCATCGCCGCCTTCGGCCTGGCCATGGTGCCCTTTGCATTCCGCAAACGGAAGGAAGCATGAGGCGGGGCCTTTGCTTCGCCGCGCTGTTGGCGTGTTCCGCCGCATTCGGCCAGCAAGGGCTGCTGCCGTTGTCCAACACCATTGATGCGCCCTTCACGGCAGTGATGCACCGCCCGGATGTGGCCGCGCACAGCGCCATCCGCCCATATTTCCGGGAGGACCTGGCGGCCTTGCCGGGCGTGGACAGCTTGCTCCATCCTGGTTGGAAGCCACTGATGGAACGTATCACCGCTCCCGCGCGGCGATTCCATTTCGGTCCGGTGCTGGATGCATTGGCGGGCGCATCCTTCGGGGAAAGCAACCCCTTCAAGCACCGCGCCGGGGCCGGTGCCTGGGCGGAATGGAACGCCTCCGCCCGTTGGACGCTGGGCCTTGATGCCGAAGGTTGGTCGGAAACCTTCCCGAATTATTTGGACGGTTTGGTGCGCGCATCGGAAGTGTCGCCGGGCGAAGGATTTGCCCAAAAGGCCGGTGACGGCTTCACGCATTTTGATTGGAACGGTTACGCGGACTACAAGGCCGGGCAATATTTCCATTTCACCCTGGGAAAAGGGCGCAACTTCATCGGCGAAGGCTACCGCTCGCTCCTGCTCAGCGACGAGGCCTACAGCTACCCGTACCTGCGGATCACCACCACCGCTTGGCACATCCGCTACGTGAACCTCTTTGCCCTGATGGACGACATCCGCGGCGCGGGCGGGGACCCCACCCGCTTCGCCAAGAAGTTTACCAGCATGCACTACCTCAGCTGGAACATCTCCAAGCGGGTGAACGCCGGCGTGTTCGAGGCGATCGTATGGCAGGACAACGACCCCAGGTACCCGCGCGGCTTCGATCTTTCCTATGTGAACCCGGTGATCTTTTACCGTCCGGTGGAATTTGGCCTGGGTTCGCCGGACAATGCGCTGCTCGGCTTTGCCTTCAACGTAAAGGCCGGCAAGCAAACCATGCTCTACACACAGGTGATCCTGGATGAGTTCCTGCTGAACCATGTACGCGCGGGCGACGGCTGGTACGGCAACAAGCAAGGCCTGCAGATCGGTGCGGTTGCCCACGATGCGCTTGGAAGGAAGGGCTTGATGCTGCGTGGCGAAATGAACTACGTGCGCCCGTTCATGTACACGCACACGGACACCCGCCAGAACTACGCCCACTACAACCAACCGCTGGCCCACCCGTACGGCAGCGGATTCATGGAATTGCTGGCCCAAGGTGAATGGCGGCACGGGCGCTGGGTGATCGGCAACGTGTTCAGCTATGCCCTGATGGGCCGGGATACGGCCACCGCCACCACGGGCAGCTACGGCAACAACATCTTCCTGCCCGAGGATGACCGGCCCCTGTTGCCCAACAGCAGCAGAAAGCGCGACTTCGGATACTACCTCGGCGAGCCGTTGCAGGCCATCGTGGTGCAGAACGAATTCCGGGCCGGTTGGCTGCTGGAACCCCGCGCGGGGATCATGCTGCAACTGGCTTGGACCTTCCGCTCCGAAATGGCCGATGCCCGGCCGGGCCGGCAAACCAGTTATCTCCGGGCCGGGATCTCCACCAACCTGCACAACCGGCATCCCTTCCAGGCCCAACGTTATTGAACAGATCCGGGGGCTGCCCGGTCTACCACCTGTTCCTTACATTCGCCGCCGATTTGGAACAAGGGCACGCATACTCCGTCCGCACCGGTTTTGCGGCGAAGCTGAAGGACATCGCGGTTCTCTTCAAACTGCGCTTGGCCTCTTTGGTGGTGGTGAGCGCCGTGCTGGGCTACGGCCTGGGCGTGCCACTGGGCGGCTTCAGCATCGTGGATGCCCTGTTGCTGGCCTTGGGCGGCTTGTTGGTCACCGGCTCTTCCGATGCCTTCAACCAAGTGATCGAGGTGGAACAGGACAGCCGCATGGCCCGCACCAGCCAGCGCCCCCTTGTGCGCGGCAGCATGAGCGTGGCCGAAGCCGTGGTCCTGGCGCTTTTGGCGGGAACCGCAGGCACTTTGGTGCTGTGGTCCACCTTCGGGCCGCTCACAGGCATTTTGGGCCTGCTTTCCCTGTTCATGTACGTGGCCTTGTACACCCCGATGAAGCGCCTCAGCCCATGGGCCGCCTTCGTGGGCGCCTTTCCGGGTGCTTTTCCGCCCATGCTGGGCTATGTGGCCGCCACGGGGCATTTCGGCTTGGGGCCGGGGCTGGTCTTTGCCATGCAGTTCATGTGGCAATTCCCGCACTTCTGGAGCATTGCCTGGGTGCTGAACGACGATTATGCCAA
>JAFDZG010000116.1 GCA_018267065.1 Bacteroidota bacterium
CACGGCGGATGATGGATGCCCAGGGATCTTCGGCACCGTGGGCGATCCCTGCGATGATGGCAATACGCAAACGATCAACGATACCCTGGGAGTGGATTGCGTGTGCGCCGGTGAGCCTGGCAGTGGCATTGCCGATCGATCACGCACTGGCCTTGCGCTCCATCCGAACCCCGGTACACAGGGCTTTGTGTTGGCGGGCCTTGGGCAGGGCGCCGCCCAAGTGCGTGTGCTGGACATGCAGGGCCGCCTGGTGCTTGGCCGCGAAAGGGTGCGGGATGCAGTATTGGTTGATGCGGCTGCATTGGCCAAGGGCAGCTACGTGGTGGAAGTGCTTTCCGGGGAAGGCCTTGTGCAGCGGCTCCGCTGGGTGAAGCAGTGAGGCTTATACCAGAAAGGGAAGGTTGGCGTGCTCCGGCACCAGGGCCAACCTCCGAAGTCTTTCCACCAGGGACCCGAAGCTCGCGGGCCTGGGCTTGTCCACTGCCCAATGCACATGCTTGAGCCATTCTTTGGCGCGTGCCTCCGTGAAACCGGCGTTTTGCATCACCAGCTCCACCAGGTGCGGGCCACGCTCCATGCCTTGTATTTCCGCGCGGAGCACGGCCAATGCGTTGTTCACCACGGGTTGATGGTTGCGGAGAAAGCGTTCGGCGGCCACGATCACGAAGCCCGGCCATGGTGCCCTCAGTTCATCCACGCGCCGCATGATGCCTTGGTCCACGTATCCGGCGGTGACGTACGTTTCCCATAGGAAGATCACCGGCGGCCCGGCCTGCATGCGCTCCGCGGCACCGCGCATGTTGTGTACCACCACCAGGTCTTTTTCCGCAGGGCGCCATCCCAAGCGTTCGGCATGGATCATGGCCATGATGTGGCTGCCGCTCCCCAACCGGCTGATGGCGTAAGGAATGCCTCTCAGTTCGCCCGGGGCATGCAGATTTGAAGCTGCCGGTACATGCACGCCCCACGGCAAGGCGCTGTCCACGAAGGTGCCCACCACGCGGTGCGGACCACCGTTCCGGATGTCGCGCACCGCTCCTTCGGAAACCAGCACCGCCATGTCCAGCTCATCGTCCTTGAGCATCTGGCACATGCGGCCGGTGCCTTCATGCACGGTGTGCCAATCCAAGTCAATGCCTGCGATGCGGAACAATCCCTTCTCCATGGCCAGGTGCCAAGGAAGGTTGTAGGGCTCGGGAACGCCGGCTATGCGGAGGGGATTCATCGGGATTTCCGCCTTTGCCGGATCACGGAACGGGTAATCTGCCGCTTTCCGTGGACCACGGCAATAATGACCAGCTCGGCCTGTGATTTCACCCAGTAAATGATCCGATAGTTTCCATGACTGATCTCCCGGATGGCGGTATCGCGCATTTCCGCCACTGGATGACCCATCAAGGGTTGTTGTTCAAGTATCAAGGAATGTTCCAAGATCGCCCATTCAGTTTGTTGGGCGTAAAAAGGGCTTGATTCAGCAATGTACGCGCTGATGTCGTCAAGGTCTTTTCGGGCACGGGCGGTCCAGGTCACTTTGACCATTTCTGCTCTACATGGGCACGCATTTCTGCGAGCGTGTAGGTTCGGCCCGCCTTGGCATCCTCCAATCCCTCCTCGATCTTCTGGAGGACGAGTATCCGTTCGATCAATTCGTCAGCATTGAAACGCTCGGGGAGTTCCTTCAGCGTTTGAATGACTGCACGCTTGGTCAATGTACGCGCCTTGGTTGCCATTGCCCGAATATACGGCAGTACCTTACTTCCGCACGTACCCCTCGAAGCTGTTGTGCTCCTTCTCGTTCAGCTCGGCCTTGCTCAAGCCCTTGAAGTAGGCGTAGGTGATCCTGAGCCCTTCGGCGCGGTTCACCTTGGGTTGCCACTTCAGCAACTTCTTCGCCAGGGTGATGTCCGGCTTGCGCTGCATGGGGTCGTCCTGCGGCAATGGCTTGTAGATCAGTTTTTGCTTGGTGCCGGTGAGCTTCACGATCTCTTGTGCAAACTGCTTGATGGTGATCTCCGCCGGATTGCCAATGTTCACCGGGCCGGCGTAGTCGCTCTTCAGCAGGCGGTAGATGCCTTCCACCAGGTCGTCCACGTAACAGAAGCTGCGGGTCTGGTCGCCCTTGCCGAAAATGGTGAGGTCCTCGCCGCGCAGGGCTTGGCCGATGAAGGCGGGCAGCACCCGCCCGTCGTTGAGGCGCATGCGGGGGCCGTAGGTGTTGAAGATGCGCACGATGCGCGTTTCCAGCCCGTGGTAGGTGTGGTAAGCCATGGTGATGGCCTCCTGGAAACGCTTGGCCTCATCGTACACGCCGCGCGGGCCTACTGTGTTCACATGGCCCCAGTAGGTTTCCGGCTGGGGGTGTACCTTGGGGTCGCCGTATACTTCACTGGTGCTGGCCACCAAAATGCGCGCCTTCTTCTCCAGCGCAAGTCCCAGCAAATTGTGCGTGCCCAACGAACTTACCTTCAGTGTTTGGATGGGGATCTTCAGGTAGTCGATGGGGCTTGCCGGGCTGGCGAAGTGCAGGATGTACTTCAGCTTGCCGGGCACGTGCACGAACTTGGTGACGTCGTGGTGGTGGAACTCGAAGTC
>JAFDZG010000117.1 GCA_018267065.1 Bacteroidota bacterium
CACGGCATCCACGATGTGGTGATCGGCATGGCCCACCGCGGCCGGCTCAACGTGCTGGCCAACATCTTCAACAAAACCTATGAATCCATCTTCGCCGACTTTGAAGGCCGGGATTACGAGGATGCGTACGTGGAAGGCGACGTGAAGTACCACATGGGCTTCAACAGTTGCGTGATCTCCAACAAGGGCAAGGGCGTGAACCTCATTCTATGCCCCAACCCCAGCCACCTGGAAAGCGTGGGCCCGGTGATGCAAGGCCTTTCACGGGCGCTGATCGAGAAGGACCACCTCGCCAACGCGGCCAAGCTGTGCCCGGTGATCATACATGGTGATGCGGCCATTGCGGGGCAGGGCGTGGTGTATGAACTGGCGCAGATGGCACGCCTGAAGGCTTACAGCACGGGCGGCACGCTGCACGTGGTGGTGAACAACCAAGTGGGCTTCACCACCAATTACGTGGACGGACGCAGCAGCACGTACTGCACCGATGTGGCCAAGGTGACGCAGTGCCCCGTGTTCCACGTGAACGGCGACGATGCCGAAGCCGTGTGCCACGTGATGAAGCTGGCGTTGGATTTCCGCCAGCAGTTCGGAAGCGACGTGTTCATCGACTTGCTGGGCTACCGCAGGCACGGCCACAATGAGGGGGATGAACCCAAGTTCACCCAGCCGTTGCTGTACAAGGCCATTGCGGCGCACAAGGACCCGCGCGAGATCTACAGTGTGAAGCTGCAGGCCAGCGGGGCCATTGAGGCCAGCCTGGCGGAAGAGATGGAGGAGCGGTTCAACCAGTTGCTCCAGGAGCGGCTCAACGAATCCAAGGAACTGCCCAAGGCGGTGATCACCTCCTTCCTGGCGGACCGCTGGGAGAATTACCAGCGCGCCACGCCAGCGGAGCTGGAGCGGCCGCCGGAGACCGGCGTGGACAGGAAGTTGCTGGATTCCATCGCCCAAAAGCTCACCGGGGTGCCGGAAGGCATGCGCTTCTTCAACAAGATGGAGCGCATCCTGCAGGAACGCGCCAAGATGGTGAAGGACGACCGGTTGGACTGGGCCATGGGCGAATTGTTGGCCTACGGATCGCTGCTGTGCGAAGGGCATTCCGTGCGCCTCACCGGGCAGGATGTGGAGCGCGGCACCTTCAGCCACCGCCACGCCGTGATCAAGCTGGAGGACAGTGAGAAGGAATACATCCCGCTGAAGCACTTGAAGGAAGGCCAGGCGGCGGTGCAGATCTACAATTCGCCCCTGAATGAATACGCCGTGCTGGGCTACGAGTACGGCTATGCCTTTGCCACGCCCGCAAGCCTTACGCTGTGGGAGGCGCAGTTCGGTGACTTCTACAACGGCGCGCAGATCTTGGTGGACCAGTACCTCACCGCCGCGGAAGAAAAGTGGAACACCATGAACGGCTTGGTGATGTTGCTGCCCCACGGTTATGAGGGGCAGGGTGCCGAGCACAGCAGTGCGCGCATGGAGCGGTTCCTCCAGCAGTGCGCGGAGCAGAACATCATCGTGGCGAACCCCACCACGCCGGGCAATTTCTTCCACTTGCTTCGCAGGCAGTTAACGGGCAAGTTCCGCAAACCCTTGGTGGTGTTCACGCCCAAGAGCCTGTTGAGGCACCCGCGTTGCGTGAGTTCCATGAACGACCTGGCCAAGGGGCATTTCCGCATGGTGGTGGACGATGCCAAGGCCGATCCGGCCAAGGTGGGGACGTTGATCCTGTGCCAAGGCAAGATCTACTACGAATTGCTGGAACGGCAGGAAGAACTGGGTGCTGAAGATGTGGCGCTGGTGCGCGTGGAACAGATGTACCCGCTGCCCGCCAAGCAGCTCGCCGCCATCTTCGCCAAGTATGCCAACGCCGAGGTGCGCTGGGTGCAGGAGGAACCGGAAAACATGGGCGCATGGCAATACATGTACATGCAATTGCGCAATGTGGAAGGAGCACCGGCACCTGAGAAGTTGCAACTGGTCTCACGCCATGCCAGCGGTCCCCCGGCCACCGGCAGCGGCATACGCAGCGCGCTCCAGCAGAAGAAGATCATGGAACTTGCCTTTGCGGACAGGCCTGCGGCCGGAAAAGAAGGCAAGGCAAAGGCCAAGGTGCGGGCATGATGTGGAACATGAGCATCGCATCATCCCTTCTTCCCGGCATAGCCGCCACCATGCAGTAATCTCCATTCACCTAATTACGGATCACACGATCACAACCCCATGGCCAGCATTGAAGTTAAAGTTCCCAGTCCCGGTGAAAGCATCAGCGAAGTACGCATTGCGCAGTGGCTGGTGGCGGATGGTGACGTGGTGGGGAAGGACCAGGTGATCGCGGAGATCGACAGCGACAAGGCCACGCTGGAGCTGAGCGCGGAGGACGGCGGCAAGATCAGCCTGCTCGCCAAGGCGGATGACACGGTGAATGTGGGGGACGTGGTGGCGAAGATCGACACCAGCGTGAAGCCTGCGGCGAAGGAAGAGAAGAAGGCCGAAGCACCCAAGAAGGCGGCACCTGTCCAAGAAAAGGAAGAGCAGAAATCGGCAGCACCTGTTGCCGCACCGGCCCCGAAGGAAGCCGTAGCCGCCGTGCATGCCACGCCCGTGGCCAAGGCGGTAATGGCGGAGAAGGGCATCAGCGGCGATCAGGTAAAGGGCACCGGCCCGAACGGGCGCATCAGCAAGAGCGATGTGGAGGCGTACCTCGCCGGAGGACTTGCTGCACCTGCCATGATGAACGGTTGGGGCGGTGGGCGCAACAGCACCCGCACCAAGATGAGCACCTTGCGCAAGAAGGTAGGCGAACGCTTGGTGAGCGTGAAGAACGAAACGGCCATGCTCACCACCTTCAACGAGGTGGACATGAGCGCCGTGATGGCGGTGCGCAACCAGTACAAGGACAAGTTCAAGGAGAAGTACGGCGTGGGGCTCGGCTTCATGTCCTTCTTCACCAAGGCGGTCACGGAGGCGCTGCGGTTGTTCCCGAACGTGAACGCGCAACTGGACGGTGAGAACATCGTCAACTTCGACTATGCGGACATTGGCATCGCGGTGAGCTCGCCCAAGGGCTTGATGGTGCCCGTGGTGCGCAATGCGGAACAGATGAGCCTGGCGCAGATCGAAAGTGCCATCAAAGACCTCGCGGTGAAGGCGCGCGACGGCAAGTTGAGCCTTGCCGACATGAGCGGCGGCACCTTCACCATCACCAACGGCGGCGTGTTCGGCAGCATGCTCAGCACGCCCATCATCAATCCGCCGCAAAGCGCCATCCTCGGCATGCACAACATTGTGGAGCGGCCCGTGGCCGTGAAGGGCCAAGTGGTGGTGCGCCCCGTGATGTACGTGGCCCTGAGCTATGATCACCGCATCATTGACGGCAAGGAAAGCGTGAGCTTCCTGTTCAAGGTGAAGGAAATGCTGGAGGATCCCGCGAAGCTGGTGCTCGGCGGAAAGGATCCCGGTGCAGTGCTGGCGGGGTTGTGAGCGCTTGGATTCCTGCTTTTGCAGGGATGCCGGAGGCTATTCTTTCACAAACCGCCCCATGCTGCGTTCCTGTGCCTTGTAGTCATCCAGCGAATACATGTAAAGGCCCGCCCTGAGTTGGTGAACATCAATTCGGCTTCGATGTTCGGCACGAAGCTGTTGTTGGCGGACAAGCGTGCCGCGTGCATCGAAAATGCTCAGGACGAGTTGGCCAAGCCCCACTGTTTCATAGATCAATCCAAGTGTGTTGGACACTGGATTCCAGGCAACCGAGGAATGAAACGTATTGCCGGTGTATTCGGGAACGGGCTCCGCCCAATCCTCGAAATGCAGGTTGTCATACATGAGCCCGTCCATTTGTTCGCCAACACTATCGCTGATGAATGAAAATCTCCATCGTAGCGTATCGCCCCATACCGCTTGGTAGCCCTGGGATTGGAGATAGCCCGCAACATTTCCCAGGTTTCCCACGAAGTAACTCCAGCCATTGCTCCTGCCGGTAAGGGTGGGCGCATTCCCCGCCCAGATCATCGGCGCGAAGAGCGAATCGTGCAGCACATCGATCCAGGCACTGTCCGGGTTGTAGGAGACTTCGATGGTGCCGAAATCGTGCAGGCTGTCTGCATCCACCTGGTAGTAGCCCATGATGCCAACAACACAGCATCCGCTCAACCATCCACCTCCTGCCAGATGGTTGACGGTGAACCGCGAGGTGTCATTCGGCGGATAGCTTAAGGTAGTGCCCGTGACGATCACGTTCGGCGAGCTATAAGCCGAGGTAAAGTGTGTTTTTTGGGGTGGGCCGATCTGCCAAAGCCCACCATGGCCGTCAGTGGTATCGATATGTACATCACCCAAAGCGCCGTCATCGAAGTTGATGTCTTGCAAGACTTGTGCGGATGCCGGAATGGTGATGGCCAGAATTGACAGGGTGGAACAGAGCAAAACGAGTGATGGCGTTCTTTTCATGGGAAGGGGGATTTTAGAACAAGACAGGTGTTCAATGCGAAATGCTGCCCGTTATTTTCCGGGAATCCGCAAGAAGCAGGGGGCCGTAATAAAAACTGCGGAATCTTAAATTCCTGAATGGGCAGTGAAGGACAGCAGTCAACAGCAAGGGCCAACATGGGCATGTTGACAATTGAGGTATTTCAATACCTGGGCCATGGAGGGGCGCCGTCTATGTTTGACATGGATTCCGGCGATCCTCGGAAGGCAAAGGCCAACCGCACACCGGCAGCATCGCACAGGCGGTGGCCGGTGGTGGGAGCGGTGCCTTGAAGATGCCTTGGGGCCGTGATCCGCTATACACCATCGGTACATGGCCCAACAGATACGCTTCCAGGGAAAAGTTCAAGACCACGTTCGGGGATCAGCGGGAAAGCTCCGGGCCTGGGCGCTCAAGTTTGCCATCGCCATGGCAAGCCTGTTGGTGTGGCAGGGTGAAGCCTATGCCACCCATGCCATGGGCGGCGAGCTTACCTACACCTGCTTGGGCAATAACCGGTATTTGGTAACGCTGAACTTCTACCGCGACTGCAATGGTGTGGCAGCCCCCACCAACTGCAACAACGGGCTTGAGTTCACGGTTGCCTCGGCCACCTGCGGGGCCAGCTTCACCCAATGCTTCGGCAACAACCCCACGGTGCAGATCATCACACCGATCTGCCCTTCGGAAACGGATCGTTGCGTCAGTGCCTCGGGTACCTACGGCGTGGAGAAGTACACCTATACGAAGATCGTGGACCTGGGCAGCTACGCTGCATGCGGCGGAACCGATTGGGTCTTCTCCTGGTCGCTCTGCTGCCGGAACAACTCCATCACTTCCTTGAACAATCCCGGCAACCGGGAACTCTACCTGGATGCCAAGCTGAACAACAGCACAGGGCTCTGCAACAGCTCACCCAGCTTCACCAACTCGCCTGCGGCGTTCTATTGCCTTGGTGAGCCGATCAGCTACAACCCCGGCGCCGTGGACGCTGACGGGGATTCGCTGGTGTATGCCCTGATCGCGGCACGCACCGC
>JAFDZG010000118.1 GCA_018267065.1 Bacteroidota bacterium
ATTGCGTATATTTCGGCCCCTATATCCCACCGTGATGCGGAAGTTTCGCCCATTGATCCTGCTTGGTGCCCTCATCTCCGGCCTTTGCGCACAAGCTGGCACCATCGTCCTTGACGGCAATTACCAAGGCAAGAACATCTTCGTGCAAAACCCGTTCTCCGAGGCGGGCGTGGGCTTTTGCGTGTACCAGGTAACGGTGAACGACAAGGTGAGCACCGATGAGATCAACTCCAGTGCCTTTGAGATCGACCTGTCCAACTTCCACCTGAAGGTGGGCGACAAGGTGACCATCAAGATCATGCACAAGGACGGCTGCACGCCCAAGGTGCTGAACCCGGAAGTACTGAAGCCCAAGAGCACGTTCGACATCGTGAAGCAATCGGTGTCCAACGACGGCACCTACACATGGACCACCAGCAATGAAACGGGCGAGCTGCCTTTTGTGGTGCAGGAAAAGCGCTGGAACAAATGGGTGCGCATGGGTGAGGTACAGGGGTTTGGCACGCCCGGTGAACACACCTATTCCTTCAAGGTGGTGCCCCACAGCGGCGAGAACATCTACCGGGTGAAACAAAGCGACCTGAGCAGGCGCGCCCGTTTCAGCGAGAACGTTACTTACACGGACCCGGCGGTGGCGGCTGTTACTTGGACATATGTCAAGGGAAAGAACAGCAGCATCCATTTCAGCGCGGGCACCCTCTACGAGATCTACGACCAGTTCGGCAACATCGTGAAGCGCGGTTATACCAACGACATTGATGTGAGCGACCTGAAGAAGGGCCTCTACTACCTGAACTACGACAACAAGACGGGCGAGTCGTTCATCAAGCGTTAAGCTGGTTGGAAAACATCAAAGGCCCTGCTTCGGCGGGGCTTTTTGTTTGGCAGGCCAAGGAACGGACGAAATGTGGCCAGCGGGCCCTGCGCTGTAGGCCAGGTCGTGCCTCAGCGGAAATTCATGGCATGCAGGGCGCGAAAGTGCAAGGTGCGAAGGAGGGAGAGTGCAAGGGCGGGAGGGTGCATGAGTAACTTTCCCGCATGATCCGGATTGAACACATCGGCATTGCCGTTAAGGACCTCCATGCCGCTGAGGAGTTGTACGCGAAGCTCCTGGGAAGCCCGTCGTACAAACGGGAGGAAGTGACCAGTGAAGGTGTGATCACTTCGTTCTTCAAAGTGGGTCCCAACAAGGTGGAGCTGCTGGAGAGCACCCGGCCGGACGGCCCTATTGCCAAGGCCATTGAAAAGCGCGGGGAAGGCATCCACCACATCGCCTTCGAGGTGGCCGACATCCACGCGGAAATGGCGCGCCTGCGTGCCGAAGGGTTTACTCTGCTCAACGAGGAACCCAAGCGTGGCGCGGACAACAAGCTCGTTTGCTTTGTACACCCCAAGAGCGCCAACGGTGTGCTGGTGGAACTTTGCCAAGAGATCCAATAAACATGGCAACGAGCAAGGAAACGGCCGCCTTCATCCTGGGGGAACTGGGCAGCGATGGGCGCTTCAGCGTGAAACCCATGTTCGGGGAGTACGCGATCTACGCGGACGGCAAAACGGTGGGCTTCATCTGTGACAACCAACTGCTACTGAAGATCATGCCCGAAAGCGCCGACCTGGACGCGCTGTGCGAAAGGGCGCAGGCCTATCCGGGGTCAAAAGACTACTTCCTGGTGCCGGAGGACCTGATCACCGGCGACCACAAGCTGCCCAAGCTGATGCTGCGGATGGCGGAAGCCTTGCCCATGCCCAAGGCGAAGAAGAAGAAGAAGGCAAGGAGTTGAGTGCGGCTACAATGCAATAGGAGGACCGCAAAGGCGCAAAGACCACAATGAAATTCCAACCCGCACGACCCTTTGTGTCCTTTGTGTTCTTCGCGGTAGGCGAAGCAACGCACCGGGAAACTCCTTCGTGCCCTTTGCGGTAGGCAAAGCCTGTTCAATCCAACAACCCCAGCCGCTCCACCATCGCGCGGATATCCTCCTGTGCCAGTTCCAAGTGTTCGGTATTCAGGCCCGCGGTGCGCGCACCTTCCACGTGCTGGATACTGTCGTCAATGAAGAGCGTGCGTCGGGGATCGGCATGGTGCCGGGCAAGCACGTATTGGAACGCTTGGGCATCGGGTTTGCGCAGGCCGATCTCACAACTGTAATACGCCCCGTGGAACAGGCCCTTGAAGTCGGAGATGCCGTTCTCACGCGCCACGATGGCCTCGAAGGCGGGCACGTGGATGGCGTTGGTGTTGCTGAGCAGCAGTACTTGGTAGCGTTGCTTCAGCCTTTCCACCAGCGCGATGCGCTCCTGTGGAATGTGCCCCAGCATGGCGTTCCAGCAGGCATCGATCTGCGCATCGCCCAGTGCGGTCCCGAGGATCTTGCGCAGCCGGTCCCGGAATTCCGCAGGGGTGATGGCGCCCACCTCGAACCCGTCAAATAAATGGTCCTGCTTGGCTTTGCTGTAAAGCGTGTCGAAATCCCTGAAGCCGAGTTGGCCGAAAGCATGGGCGGTTGCCAGGTAGTCCACGTCGATGAGCACCCCGCCAAGGTCCAGGAGCAGGGTATCGTAGGACCCGTGTTGTTGCATGGGGTGCGAAGCTATCGGCTTTCCGTGGGGTGCCAACGGCTACTTTCGCGCCGCAACTACCCGGATTGTGCAGTAGGGTTCGTTGCGAGGGTCGAGATCACAACGGCAGCGCGGCTTTAACCGGGAAGGAACAGCCCAAGCTATTCCGACGGGGAGAAAGCCGGTGAAACGTACGCTGCCGCAGCGATTTCGGGCCGTAGTAGAAATCCTACTGCATATTCCGGGTATTACCGGGCCTATAGCTCAGCGGTCAGAGCAGCGGACTCATAATCCGTTGGTCGCAGGTTCAAATCCTGCTGGGCCCACAGATCCTTGATCGCTACAACCACGGATGGACGCGGATGAACACGGATGCCCTTCTGCAACGGACGTTGATGCCGCGTGCAATCATGGCGTTGATTCCAACTTGAACCCGCTGATCGCAAAACCTTCCCACGCATGAGAAGAACCATCGTTACCGGCGGGGCGGGCTTCATCGGCTCGCACACCTGCGTGGAATTGCTGGCGGCGGGCATTGAGCCCGTGATCGTGGACGACCTGAGAAACAGTGAGGAACGGGTGCTGGAGGGCTTGGAAAAGATCACCGGCCGCAAACCGGTGATCCACCGGATCGACTGCACGGATGCGCAGGCATTGAACAAGGTGTTTGCGGCGGAGAGGCCGGATAGCGTGATCCACTTCGCGGCGGACAAGGCCGTGGGCGAAAGCGTGCGCGACCCGTTGAAGTACTACCACAACAACATCGGTTCACTGGCCACGCTGCTGCGCACCATGGCAAAGCATGGCATCAAGGACATTGTGTTTTCTTCCTCCTGCACCGTTTATGGCGAGGGCGACAAGCTGCCCGTTACCGAGGATTCGCGCACAGGGGCCGCCGCTTCACCCTACGGCTACACCAAAGTGGTTTGTGAGCAGATGCTGCGCGATGCCAGCGCGGCGGATGCGGACTTGTGCGTGGTGATGCTGCGCTACTTCAACCCGATCGGGGCGCATCCATCGGCGCACATTGGTGAGCTGCCCATCGGTGTGCCGAACAACCTGGTGCCCTTCATCACCCAGGCTGCGGCGGGTTTGCGCGACAAGCTCACCGTGTTCGGCAACGACTACCCCACGCGGGACGGCAGCTGCATCCGCGACTACATCCACGTGGTGGACCTCGCCAAGGCGCATGTGCTGGCATTGCAATGGATCGCGAAGCAGAACGCGCCCTTGTGCGAAGTGTTCAACTTGGGCACCGGGCAAGGAAACACGGTGCTTGAAGCGGTACATACCTTCGAGGAGGTGAACGGCGTGAAGGTGCCCTTCGTGATCGGGCCGCGCCGTCCGGGCGATGTGGTGGCGATGTACGCCGACACGGCCAAGAGCTTGAAAGTGCTGGGCTGGCGTACGGAACGTACACTGGCGGATTCCATGCGCGACGCATGGCGTTGGCAGCAGGCGCTGGGCAAGTGATCTGGTAGCGATCGGCTGGTGCACCAGGTCCGTGAGCTGCGGCCACTTCGCAGTTCACGGCACTCAGTAATAGATGCCAAATGCGATGCAGCCGAACGTGGCCAGTGCACCAATGGCCGCACCGGCATAGACCTGCGCCGGTGTATGGTCGCTGACCAGCAGGCGGGCCGTGCCCAGTGCACCGGTAAGCAGGAACAGCCCCGGCAACCACCCGGTTTGCGCCCCGTGCACCAACCCAAGGCCGATGCACATGCCCACCAAGCCGCCGATGCCGGTGGCGTGCAGGCTGATCTTCCAGCGCAGGTTGATCAACAGAACGGCGATCAGCGCGATGATGATGCCGGAAAACAGTGCAAGCGTGGCGGGCGAATTCGGGGTGCGGCGCAGCAGGTAGTACGCCATGCCGAAATAGATCAGCGTGAGCAACAGGGGCACCAGGCGTTCCTGGCGCTTGGGCATGGCCAGTTGGCCCACCGCACCGCTGCGCCACAACATGAACATGCTGGATGCCGGGAACAGCGCCGTCATCACGAAGACCATTCCTATGATCATCCATTGGCCGCGCGCAGTAAAGGCAAACGTGAGGTGCGGGTCCGTGTGGAATGCCAGGACCAGTGCGAACGTGGGCATCCACACCGGGTGCAGCAGCAGGGAAAGGACGTGTGCGGCCTTGCGCATTAGAGCTCCTTCCTCAGGCGCGCCACGGGCATCTGCAGCTGTTCACGGTACTTCGCCACCGTGCGCCGCGCAATGTTGTAGCCCTTGCCGCGCAGCAGGGCCGTGAGCTCGTCATCCGTCAAGGGATTCCGCTTGTCCTCCGCCTGGATGGCCTCCTCCAGGATCTTCTTCACTTCGCGCGTGCTCACCTCCTCGCCGCTGTCCGTGGTGAGGCTCTCGCTGAAGAAGAATTTCAGCAGGTAGGTGCCGTGGTCCGTTTGCACGTACTTGCTGTTGGCCACGCGGCTCACCGTGCTGATGTCCATGCCCACCTTTTCGGCGATGTCCTTCAGGATCATCGGCTTCATTTTGGTCTCATCGCCGGTAAGGAAGAACTCTTTCTGGTGTTCCATGATGGCCTCCATGGTCACCAGCAGGGTGTTCTGCCGTTGCTTGATGGCATCGATGAACCATTTGGCGGAATCCAGCTTCTGCTTGATGAAAACCAGTGCGTTCTTGGCCTCGGGGTCTTTTTTGTTGCGCTGGTATTCCTTGATCATGTCCCGGTACTGGCGGCTGATGCGGAGCTCCGGGGCGTTGCGGCCGTTGAGCGAGAGTTCCAACTGGCCGTTCACCGCGGTGATGGCGAAATCCGGCACGATGGCTTGCGCGGGGCGCGAGGCATCCCTGGCCGTGTTGCCCGGCTTGGGGTTCAGGCGTACGATCACATCGATGGCATCGCGCAGCGCATCCTCGTCGATCTCCAGGCGCTCCATGATGCGGTCGTAGTGCTTCTTGGTGAACGCCTCGAAGTTGTCCGCCACGAGGGCTTTGGCAGTGATCACGTCCACTGCATTGGGCAGGCGCTCCAATTGCAGCAGCAGGCATTCGCGCAGGTCACGCGCGGCCACGCCCGGCGGGTCCAGGGCCTGCACCTCCCGGAGCACTTTGCCCAATTCCGCCTCATCCGTCATGATGTTCGCCGTGAAGGCGAGGTCGTTCACGATCTGGTCCAGGCTGCGCCTCAGGTAGCCGTCCTCATCGAGGTTGCCAATGAGGTGCTCGCCGAGCAGTTCCATGCGCTCGTCAACATCCCGCAGGGCGAACTGGGCCTGTAGCGCTTCCTGGAAAGTGGCGGCCACGGCGATCGGTATGTCGCGGTCCTCTTCATCGGCGCCTTCGTTGCGCGCGCTGAGCTTGTAGTCCGGGGTATCGTCGTCGTCGAAATAGTCCGTCAGGTCGAACTCTTCGTTGCTGCTTTCGGGTTCGTCCTCGTTCTCCTCAATGGCCTGCTCTTCCGTGGGCAGGGGCTCGTCATCATGGTCTTCCCCCTCCTCCAAGGCCGGGTTTTCCTCCATCTCCTGCTTGATGCGCTGCTCCAGTTCCACGGTGGGCACTTGCAGCAATTTCATCAACTGGATCTGCTGGGGACTGAGCTTCTGTTGGAGCTTTTGGGAGAGGTATTGCTTGAGCATGGCAACGGACGATGGTCCGCCTGCGAAGTTACCGAAGGGCCGCCAAGGAGCGTGCCAAGAATGCTGAAACGCCGGGCCGGTGCGCCCGCTGGAAGGGCCAGCTCCTGTTGCTTGCGGGTTTCCCGCAACGTACCTTTGCACCACCTATTTAGACATCTTCTAAATAGCGGAAAGCCATGATCAAAGTGAGCGAAACGGCACGGCAGGAATTCACGAAGTTGCTCGGCCAGGAAGGGCGCGGCCCGCAGCACTTTGTGCGGGTTGGCGTGAAGGGCGGCGGCTGCAGCGGCCTCTCCTACGACCTGGTGTTCGACGATACCATGCGCGAGGGCGACAAGGTCTTTGAGGATAACGGCGTGAAGGTGGTGGTGGACAAGAAGAGCCTGCTTTACCTGCTGGGCACCACGCTGGACTATAGCGGCGGCCTCAACGGGCGGGGCTTCCAGTTCGTGAACCCCAATGCCAGCAGGACCTGCGGCTGCGGGGAGAGCTTCAGTATCTGATTCACCACAGAGGCACAGGGCGCACAGAGGAATTTCAAATGGTAAAGTCCACACGAACAACCCGGTTGAACAGGGACCTTGCATTCCCTGTGTCCTCCGTGTCTCTGTGGTGAAGCATTTCATGGCACAGGACAATAACGAGCTCCTCCACGAGGTAGCCAATAAAGAGTACGAATACGGCTTTGTGACCAACATCGAGAGCGAGTTGGCCCCGAAAGGGCTGAACGAGGACACGATCCGCTTCATCAGCGCCAAGAAGAACGAGCCGGAATGGCTGCTGGAATGGCGCTTGGAGGCCTTCCGCAGCTGGCTGAAGATGACCGAGCCCACGTGGGGCCTGCTCAAGTATCCAACGATCGACTTCCAGGACGCGCACTACTACAGCGCCCCGAAGAAGAAGCCCACTTTGAACAGCTTGGACGAGGCGGATCCGGAGCTGGTCAAGACCTTTGAGAAGCTCGGCATCTCGCTGCAGGAGCAAAAGCGCCTGGCCGGCGTGGCCGTTGATGTGGTGTTCGACAGCGTGAGCGTGAAGACCACCTTCCAGGACACGCTCAAGGAAAAAGGCATCATCTTCAGCAGCTTCAGCGATGCCGTGCAGAACCACCCCGACCTGGTGCGCAAATACTTGGGCAGCGTGGTGCCGCGCACGGACAATTTCTACGCCGCGCTGAACAGCGCCGTGTTCAGCGACGGCAGCTTCTGCTACATCCCGCCGGGGGTGCGCTGCCCCATGGAACTGAGCACCTACTTCCGCATGAACAGCGCCAACACCGGGCAGTTCGAGCGCACCCTGCTGATCGCCGATGAAGGCAGCTACGTGAGCTACCTGGAGGGCTGCACCGCGCCCATGCGCGATGAGAACCAATTGCACGCCGCCGTGGTGGAACTGGTGGCCATGAAGGATGCCGAGCTGAAGTACAGCACCGTGCAGAACTGGTACCCCGGCGATGAAAACGGCAAGGGCGGCGTGTACAATTTCGTCACCAAGCGCGGCATCTGCATGGGCGAACGCGCCAAGATCAGCTGGACGCAAGTGGAAACCGGAAGCGCCATCACGTGGAAATACCCGAGCTGCGTGCTGAAGGGCGATAACAGCATCGGCGAGTTCTACAGCGTGGCGCTCACCAAGGGCTTCCAGCAGGCCGACACGGGCACCAAGATGACCCACATCGGCAAGGGCACCAAGAGCACCATTGTGAGCAAGGGCATCAGCGCAGGCCGGAGCAACAACAGTTACCGCGGCT
Organism: Bacteroidota bacterium; assembly: GCA_018267065.1. Classification (GTDB taxonomy): domain Bacteria; phylum Bacteroidota; class Bacteroidia; order Flavobacteriales_F; family PHOS-HE28; genus PHOS-HE28. The sequence continues at coordinate 7,915 of JAFDZG010000118.1, forward strand.
TAGTGAAAGTGGGCAAGGGCGCCAAAGCTGCGCGCAATTTCAGCCAGTGCGATTCACTGCTGCTGGGCGACCGTTGCGGGGCGCACACGTTCCCGTACATCGAAAGCGAGAACCCCACGGCCATGGTGGAGCACGAGGCCACCACGAGCAAGATCGGCGAGGACCAGCTGTTCTACCTGAACCAACGAGGCATCCCGCCGGAGAAGGCCGTGAGCCTGATCGTGAACGGCTACTGCAAGGACGTGCTGAACAAGCTGCCCATGGAGTTCGCCGTGGAGGCGCAGAAGCTGCTGGCGGTAAGCTTGGAGGGCAGCGTGGGGTAAAGCGGCTTCATATTTCGCCCTCGCTGCGGTTCAGTGTTGCAATTCCAGGAGCTTTCCCTTGCTGCGCAACTTCTTCAGCATTCCGGGTTTGGCGTTCAGCTTGGCATTGCCGTGCAGCACAATGCGTGAGCCGGGATCCACGGACAGCTTTGCCCTGCGCCCCAACTGGACAATAGCGCCCTGCATCACGTGCAGTTCAGAGTTGTTCGCCAATTGAAACTTTGCGTTGCGCTCCAGCACAACGCGGGCATCACGTGCAATGGTGAACTTCGTGGGCGGGCTGAACCAGTGATCAGCACCATTCTTTCCTTGTTGCTCCATCCGCGTGGGCGTTCCCGAGCGGTCCAGTTTCAACGTGGTGCCTTTTGCCAATGTGAGCGCGGTCCCGTGGTAACCGTTCAGCGGTGGCAGCACGATGCTGTCCGCGCACCAGCGCACATCGTTGGCGATGCGCGTATCACCGCTGCGGACATGCACCACGATGCCGCCATCAGCACGTTGCTCCAGCAGTTCCACGGAGATGCCGTTCAGGTACACGGTGCGCACATCCGGGGCCTTGCCGCGGTTCTGCTCGCTGGTCATGTTGCATGCCAGGGTGAGCATGTTGGCGCTGGAGGGATTGGTGCCCATTCCAATGCGGCGGTTGCCCTGCACGGTGAAGGCATGGCGTGAACTGCCCAAGTACTGGCCCTCATCCACCATTTTGCCGTCAAAGATCTCCACACGCGGCGTGATGGCCTCCTTGCGCGTGAGCTTTCCATTTCCATCCTGGTCAAAGAGCGGAAACTCCTGGTCCTGCCAGCCGGTGAGCGGGTTTGCCCAGTTGTGCTTCACCAAGAACGGCTGCGTGGGGCCGGGCCAAAGGCATTGGAAGGTGATGGTATCACCGCGAAGCCGCCTGTCGTAATTGCCGTTGGCCGGCACGGGCCGCAAATAATCCGCGTAGCCCCCATAGATGTCTGCACCCGAACGTTGCTCCTTGGCCACCTGCATTTGTGCGTAGATCCCGGGCACGGCAGGGGTAACACAGGTCATTCCCTGGTAGTGGAACTTATCCTTGGGGCAACTGTTCCGGGCCTCGCCCTGGTGGTTTTCCAACCAGAGCCATTGGGGATAAACATCGTCCGGCAGGAACGGCATGCGTATGCGTAAAGCATCGCCACTGGTGATGAAATCGCGCAGCACATAGATGCCGGTGTCCCCCGCCAAGGGGTTCAGGTCACCGTTCACTTCATTGCCGTGCGCATCATGCGCCTGAATGCGGAAGCGGCCTCCTTCCGGCAACCAGCCCAAACGGTCCCGGTCCCAGCCGCTGCATGTGAGCAGCGAGCTGTTGGCCGCGCCCATCAGGCTCCAACCGCCTTGCACGGCCATGAAGTAGCCGGTGAAGATCGGAGCGTTGCCTCCGCCGCTGTGAAAGTTGTTGCTTCCCAATAGCAGGTGGTTGAATTCGTGCTTCAGGATCTCGAAGGGCAACCCGTTCATGGCGCCAAAGCGGCTTTGCGTATCGCTGGGATGACCGTATAGCAAGCCCGCGCTGCCCGCATCCGTGCTGCCTTGGCCATGGGTGAGGCTGCTGTTGCGCAAGATCACCATCACGTGGTCGTAGCTGTGCGGGCTATCCGGCTTGTTCACCTTGGGCAAGCCCGGTTTGCCGCCTTCCTGCCACATGTCGAAATCCGCGATGGAAAGCCCGTGGGCCGTGTGCAGCTCCCCGAACTTGTTGGCCCCTTCCCAAGCCATGCCGCTCCAATCGCGCAGGCTGGTTTGTTCGCTTTCGCGAATGACCACTAAACGGTCGATGTAATCGCCGAGCACGGTAAACTGCCCCATGCTCATATCCCGGTAATACCGCGTGACTTCCCCCAAAGGGTCCTTCGTCGGAAAGGGATCGAAAAGCTGGTCCTTCCACACCGGAAGTTGGCCTTTCGGCCATCGCTCCGTGGCCTTGGGCTGCGGATCCTTGTCCGGATGCTTGTCGTATTCGATCTCCGCGAAGATCACAAGAATGCGGATGGTGCCCCTCGGGCTGAGGTACCAGCCGTTGGCGCTGTTGGGCACCATGCTGCCATCATCAGGTGCCGCAGTTTGTGCAAATTGAGGTTGCCCAAGAAGTAGAAGGGCCGCAAGCAGAAACAAGCGCATCACGCCGAAGTTACTTCAGTGTTTCGGCGCCTTGTACAGCGGCACGGCGCCACAGGGCTCGCCGAACATCAGGTTCTTCACCACGGGAAGGAGCTTGGCAGAGAGTTCCACGTAGGCGTTCAGCGGCACGGGCAGCTTGCTGCATCCCTTCACCATCACGCGCGCACCGCGCCACGGTTCCATGTCCAACTCTTGCACGAAGCGGGTGAACACGGCGCGTTCCAGCTGCTCCGCATCGCCCTGCGTAATGAAGGCCGCATGCGGTTGCAAGTGGACGGCCACCAGCATGAATGCCCAGGTGGGCACGATGGCGTCGGCGGAGCAATGCACGGCAACGAGCTTCCCCGTGTACTGCGCCCAATCATGCGTTTTGCAGAAGGCGCGCAGGTCGTCCTCGCGCAAGGCCATCTCCTGCCAGAGCAGCGGCTTCAGGTCGAAGACCTTGCGTCTGCCTTGCGGGTAAAGTTCCTCCAGGTCCAGCGTGATCACGCCGCTGGACGCCACTTTATTGGTGATGGGCCCGTCGCTGTTCATCACATGAACCCCAATTCCAGCATTGCCGCCTCGCTCATCATGTCCTTGCTCCAGGGCGGCTCAAAGGTGAGGTCCACCTTGGCACCGTTCGCTCCCATGGTCTGCGCCACCTTCTCCTCCACCTCGCCGGGCAAAGAGCCGGCCACCGGGCACGAAGGACTTGTGAGCGTCATCTTGATGTACAGGCTCGCGTCGTCGTTCACCACCACATCGTAGATCAAGCCCAGCTCGTAGATGTCCACGGGTATCTCCGGGTCGTAGATGGTCTTGAGCGTCATGATCACGCGCTCCTCCAGTTGCTTCTTTTCGTCTTCGCTCATTGCACGGAGGAAAAAGCCAGCGCGTAGCGTTTCATCTGATCGATCATGGCGCTGAGGCCGTTGGCACGGTTGGGGCTGAGGTGTTCGCGCAGGCCGATGCGGTCGATGAACTCCGTGGATGCGTCCAGGATCTCCTGCGGATGGCGGTCGTTGTACACGCGCACCAGCAATGCCACGATGCCCTTGGTGATCAGCGCGTCGCTGTCGGCGGTGAAGTGGATGATGCCTGCACCAGGCTGATCTGAAGCGCGATGCTCGGCATGGAGCCAAACCCGCGACTGGCAGCCGCGCACGAGGTTGTTGTCCACCTTGTGTTCCGGGGCGATCAGCGGAAGGTCGCGGCCCTGTTCGATCAGCTGCTCATAGCGGTCCTGCCAGTCGCCGAGCATGGCGAATTCCTCCACCACCTCCTGTTGTACCTGTGCCAATGTGGTGCTCATCGCCTTAGCATCTTCACCGCCCTCATCGTTGCGGCGATCATCATATCCACTTCGTCGATCGTATTGAACGGTGCGAAGCTGGCACGTGTGGTACCTGATATTCCAAATCGGTCCATCAGCGGCTGCGTGCAGTGGTGGCCCGTGCGCACCGCAATGCCTTGTTGGTCCAGCAAGGTGCCGAGGTCGTAGTGGTGAACGCCTTCGACAACAAAGCTGATCACGCCCACTTTTTCCTTCGCCGTGCCGATGATGCGCAGGCCGTCGATCTGCAACAGCTCCTTGGTGGCGTGTTCCAGCAACGCCAGTTCCTGCGCGGCCATGGCGGCCATGCCGGTGTCGTTCATCCAGCGCACCGCTTCGCCCAAGCCGATGATGCCCGCGATGTGCGGGGTGCCGGCCTCGAACTTGAAGGGCAGCTTGGCGTAGGTGGTCTTTTCAAATGTCACCCGGTCGATCATTTCGCCGCCTCCTTGCCAGGGCGGCATGCACTCCAACAATTCCTCGCGGCCGTACAGCACACCGATTCCGGTGGGCCCGTACATCTTGTGGCCGCTGAAGGCATAGAGGTCGCAGCCGAGGTCCTGCACGTCCACGGGCAGGTGTGGCACGGCCTGCGCGCCGTCCACCACGGTGATGATGCCGCGCTGCTTTGCTTCCGCGATCAGCTCCTTCACGGGGTTGATCGTGCCGAGCGTGTTGCTGACGTGCGTGATGGCAAGGATCTTCGTGCGGTCCGTGAACGGACTGTCATTCCGGGCTTGACCCGATTGGCCGGTGAACAAGCCGGGATTCCGGGGCAAGCCCGGAATGACGGGAAGGTCCAGCTCCCCTTCCTCCGTGATCGGGATCACCTTCAGCGTTGCGCCATGGCGATCGCATGCCAATTGCCAGGGCACGATGTTCGCGTGGTGTTCCATGCCGCTGATCAGCACTTCATCACCGGGCTTCAACAGCACTTGTCCGAGGCAGGCCGCGGCGAGATTGAGGCTTGCGGTGGTGCCCGCCGTGAAGATCACTTCGTGCGGATACTTGGCGTTGATGTGCGCGCGCACCGTTTCCCGCGCAGCCTCCTGTGCTTCGGTGGCCAGGTTGCTCAAGGTGTGTACACCGCGGTGTACGTTGGCGTTGATGGTGGCGTAGTAGCGGTCCACCGCTTCGATCACGCGCTGCGGCTTTTGGCCCGTAGCGGCGTTGTCGAAGTAGATCAACGGCCTGCCATGCACCTGTTCCCTCAAGATGGGGAACTGTGCGCGGATCTCCCCAGTGTTGAAGACAGGCTTTACCGCTGGGATGGGATTGCTCATTGTTCTATACCGCAAAGGACGCAAAGGGCACGAAGGAAAATGCACGGGATGGCCGGCATGCTTTGTGTCCTTCGTGTTCTTTGCGGGATCCCATCATCACAATGCTTCCAGCTTTGCATCGATCATGCCTTCCAGGTACATCCGCCAATCCGCGCTCGCGATGCGCTCCAGCACGTCCGTCATAAAGGCGTGTGCCATCATGCGCCGTGCTTCCGGCTCACTCACCCCGCGTGAGCGGAGGTAGAAGATCGCTTGTTCGTCCAGCCGCCCGATGGTACAGCCATGGCTGCACTTCACGTCGTCGGCGTAGATCTCCAGCTCGGGCTTGCTGAACACGCGGGCATCATCGCTTTGCAGGATGTTCGCGTTGCTCTGGTAAGCGCGGGTGCGCTGTGCATCCGGTTTCACGAAGACCTTGCCGTTGAACACGCCCGTGGCCTTGTCCGCCACGATGCCTTTGTAGAGCTCGTCGCTGGTGCAATCCGGCACGTCGTGGCCGATGTAGGTGTGGTTGTCGCAATGCGCGTTGCCGTCCAGCAGGTAGGCGCCGTTCAGTTCGGCGTATGCGCCGGCACCAGCGAGCACCACGCTGAGGTCGTTGCGCACCAAGGTGCCGTGCAGCGTTACGGTATCCGCGCTGAAGTGCCCGCGTGCCGCCACTTCCACGGCGTCCAAGCCGATGTCCGCAGGGCCGTTGGCCTCGTTCTGCACCAAGTGCAGCGTGAGTTCCGCCCCTTCGCCCACCGTGCATTCGCGCACGCCGTTCACCAAGGCTGAAGCCGTATCCCCAATAGCGATATGCTCGTCGATCAGTTCCACTTGGGCGCCTTCGTGCAGCATGATGAGGTCACGCGGCTGGATTAGCACAGGTTCTCCGGAGGCATTGCCCGCCGTGATCCGCAGCACGTGGATCGGCTTGCTGGTGGCAGCGCCCTTCACCGCGAGAATGATGAGCCCATCGGTGGGAGCGGCTGCGTTCATCGCGGTGAAGAGGCGGTCGCCGATGGGCGCGATGCGACCGTAATTGGCCTTCAGCGGCCCGTGCGATAAGTGGTGGGTGATGCTGTCGATCACCACGCCCTTGTCGGCCTTCAGGTCGTCGCTGAGGTCAGGCCGGAAATGGCCGTTCACGAACACCACGCGCGTGGCCGGGAAAGGCAGGCGGGCGGGCAGTTCCACCTGCACCTGGCCATCCGGTTTCACATAAGGTCTGTTGAACAGTTTGGCCACCGGGGTGTATTTCCACTGTTCCGTGCGGCGGCCGGGAACGGGCAGTTCCGCAGCACGCGCCAAGGCTTCCGCAGCATTGGGCCAGCTGCTCCCTTCCAACATGGGAATAACTGTTGCCTTCGGGTCCGTCGCGGTGGCCGTCATCATTCGATCGTCTGATTTTCTGATCTTCTGATCAAGCATCACGCGTGTTCCTTCACCCAATCGTAGCCCTTCTCCTCCAACTCCAAGGCCAGTTCCTTCGGGCCGCTCTTGATGATCTTGCCGTCCGCCATCACGTGTACCACGTCCGGCACGATGTAGTCCAACAGGCGTTGGTAGTGGGTCACCACTATGAAGGCGTTGTCGGTGCTGCGCAGCTTGTTCACGCCGCCGGCCACGATGCGCAGCGCGTCGATGTCCAGCCCACTGTCGGTCTCGTCCAGGATGCCCAGCTTGGGTTCCAGCATGGCCATCTGGAAGATCTCGTTGCGCTTCTTCTCGCCGCCGCTGAAGCCCACGTTGAGGTTGCGGTTCATCAGCGCGGGGTCCATCTCCACCAGCTTGGCGCGTTCGCGCACCAGGGCCAGGAAATCCTTGCCGCCCAGCTCCGCTTGGCCGTTGGCGATGCGTTTCTCGTTGAGGGCCGTGCGCAGGAAGTTCATGTTGCTCACGCCGGGGATCTCCACCGGGTATTGGAAAGCCAGGAAGATCCCTTTCCACGCGCGCTCTTCCGGTGCCAGCGGCAGCAGGTCCTCGCCGAGGTAGCTCACGTTTCCGCCGGTCACCTCGTATTCGGCGCGCCCGGCCAGCACATTGGCCAACGTGCTCTTGCCGCTGCCGTTGGGCCCCATGATGGCATGCACCTCACCGGCTTTCACTTCCAGGTTCAAGCCCTTCAGGATGTCCTTGCCTTCAATGCGGGCCTGAAGCCCGTTGATCTTGAGCATGTTGCAATTGGGTTTGCCTTCAATCAGCTTATTTAGATTGATTCTAATTAGAATTGCGTTGGCAAAGGTAGCCTTTACAATAATGGGCAACAAGTGAAGCATGGATGCCCGGAATGCGGAAGTGCCGGAGGGAGAAGCACTGATGGTCTGCCGGTGCCGGCCAGCATTGTGGCCCGAAGACAACAAGGGATGAACGACCCACGCGGCAAGAAGGCCTATCGACGCGAACTTCGCAACATGGCAAACAAGGAAATGGATTGGGAAAAAGTCCGGGCGGAATACCCCGGCTTGCAAGGCCACACCTATTTGGACACCGGTTCCATGGGGTTGATGGCACGCTCCACCGTGGAAGCTGCACATGCCGAACATGAGCGGTTGGCCCGCGAAGGCTCCACGCGCGGCATTTACTGGATGATGGAGGGCCTCCAAGGCATAGCGGGGGAGGTGGCAACGCACATCGGCGGGGATGCCGCAGGCACCGTACTGTTCCAAAGCTTCACGGCGGGACTTTCGCGCATTGCACCGCTTTTGAAGCACCGCCCCAAGGTGCTGCTGGTGGGCGGCGACTACCCCACGCTGCACGGGCCCTTTCAATGGAACGGCTTCGATGTGGTGATGGTGAAGCCAGCGGCGGACGGAAGCATTCCCATGGACCTGCTGGCCTCGGCGCTGGAAAAGGAACGGCCGCAATTGGTGGGCATCAGCCATGTGCAATGGGGCACGGGCTACACCATCAGCCTGAGGGCCCTTGGTGAATTATGCCGCCACCACGGTGCATGGTCGGTGGTGGACATCACCCAGAGCTGGTGCTGCGTGCCGATGGACCTGCGCACGGCGCCCATCGACATCATCGGCGGCAGCGGCTACAAATGGCCCTTGGGCGGCTTTGGCAACGGCTTCTTCCATCTTGCGCCGCAGGTGCGCGCGGAACTGACTGAACGCAACGGCTTCGATCCGGTCAAAGCACTTTCCGAAGGCCATTTGGACCCGGTGGCACACGTGCGGTTGCGCGATGGGCTGAAGCGCCACTCCGCCCTGGGCGCGGAAGCGGTTTGGGCGTGCGTGCAGCAGCTCACGCACTATGCCGCGGAGCGGTTGGACGCAGCCGGGATCCGCATCCTCAATGGCCGCGATGCAGCCAACCGCGCGGGCATCCTGATCATTGAAGGCGGCAAGGAGCGGCAAGCGGCGCTTGCTGCGGCGGGCATACCGGTGCAATTGCGGGGCGCTGGTCTGCGGGTAGGGATCCACTTCTATAACAACCGGGAGGAGGTTGAGCGGTTGGTGGAAGTAGTCCAACGCGCCTGAACCCTCCGCTCAATACGCCCTCACGTTCTTCCCTTCCCTCCAGTTGATGAAGGCCCGGTTCACCACGCGGTTGCCGCCGGGCGTGGGATAATCACCGGTGAAATACCAATCGCCGGTGTGGCCGGGGCAGGCGGCGTGCAGGCCCTCGATGCTTTGGTACACAATGGCCACTTCGGCCTTGATCTCCGGCGGGGTGAGCAGCTCGCCGATGCGCGCGCTGATCTGTTCCGCGGTGAACGGCCTGTAAATGTCCTTCACGGCATTGTGCTGCTCCGCGATGGGTTTGTCCACCATGGCCATGCAGCGGTCGTACACATCATCGATGATGTTTTCCTGCTTGGTTTCCTTCAGCAGGGAAATCGCCGCCTGGAACGCGGCGAGGTCGCCGAGCTTGGCCATGTCGATGCCGTAGCCGTCCGGGTAGCGGATCTGCGGGGCGCTGCTCACCACCACGATCTTTCGCGGCTCCAGCCGGTCCAGCATCTTCAGGATGCTCTGCTTGAGCGTGGTGCCGCGCACGATGCTGTCGTCGATCACCACCAAATTGTCCAAGCCGGGGCGCACGGTGCCATACGTGATGTCATACACGTGCGCCACCAAGTCGTTGCGGTCGGTGTCATTGGTGATGAACGTACGCAGCTTGGCATCCTTCACGGCCACCTTCTCCAGCCTTGGGCGCAGTGCGAGTATCGCCCGCAGCTTCGCCGGGTCGGGGCTGGGCCCCAGTTCCAGGATGCGGCGCTCCTTCACGCGGTCCAGCTCATCCTCCATTTCCTTCAGCATGCCGTAGCAGGACACTTCGGCCGTGTTCGGGATGAAGGAGAACACGGTGTTTTCCAGGTCGTGATCGATCTCCTTGAGGATGGCCGGGCACACGGACCGGCCCAGGGCGATGCGTTCGCGGTACACGTCCTTGTCGCTGCCGCGGCTGAAGTAGATCCGCTCGAAGCTGCACGCGCGTTTTTCCAGCGGTGGAAGGATCTCCTCCACCGCGAAGTTTCCGTCCTTTTTCACGATCAACGCACAACCGGGCGTTAGTTCATGCACTTGGTCCACCTTCAGGTTGAAGGCGGTTTGGATGGCGGGGCGCTCGCTGGCGGCGACCACAATTTCGTCATCGGCGTACCAGAAGCACGGGCGGATGCCCGCCGGGTCGCGCAGGATGAAGGCATCGCCATGGCCGATGAGGCCGGCCAGGGCATAGCCGCCGTCAAAGTCGATGGCGCTTTGCCGCAGGATGCTTTTCACGTCCAGTTTCTCCTCGATGATCGCCGTGATCTGCCGGTCGGTGTAGCCCAATTGGTGGTGCAGGCCGCGCAGGCGCTCGTTCTCCATGTCCAAGTAGTGCCCGATCTTCTCCAGCACGGTCATGGTATCGCTGCGCTCCTTGGGCACCTGGCCGATGCTCACCAACAGGTTGAAGAGCTCGTCCACGTTGGTCATGTTGAAGTTGCCGGCCACCACTAAGTTGCGGGTGATCCAGTTGCTGAGGCGGCGGCGCGGGTGGCAGTTCTCCAGCTCGTCGCGGCCGAAGGTGGCGTAGCGCAGGTGGCCCAGCAGCAATTCGCCCACATACGGGGCCGCGTGTTTCAGGCGTTCGGAATCGGTTGCCAGGGTGGGATCAGCCGTCAATGCCGCACCAATGCCGCGATGGATGCGGTCGAAGATCAGTTGGATGGCATCCTTGGAGGTGCTGCGCTCACGGTCTATGAAGGCCGTGCCGGGTGGTGGGTCCAGCTTGATGGTGGCCACGCCCGCGCCATCCTGCCCGCGGTTGTGCTGCTTCTCCATCAGCAAATACAGCTTGGTGAGGCCGTAGAGCGCGCTGCCATGGCGCTCCTGGTAGTGGGCCAGCGGTTTCCGGAGGCGGATGAAGGCCAGCCCGCATTCGTGCTTGATCGCGTCGCTCATGGCGATCCGCCTGCCTGGTGGCGTGGGCGAAGGCTGCAAAAATAGGCCGGGGGCTTCCGATGGCCCCATCATTTCATGGCCATCGTGGCAACCCCAAGCAACGCGAAGGCGCCTTGCACGGTCATGGTAAATGGTATCTTTCAGGTCCCAGTGATCCCGGTGCGCCCCCTCTTCCCCATAGTGCTCGTCGTTTTTCCGCTGCTTGCCCGGGCCGCGGACCCTCCGGAAGCACGCTTCACGGAGAACAAGGGCCAATGGCCGGCCCAGGTGGCTTTCCGTGCGCTGGTGCCTGGTGGTGCCTTGTTCGTGGAGCACGCTGCGCTGACTTACGTGCTTCATTCCGGCGGGGCCATGGAGCAGCACGCCCATGATGCGGCGGGGCCTGCGGAACCTGCGCATGCCCATGCGTTCCGGGTGGTCTTTGAGGGCGCACAGACCGGCATTTCCGAAGGCCATGAAGCGTTGCCGTTCTACGAGAACTACTTCCTCGGCAATGACCCCGGCAAATGGGGTACGCGGTGCGGCGTGTTCGGCGGGCTTGGGCTGAAGGACCTGTACCCCGGCATCGACTTGCGGATGGAGGGGGGAAGCGGCATCAAGTATGATTTCATGGTGGCCGCAGGAGCGGACCCGGCCAGCATAAAGCTGCGCTTCGAAGGCCAGGATGGCCTTGCATTGAAGGACGGACGCCTGTTCGTGCGGACCACTGCCGGAACGGTGATCGAAGAGGCGCCACTGGCCTGGCAGGACCTGCCCGAAGGTCGCAAAGGCGTGATGTGCCGCTATGTGCTGCAAGGAAAAAGGATCTCGTTCACGTTCCCCGACGGTTATGACCCCGCGCTGCCGTTGGTGATCGACCCCGTGCTCACGTTCAGCTCATTTTCCGGCAGCACGGCGGACAACTTCGGGTTCACCGCCACCTATGACAATACCGGCCATCTCTACGGCGGCGGCATCGTGTTCGGCGTGGGCTATCCGTCCACCACCGGCGTGCTGGACCCCACCTTCAACGGCGGCACCATCGACATTGGCATCAGCAAGTTCAGCCCGGACGGAAGTGATTTGGTGTGGAGCACCTACATCGGCGGCAGCGGGAATGAAACACCGCACAGCTTGGTGGTGAACACGAATGATGAGCTTTACCTGCTGGGCAGCAGCGGCTCATCGGATTTCCCCGTGGGCAGCGGGGCCTACGATGCCACGTTCAACGGCGGCGTACCGATCTCGTCCGGCGGCGGGTCCATGTGGGCCGGCATGATGGGCGGCTACGGCTACGGGCACGACAGCGGCACGGACATCATTGTGGCCCACTTCTCGGCGGATGCCACTTCATTGATCGGAAGCACGTATGTGGGCGGCAGCGGCAACGACGGCGTGAACAATGTGGTGCCGCTTTCGCACAACTATGGTGACCATTTCCGCGGCGAGATCGCACTGGACCCGCTGGAACGCCCCGTGGTGGCCACTTCCACGCAAAGCACCGACATACCGGTAAGCGCCAACGCCCCGCAGCCTGCATTTGGCGGGGGAACACAGGATGCGTACGTCTTCACCATGGACCCGGCCCTGTCCACGCTCACCGCCACCTACTACGGGGGGGCCGGCGATGACAGCGGTTATGGCGTGCAGTTCGACTCCAACGGCCAAGTCTTCGTGGCCGGAGCCTCCACCAGCACCAACTTGCCCATGTCCGGGCAGCCGTTCCACGCCAGCAACAGCGGCGGGGCCGATGGCTTTGTGCTGCGCTTGGCCCCCGACCTGGGCCAATTTCTTTCCTCCACGTATCTGGGAACAGCGGCTTTTGACCAATGCTACTTCGTGCAGCTGGACCTGGATGACGAAGTGTACGTGGTGGGCCAAACGCACGGCCCATACCCGGTTTCCGCAAGCGTGTACGGCAATCCGGGCAGTTCGCAATTCATCCAGAAGCTGGACCATGACCTCGGCACTTCGCTGTGGTCCACCTTGATCGGTTCCGGCAATGGTTCGGAAGATATTTCGCCTTCCGCGTTCCTGGTGAGCGACTGCGGCCAGATCTACTTCAGCGGTTGGGGTGGTGTGGTGAACCACTATGCGCAGGCCACCGCCAGCACCACCAATGGCCTGCCCGTTACCCCGGATGCTTTCCAATCCACCACGGACGGAAGTGATTTCTACTTGATGGTGCTGGAACAGGATGCGATCGCGTTGAACTATGCCACTTACTTCGGCGGGCCCACCAGCCATGAGCACGTGGACGGTGGTACTTCGCGCTTCGACAAGCATGGCACCGTGTACCAGGCCGTGTGTGCGGGTTGTGGCGGCCAAAGCGACTTCCCCACCACGCCCGGTGCCTGGTCCACGGTAAATGCTTCCTTCAATTGCAATCTTGGTGTGTTCAAGTTTGACCTGCTGCAGCCCACTGCGCACATAGAAGTGGACGGGCCGGACTATGCCTGCCTGCCCGGGGCCACGGTATCCTTCATCAATTTGAGCGTCGGTGGAAGCATCTTCGATTGGGACTTCGGGGACGGCACCGACACCACGGCGTTTGAACCCAGCCACACCTACACTTCCGCCGGAACGTACACCGTGCGGCTGGTGCTGAGCGATGAAGATGTGTGCACAAGCGACGATACGGCTTATGTGGACGTCCACATTCTGCAGCCACTGCCGGCAACCATCGATCCCGTGCCGCCGCTCTGCCCCGGCGACAGCGTGCAACTGCATGCCCATGGAGGCCATTTGTTCCAGTGGCTGCCCGCACCGGGCCTTTCCGACCCCGACACGGCCAACCCCATGGTGGTGCCGCCGGGAACCACCACCTATTCCGTGCTGGTAACGGACAGCTGTGGCACTGACACCGCCAGCATCACGGTGGTGGTGGCCCCGCCCACGGGCATTGACGCGGGAGCCGACACCACCGTGTGCCTGGGCAACAGCGTTCAGCTCCACGCGATTGGCGGCGGCACATACAGCTGGACTCCTGCCTCCACGCTGGACGATCCGTTGTCAGCCTCTCCTTTGGCATCCCCGCAGGACACCACGCTCTACCATGTGCTGGTCACCACGCCAAACGGTTGCCAGGGCGAAGATTCAGTGCTTGTCACCGTGATAGCGGGGCCGCCCGTGCCGGTGGTGCAAGACACGGTGATCTGTCGCGGTGATGCAGTGCAATTGCATGCGCAGGGCGGAGCCACTTACTACTGGCAAGCACAAACGGGCATCTCAAACCTCAACGTGCCCGATCCGGTGGTGAGCCCGCTGGTGCCCACCACCTACATAGTGATGGTCGGCAATGTATGCGATACAGTAAGCGCCGGTGCCTTTGTGGACGTGCGTTTCGTTGTTGCCGATGCCTGGCCGGACACCGCCGTATGCCCCAATGACCAGCTGGTGCTGCATGCCAGCGGGGGAAGCTCCTACCAGTGGGCACCGGTGGTATCCGCTACGGATGCACTCGTGCTGAACCCGGCCGTGGCCGGCACGTATTCGGTAACTGTTGCTGATAGCCTGGGCTGCACCGACCAGGCGCAAGTTACCGTGTCCCTGTTCCCGCCGGCCACGGTTACTGCAGGGTTCCAATCCACCGTGGACTACGGATATGGAACCATGCTCCACGCATTTGGTGCGGGAACATTCCTCTGGTCACCGGATTCCACGCTGAGCTGCGCGGATTGCCCGGACCCCGTGGCCACTCCGCCATCAACCACCGTGTACACCGTGGAGCTCACGGACACCAACGGCTGCAAGGCCACGGACCAAGTGATCGTGTATTTCAGGGGATCGCTTTTCATCCCGAACACGTTCACGCCGAACGGCGACGGCATCAACGACCGGTTCTTCGCCCTTACGCATGAAGTCACCGAACTCCGCCTGCTGGTGTTCGACCGCTGGGGCAAGGAGATCTTCGCAACAGATAAGCTGGACGGTGCGTGGGACGGTACTTACCACGGCACGGAATCGCCGATAGACACGTATGTGTGGCGCGTGGATTACACCACCACCAACGGCAGCGCCTACACCAAGTTCGGGCACGTGAACCTGATCAGATGAACTGCGTGCGCGACAAATTGAGCCACTGAAGCGCGGCCCCACTGAGGAGCATCTCCTTTTGCCGGTCGTCCCAAGGCATGGATCTGATCAACTTGCCGGGTTCCAGCTCCCCCAGTGGGAACGGATAATCGGTGCCCAAGGCCACGCGGTCCGCGCCCACCAAGTTCACCACGTGCTGCAGCATGGCGGGATCGTGCACCAGCGAATCCAGCCAAAAGCGGCCCAGGTAGTCCTTTGGCGGCACGTTGTTGTCCACCGCGCAGAGGTCCGGGCGCACATCAAAACCGTGTTGGATGCGCCCAATGGTGCCGGGGAACGAGCCACCGCCATGCGCAAAAGCCACGCGCAGCTTGGGCAATTTCTCAAAAAGCCCGCTGAAGATCATGCTGGTGATGGCCAGCGTGGTTTCCATGGGCATGGCCACCAGCCACGGCGACCAATACTTCTCCGTGCGCTCCTTTCCTACCATGTCCCATGGATGCACAAAGACCGCCATGCCCAGTTCCTCGCATGCCTGGAAGATCGGAAAGAGCTGTGCCTCGCCGAGGTTCGCGCCTTCAACATGGGTTCCCACTTCCACGCCGGCAAGCCCGATGCGCTTGCAACGTTCCAATTCGCGCAATGAAAGGTCCACATCCTGCAAGGGCAACGTGCCCAGGCCCACAAATCGTCGCGGGTGCTCCTGCACGATCCCCGCAATGTGGTCATTGAGGAACATGGCCAGGTTCAATCCGTCCTGCGGCCGGGCCCAGTAGCTGAACATCACCGGCACGGTACTGAGCACCTGCACATGGATGCCATGGCCACCGCACTCGTGCATACGCACCTCCGGGTCCCATACGTTCGCTTCCACCTCGCGGAAAAAGCGGTCGTCCTTCATCATCCGGGCGCAGCCCGGCTTGTGGTGGTCCAAGTGGATGAAGCCGCCGTAACCGAAGCGCTTCCCGAAATCCGGGATGTCCTTGGGCAGGATGTGCGTGTGGATGTCTACGGCAAGCAGCTCGGCCATGGCGGATCAAACAAACCGGGGGTCCGCCTCCATCACGGTGCCGCATTTTTTGCAGGTGCGCAATTCCTTGCTGCCGTAGAACTTCCGGAAACGCGGCAGGAAGTCCTTCTCGATATCGTTCAGCACAAAGTACTCCTCGTGCAGTTTATGGTTGCACTTTTCACAGAACCAGAGCAGGCCGTCCTTCATTTCCCGGTCGGCACGCTTGCACTCGATCACTAAGCCGACGCTTCCCGCCGGGCGGCTGGGGCTGTGCGGGGTGCGCGCGGGCAACAGGAACATTTCCCCGGCGTGGATCGGGATCTTCACCGCCTTGCCATCCTCCTGGATGCCCACTTCAATGTCGCCTTCCAACTGGTAGAACAATTCCTCGGTTTCGTTCCAATGGTAATCCTTGCGCGCGTTCGGTCCGCCCACGATCATCACGATGTAATCGCCTGCGTCCACATACAGGTTCTTGTTGCCCACGGGCGGTTTCAGCAGGTCGCGGTTGTCGGCGACCCACTGCATCAGGTTGAAGGGGCGGCGGATGGGCATTTGCGTTTGAATGGGCTCCGAAGGTACGGCCCCGTGCAGGCGGATGGAAATCCGCAGGGTGGATGGCTTCTACATTTGGCGCATGAACATCCGGTTGGACGGCAAGCGCGCCCTTGTGGGCGGCGGCACCCAGGGCATCGGTTTCGCAACCGCCATGGAAATGGCCCGGCTGGGTGCGCACGTCACGTTGCTGGCGCGTGACGCGGCCAAGCTGAAGGAAGCGATGGCCCGGCTGGATGCCACGCAAGGCCAGGAACATGGCTGCATCGTGGCGGACATGGCGGATACTTCCTCGTTGGATGGTGCAGTGCGTTTGCACATCGCCGCACACGGGCCGTTGGACATCCTGGTGAACAACACGGGAGGACCGCCGCCCGGTTTGGCGCACGAGGCATCCATCAAAGCCTATGAAGAAGCTTTCCGGTTGCATCTGCTTGCGTTCCAAACCTTGGTGCTTGCCCTTGTGCCCGGGATGAAGGAGCAGCGCAGCGGCCGCATCATCAACGTGATCAGCACCAGCGTGAAGGTGCCCTTGCCCAACTTGGGGGTGAGCAACACCATCCGCGGAGCCGTGGCCCAGTGGAGCAAGACGTTGGCCAATGAACTGGGGCCGTTCAACATTACGGTGAACAATGTGCTGCCGGGCGCCACGGCCACTGGGCGGTTGCAGGCGATCATCACCAACAAGGCCAAGAAGAGCGGCGGCACGGAAGATGCCGCCGCGGATGAAATGTTGGCGGAGATCCCGCTGCGCCGTTTTGCGGAACCAGGTGAGGTGGCTAACGCCATTTGCTTTCTGGCCGGCCCCTCCGGTGCCTACATCAACGGCATCAATTTGCCGGTGGACGGAGGGAGGACCGGCTGTTTGTGAGCTCGGTGTTCCGCAGGGTCCGCTGCGCGAAATCCTGCGTGAGGATGGAATACCGGATCTGCGTGGGGAAAAACCGGGATTCCGGGTCAAGTCCGGAATGACGTGGATGTGTGCCGCCTCAACATTGAGTCGGAACTCGCGAAAGTGAACATGACCCGTTTTTCCCGGACTACGGGGAATGCGGGTTGATATAAAAGCACGGAGGCCGAACGCGCATGCGTCCGGCCTCCGCCTTTAATATATCCCTTACGATCACTTGATCATCACCGGGCGGCTGCTGATGCCGTTGGCGCTGATCAGGCGGAGGGTGTAGGTGCCTTGGGCCAGCTTGCCGTTCAAGGGCAGGGTCAGCGGCTGGTTGGCGCTCATGGTGTGCTGCTCGGCGAAGACCGTGCGACCGGTCATGTCCGTCAGTTCAATGCTCACCTTGCCGTTCAGGTTGGCACCGCTGATGTTGATATCGCCCTTGGAGGGGTTGGGGTACACGTTTACCTCGGCAGCGTTCACTTCACCCACGCCGGAGGCCAGCACGATGTTGATCCCGTAGTCCTCGGTTTCGCCGAAATCGGCGGGTGCGCAGGGGTCAATCGGCGCTGAACTGTATGCACAGCGCACATGCAGGCGGGTGGCCCCCAGGGTGGCATCCGTGGGAACAGTGAAGGGTAAGCTGATCACCTCTCCTGCATTTTCCCCGTCAAACGTTCCAATGTTCTCGCTCTCTTGGTAGATGGTGTCGCGGTTGAAGTCGATCCAAGCAGCGAAATCATCATCGCCGTAATCCCCGTTTGTGATGCTCAGCGTGTAGCTGCCGCCTTGCTCCAGGTCCGTGGTCATGGAGGTGTAATCCTCGTAAGCGTTGTCACCCACGGTGGTATTGTTGATGTCACCCAAGGTCACGTTGGCGATGAAGTCCCCGTCGCTTGGGCCATAGGTGGAGGTGGGAGCGCAATAGACGGCCGCCGGGGCACCGGTGGTAACGCAGATGGTGAAGTTGTGCCCAGTGGAAGCATGGTTGTAGTCGTAAACGCGTACGTAGTAGGTGGCTCCCACCGTAAGACCGGAGAGGGGCATCACCTCTGAGGCCGGCGCGGGCGGCGGGAAGGTGCCGTCCTCGCAGCCAATTGAGGTCAGGTCGCTGCAGGCACCGGAGAACACTTCGATCACGGCATCAAAATTTTCAACACCGTCAACGGTCACCGTGTGGTTTGCGGCGGTAGCCACAAACGAGAACCATACATCATTGGCATTCGGGGAAGTGGCCCCGTTGCACTCGATGGCGGGCATGGATTCGGTGGCACCGGCGGTGGTGGCGGCCACCGGAACGCAATCAGCGGCAGAGGTGAGGACTACGGCACCGGCGCACTCATCATTTGCGGGGGCGGCGGCACAGGCTGCGGCGGAAACTTCAATGGTGTAATCCCCTACAGGAGTGGAGCCATCGTCCATCACCAAAACAGGCACGTAATACGTTCCAGCCCCCAGCCCTTCGAAGAACACCGAGCAGCTGTCGTTCACACCGGTAAGCACGCCCGTAATGAAATCAGGGCATTGCACGGCAAGATTGAGCAAAAAGTTGGTGAATTCTGAGCCCGGAACGCAGTAATTCACGGTGATGTTGGCGCACTCCGTGGTGGTAATTGAATGCCAGACCATAATGAACCCGGTACCGCCATCTTCCGTGGCACCGGTATTATTGCCGGTGAAGGTCACCGTGGCACCCACTGAAAGTGCTTGGTTGTCGGCTCCGGTGCAATCGTCATTCACGGGAGTGCCACCGCCGCGCAGGGTGCTGGCTTGGTGTGCTGCAACCGGGTGGTTGGTGGCAAAGCCTGTTACCGGGGCGGGGCGCTGGGCCATTCCGTTGCCGGCCAGCAGCAATGCCGATGCAGCAAGAATTGATGAGTAAATGTTGTTCATGGGTCTCGTTTTTGAGGCTTGGTTCGCCGCCAAAGATGCAACCCGTCCACGGAAAGGAACCAAAAAGTTACTCACGGCCGGATCGTCAATTGCCAGGCACCACCAACCGGAACCCTTTGCCGTGCACGTTCAATATCTCAACCCCCGGGGTCTCCGCCAAGTACTTGCGCAATTTGGCGATGTACACGTCCATGCTGCGCCCGTTGAAGTAGTTGTCGTCCCCCCACACCGAGCGCAGGGCCACTGGGCGCTCCAGCACGCTGTTCGCGTGTTCGCACAGCAGGCGGAGCAGGTCGGTTTCCTTGGTGGTGAGCCTGCGTTCGCCATCCGGGCATGTAAGCACCTGCCGGCGCGCATCGAAGGTGGAGCTGCCCAGCGTGAACACGGTGGCGCGCTCCTCCTGTTGTACTGTTGCGGCGGAGCGCCGAAGCACCGCATTGATGCGCAACAGCAGCTCCTCCATGCTGAACGGCTTGGTGAGGTAGTCGTCCGCGCCGCTCTCGAACCCGGCCAGCGTGTCCTGCCGCATGTTTTTCGCCGTGAGGAAAATGATCGGTACGTCGCGGTCGCGCTCCCGGATCTCCCTTGCCAGGGTGAATCCGTCCTTCACCGGCATCATCACATCCAAGAGCAGCAGGTCGAAGCGCCTCTTGCCGTAGGCTTTCAAACCCTGTTCCCCGTCCACGCACAATTCAACCTCGTAGTCCTTGGCTTTGAGGTATTGCGCCAGCAGGGTGCCCAGGTTGGGGTCATCCTCGCACAGCAGCAGCTTGGTCCTGTTCTCCATGTTCGAAAGGTAAGTTGATGATGAACCGGCTTCCCGGGGTGGCATTGAAACCTTCGGGGTCGCTCTCCACGCGAATGGTTCCGCCGTGCCGCTCCACCACGGATTTCACATAGCTCAGCCCCAAGCCGAAGCCTTTCACGTTGTGCACGTTGCCCGTTGGCACGCGGTATAAACGATCGAAGATCTTGCGCTGTTCACCGCGAGGAATGCCGATGCCGTTGTCCGCCACCGTGATGGTGAGCGCCCGCGCGTTGCTCCGGGTACTGATCCGCACCACCGGGGCGGCGGTGCAGTATTTCACCGCATTGTCAATGAGGTTGTAAAAGATGTTGGTGAGGTGTGTCCGGTCCCCGCGTACATGCGCCAGTTCCGCACCGGCTTCCAATGTGATCCGGCCTCCCTTGTTCCCCACTTGCAAAGCGCTGTTCCGCACCACTTCGGCCAGCAGCGCGTGCATGTCCACGTCCGTGGTGCGAAGCCGCATGCCCGCGTGGTCCATAACCGCGCTCTGGAGCACGCTTTCCACCAGCATGCCGAGGCGCTTGTTCTCGTCGCGGATCATGCCGGTGAACATGCGCACCTGCTCCGGGTCCTTGGGGATGCCAGGGTCGTTCAGTGCTTCGCAGGCCAGGGAGATGGTGCTGATGGGTGTTTTCAGCTCATGCGTCAAGTTGTTCACCAGGTCGTTTTTTATGTCGCCCAGCCGTTTCTGGCGCAGGATGGTACGCACCGTATAGCCGAATATCACTGCGATGAACAGCAGAAAGATGAACGTAGTGGCCAAAATGGGCCAGAGGCTCCTGAGCAGCATGTATGGCTTGGCGGGCACGTTGAGGTGCAACCACCAGGAGCCGGTGGCCTGGGCTTGGGGCCAGTCGTTGCGGAAGAGCTGTGTGCGGTGCGCACTGATACGAACCAGGGCACTGTCCCCTGAATTGGCTGCGTACACAAGCACTGGATCCCCTTCCTTGGTATATACGCCGTAATTGAAATGGCCTTCAATGTGCCGGAGCTTGAGTTCCTCCGTGATCAGCGAATCCAGCAGGCGGGGGTCGATGCGCTCCTTGATGTCACGGAACATCCCGGCGGTCAGCAGCCCGCGCAGCAGCTCATCCAGGCTGTCCTCGTCCATTTCCTCCCGGTGTGCCGTGCTGTCCGGGCCAACGAGACCCTTGTCGATCTTGGCGGCATCATGGCTTCCGGTGTTGGGCAGTGCTTTCAGGCTGTGGCGGGCTTCGGCCCGTTCCAAGCGGTCGCTCACCGCCACCAACGCATTGTCGATGCCTTCACTGAATTGTGCATCCTTCAGCACCAGGGTGTCGTGCACCCATTTGAGCTGCACAATGACCAAACCCAGCAATGCCACGCTGATGGCGGTGATCAGCCAGGTAATGGTGCGTTTGTCCATGAACCGCTAAACTATCCCGGATGCTCCTTTGCCAACTGACCGGTTAACGATGTTTAACCGGCGTGGCGCGGCATGCAAAGGAAACACCGCGCCAAAAGCCTTTCAGGGGGCCGGGCCGAAGCCGCAAGGTTAATTTTACGCCACCATGGACCAAGTGCTCAATTACATCAACGGCGCCATGCGCGCCGCGCAGGGCGGCGGCTGGCTGGACAATTTCGCGCCGGCGGAGGGTGCGGTTTATTCACGCATTGCCGACAGCGGGGCCGCGGACGTGGAATTGGCCGTGGACGCAGCCCGCAAGGCAATGCCGGGCTGGGTGGCCATGGGCCGCCAAGGCCGCCATGATGCCATGATGCGTGTTGCCGCACTGGTGGAGCGCGACTTGGAGCTCTTCGCCCGGGCGGAAAGCCGCGACAATGGCAAAACTGTTTCACTGGCGCGCGAGGTGGACATTCCAAGGGCCATTTCCAATCTGCGCTTCTTCGCCACGGCCATCCTGCACTGGGGCAGCGAGGCGCACATCACCGACGGAGAGGCCGTGAACTACACCGATCGCCAACCGGCAGGCATCGCAGGCTGCATCAGTCCCTGGAACCTGCCCCTGTACCTGTTTACCTGGAAGATCGCGCCGGCGCTGGCCGCAGGATGCACGGTAGTGGCCAAGCCCTCGGAGGTCACCCCCTATACGGCCGGCATGCTCGCGGAGCGTTGCGTAGAGGCAGGGTTTCCACCCGGCGTGCTGAACATTGTGCAAGGAACTGGGCCCAAGGTGGGCGCGGCCATCGTGGCGCACCCGGACATCACGGCCATATCCTTTACCGGCGGCACCGCCACGGGGGCGCGCATCGCTTCCGTGGCTGCGCCCATGTTCAAGAAGCTGAGCTTGGAGCTGGGAGGAAAGAACGCCGTGCTGGTATTTGCCGATTGCGACTTCGACCGGATGGTCGATGAAACCATCCGCTCATCCTTCCGGAACCAGGGGCAGATCTGCCTGTGCGGCTCCCGGATCTTGGTGGAGCGAAGCATATACGACCGGTTCAAAAAAGCTTTTCTGGAACGTACCAAATCGCTCCGGACGGGCGATCCCGCAAAGGCGGACAGTGACCTGGGCGCACTGGTGAGCGAAGCACACCTGCAAAAAGTGCTTGGCCACGTGGCATTGGCAAGGGAGGAAGGCGGAAAGGTCCTGTGTGGCGGGGAGCGGTTGAGGCTGGAGGGAAACTTGGGCAACGGCTGGTACATGGCCCCTACGGTGATCGAAGGCCTTGGGCCGGAATGCCGCACCAACCAGGAGGAAATCTTCGGCCCGGTGGTCACGTTGCAACCGTTCGATGCGGAGGAAGAAGCGGTGGAGAACGCCAACTCCACGCCCTATGGCCTGGCCTCCACCCTTTGGACCTCGGATGGTGCGCGCATGCACCGCGTAGCACACCGGTTGAAAAGCGGCATTGTTTGGGTGAACTGCTGGATGTTGCGCGACCTCCGCACGCCGTTCGGCGGCATGAAGCAAAGCGGCGTAGGCCGTGAGGGCGGCGTGGAGGCGTTGCGTTTCTTCACCGAGGCGAAGAACGTGTGCATCAAGCTTTAGGGCCTGGCACCTCCGGCAAGGTTGTACCCGTTCCGCTGCCCTGGCCGTTCTTCATCCCATTGGTGAAGAACCATCCCAAGTACCGCTCGAACCAACGTTCGAAACGGAGGAAGATCACATGGAGGTCAATGGCCAACTTGTGCATGTGGGCGGTGCTACGAACATTACGCCGAAAGGGTTCGGATCATTGTGCACGCAATGGGTGAGCAACACCTGTGAGGTGCTCAGTGTTCCAGTTGCGCCAAGGCCAGGACCGCGTCGCCCACGGGAAACAAGTGCAGTTCATTGCCTGGCGAAAGCCCGGTGCGCTCGCCCATCAGGCGTGCGCCTTCCGCCGGCATCAATCCGCCCATGGCCAGCGAACGCCGTTCGCCGCCCTGCACCACCAGGAAGGAAGGCGTGGCATGTACGAGCCAAGTACCCAGCCGGTCCACTTGGCCGCTGGCCGCTGCACCAGCCCCCGCAATTTTGAGCAACACCAGCTGGATATCCTTGGACCACCGGCCTGCAAAGAACAAGGACCATTGGTGCGCCAGGGCCAGCCTGCGCAAAAGCGTATCCTCCAACTGAACAGCACCTGTTTCCGTTGGCTCGCCGAGATCCAGCACCAATGTAAACCGGGCAAGCCGTTCGTCGATGGGAAGGAAGCGCCACCGGAACTTCCCTTCCGACCTTCTGGCCATTTCAATCAATCCCAATCCCGCACCCCGCGCCCCGGGGGCGCTTGTTCGCTGTATGCCTTCCATGAAGCTCGCCTTCAATTCTTCCGCGGTTTTTTCGCGAAGTCCTTGGAGCAGGCTTTCCAACTTCACCTGTTGTGAACGTGTAACGGCATTTTCAGCCAGCAAACGCTGCCCCTTACCGCCCTGCTGCAGCATGAAAAAGCTTCTGGCCCCGCCCCATGGTGCCATGTTTCCCGTTTCTGCGCGATGCCGAACAATGTTCTGGAAAGCCTCCACCATCACATAGCCCAGCCGCCCCCGTCCAGCCATGGCGGAACCCGTGGA
>JAFDZG010000119.1 GCA_018267065.1 Bacteroidota bacterium
GATCCGTCGGTAGAGTAATGGGGCCCTGGTGGCTGCTTGCCTTGCTGGCCGTGGTGTTCACGGGCGGTGGCGTGGCGGCGCTCCAGGAAGCGGGCGTGCTGGAGGCCACCTTCGTGCGCTTCATCTCCTTGCCGGTTCTGGGCATCCACCCCACGGTGCAGGGCTTGGTCACGCAAGCCTGCGTGCTGGCGTTGGTGCTCGGCGTGGTGCTGTGGGGGAGGATGCGGATGGCGCGTGTGGCGGCGCAGTGATTCGCAACCTCACCCGCGTTTGCAATGCGGGCGTTCCATCACGACCACCCGATTTTATCCGCATGGTTTTACCGGTCACTGGACATGAAGCGAATCAATACCATGGCCGCCAAGGTTCGTGCAGCTGTTCGGGAAGTGCAACGGGCAGGTAGCGATTCAATGCACGCGCTGCAAGCGCGTCTCGATCTTCGTCCGCGTTGCAAATCGCGGACGAGTGCGGATTACTTATGGATCTTCAATTCAATGGGCTCCACCTTATAGCCTCTTTGACGAAGCTGAACGATCAATCCACATTTCCCATAAAGATGGAGCAATCCAATAGCAATAAAGCAATTTTTAGTGAGTAGCATTTTATCGAGTTGAGTAATCCATTTGTCATTCCGTGATTCAAGATCTTTATCTGAGCAAGAATCTGTAAATTGGTAATTGAATTGCATGGTCATATAGTCCACCGCAGGTCGGCAATACGTTTTTCGGTGACGTTGATACTTGATGTCCATTAAAATTTTGTGTATTGGCCTCTTTACATCGGTCCAGGTCACTTTTGATTTCGACAGATTATTTATTTGTTGAATTTGCATACTGTCTGTTTCCAAACCATACAATGGAATTGTGTCTTTTAGTGCGAGACTCATTAAATACTTATCAAAATGATCCCATTCATCGGTGGATTTCACGGTACCGCATATCTTAACAGAATAAGTTTGATTGAGTTTGAGTAGAAGTTCAATTGGAAAAACTTTTGAAATCGGCACATTCCAATTTTGAGAAAGATTTTCAAGATAAACCAAATCGGATTTTTTCAAAATTTTCTTATAGTCATAATTATTTTCCCTATTGTTCATATAATTAGAAATATCATCATTCACTCCGACGGTTTCAAAAACAGCCAAATCGGACGAAGATAAAGCGAGCTTGATCTGCGGAATAGAATCGACAAAACTATTTCCCATCTGGTGATACGTGCCCAATAAAAACGATTGCTTACCAACTAAGGAATCAGAAATCGACCAAAGGATGGTATTCTGCCCGATCGACAATGAAGAAATGAACATGTCCAAGAAAATGAATGCGAGGATTCTCATTCTATATGAATCAATTAATTCCTTCGTTTAATGCTAGCATATACAGACTATAACGGCGGATCTAAAAAAAAATATCCAAATTATACGTTTTGCCTATAGTTCTTGTATAATTGAAATGTGGTCTCCATAAAATATCAACAAACATTAAATAGAGCATTTATGCAAAATCATTTGTAACGTTCAAAATAATTCATTCAACAGTCATTAATGATGAAATATTAGGGGCAGTGGTGAAAAGCACTTTCGCTACTGCCCCTAACTATAAACTAGCCCCAGGACCACGTATGTTTCTTGGTCACAGTATAGGATCCAGTCATGGGGTCGTATTGTCCTGACACGGTCTGCTCATGGTGTCTAGGTGCTCTGGGTGGTCTTGGTCCCTCAAAGTATTGAATTATCAATTCCCACTCTTTATACTGCAATGCAGTACCAATTCCAAATCCAGTTTCCTCTTGCATAGACTTAGGCCATTTGTCCATACAAAAAAGTTGCTCTTCAGTAAAAGTCAAATTCTCAAGTAACCAAGCCTTTATATCTGCTTTCACTTCACTTGCAACTAATTCTCGGTCCCTGTCCGGAAGAGCTTTTATTTCTGCAATCTTCAGATTGATGTTCGCTTGATTGAACGCTGGGAGTGCCATGAGATATGGGGTTTTTAAGGGTTCAGGGCGAAGGTAATGGAAATAATCGGTGATGTCAAATAATTTTGTAGACCATGA
This sequence comes from Bacteroidota bacterium, assembly GCA_018267065.1. Lineage (GTDB taxonomy): Bacteria > Bacteroidota > Bacteroidia > Flavobacteriales_F > PHOS-HE28 > PHOS-HE28. The sequence continues at coordinate 2,056 of JAFDZG010000119.1, forward strand.
CTTTTGGGCATCACGCTTCTACTCGCATTTCAGGATGCAGCCCTCCGTACTTGCTCGCTTGTCCCACCACGCCCAATCTTGCTTGCGGAGCGGGCTCCCGGGTTCAGGAACGACTGGCGTTTCCGGACCAAGGGCATCCTGCACCTCTACCGGGGAAAAGTTCATGCAACCTCGCCTGCGTTTGCAACGCGGACGTTCCATCCCGGTCGTTTGGAACGACCACCCGATTTTATCCGCATGGTTTTACCGGTCACTGGACATGAAGCGAATCAATACCATGGCCGCCAAGGTTCGTGCAGCTGTTCGGGAAGTGCAACGGGCAGGTAGCGCTTCAATGCACGCGCTGCAAGCGCGTCTCGATCTTCGTCCGCGTTGCAAACGCGGACGAATGTGAAAGGCCGCCTGTTCAGGCGGCCTTTCACGTTTGGAATGCGGCTCGATCACTCCCCGTCGATCCCTGCGGAGAGGTTCTGCATCATCCGCATGCTGGCCGGGGCATCCATCATGGGCATATTGTCCGTGGCAAGGTCAATGCCATTGAACAGTCCGTGAAGGTTCACGGCAATCGCTGCGGTGTACACCTCCCCTTCGGTGAGGTCGTGGTGTACGTGCGCGTGGGCCTCGGTAAGGAGCATGCTCATGCCGCACATGTAGTTCACGGGGGTGTCGAAGCTGCCGCTCCCGGTGTCCGCCATGCCGGAAACCACCAGGAATTTGTGGCCCATCATGGGGTTGTCCATGAAAAACATGGAGGTATCGTTCAAGGGCGGAGGGGAGTTGGCGGGCAACGCGCTGTTGGCCGGGTCTTCCACTCCAAGGTCGAAATGGAATTCATGGATGTGCGATGCATGGATCTGTCCCAACAGGTAGTCATTTTGCGGTAGTGCGGCATCCACCAGCAGGTATACGCCCTCATAGTGCGCCAGTACGTTCCCATCATCGTCCATGGCATGGGCGCCGCTGATGAAGAACCGGGCCTGGTCCAACTTCACGGAATGTCCCAGGCTATCGTGAAGCACTGTGTTGCCAAGCTGGAACTGGCCAGTTCCGTCCAACAGGGAAAAGCTCATCCGGACCGTTGCATCCACGGCGGTTTCGGATGTTGAAGGGTTCGATGGGGGTGCAGTGGAATCCTTCTTGCAGCCCGTGGCGGCCATCAAGGCGACCGCCACAAGAATGTAAGGAATGTTCTTGTTCATTGGTTCGTTATGGTTTGGCCAAGAGGCCGGTTGTTGATGGGATTTTCCAATGCAATGGATCAATCCCTTTCCAAACTGTAGGTAATGCCCGCCACGAAACGTTCGCGGTTGGGTATCATCAGGCTGCCGAGGTCATTCACCAAGGCATGTTGCCAGGTGAACGAAACGCCTAAGGCTTTCCACCATATGCGCACGCCCACTTGGCTGAACAGGGTGGACCCGCCGGTGGCATTGTCGGGCATACCGTCCGTTGCGTCGGGAAGGGCGCTTTCCAGGTAGCCCCCAACGGAAGGCAGGAGCTTGATGCTGTTCACGGGAATGATCCGGAAGACTTCGGCTGCAAGGCTGGCGCTGTGGCCCATCCGAAAACCATCGGTGGTCTCGCCGTTGTAGCGGCCCATTGCGCCGAAGCTTCCGCCCCAGCGCGGCCCGCGCACCATGTATTCCAAGCTCAACAGCCCGTCCCATGTGCCGGTGCCGGGCTGAAGGTCATGGTCCAGGCGTTCGCCGTACTGTTCCACGTCGTGGCGGCCAAGCGGAAGTTTGATGCCCAGGCCGGCGGTAAAGCGGTGGCGCAGGCGCGTGGTATCCGGGCCCGAAGTGGAAGCGAACAACACATAGCGCCCCAGCAGAATGGGGTCGCCTAGGCCGTAAATGTCCGCGTGGCGCACGCCGTTCACCGCCTGGAAGTTGTTCAGGAGCGGTATGCTCGCCGTGAGGCTGGCACGCTGGCCAAACCAGAACTGGCCACGGGCCTCCAACACGGCGTAGACCTCGGTATAAGCGAGGGGCCCGGCGGGCAGGGTTTCTGCGTGGCCGCCATGCTTGGCCATGCCCATCGACTTCACCATGGAGGGCGTGGTGATGTCGCCATGCAAGTAGCGCATTCGCCATTGCAGGCCGAAATTATTGGCGTGGTCATGAGGCTGCACGCCCAGCAGCAGGCCGCAACCGCATTGGTCGCAGGCCAAACCGGGAAGCGCAAGCATCAGCAGCGCCCCCAGCAATGGGTGCTTCATTGTGAAAAGGTGTTCGTGAAAGGAAAGACAACTGCCGTTCCGTGCGGGAACGAAGGTGTGCTCAACACCAAGGCACCGGGGCAATGGGGCGCGGATGGCCCTCCAAGGTTCCCTCTTCCAGCACGGACCATGAAAGTGACCGGGCTTCGGCAGGGAAGTACGGAACTGGCCGGCCTTGGGTTGGCAGCATTTCGCCAAGTCGGAATGCCTGCAGTTCGGCCGGTAGGTTTTGCTGGCGTTCGTTGCTTTGCTCCAAGCGCTTTTTCAGTTGGCACTCGCCGTGGCAGGTCCGCATGGCATCGGGTACCATGCGCTGCACGCAAAGGTCCCGTTCAATGCGGCCCCGTTCCAACAGGAAATCCGCCACGATCCATGCCGGGGCCAGCGTGGCCACCAAAAAATGAAACAGCAGGAAATGCGAAATGGCGCGCATCGCGGGTGCAAAAGTAGCTACGTAACCTCGCCCGCGTTTGCAACGCGGAGGTTCCATCCCGGTCGTTTGGAACGACCATCCGATCATATCCGCAAGGCTGTACCGGTCACTGGACATGAAGCGAGGCTATACCATGACTGCCAAGGTTCGTGCAGCTGTTCGGGGCGTGCAACGGGCAGGCAGCGCTTCAATGTGCGCGCTGCAAGCGCGTCTCGATCTTCGTCCGCTTTGCAAACCCGGACGAGTGCGGAAAGTTGGCTGTGTTGGCCACGGATTATTTTTCCGCTCCGCATGCGGTTGCTGGCCATTGTCATCGGATCGATCTACTTGTTGTTGCCGGAATTGGCCTTGGGCCAGGCCCCGTTGCAGGCCCGCGTGGTGGATGCCCGCACCCTGGAACCGCTGCCTTATGCCAGCGTGGCCGCGGTGAAAGCCGGCCAAGGTGTGATCACCAATGAGGAAGGCATCTTCCGCATCCCTTCGGTCGGGGAGGCGGACACGCTGGCCTTTTCCTACTTGGGCTACCAACCGTTGCGCATAGCCGCAGCGCAGGTGCGCGCGTTGGACGAGGTGCGGATGAAGCCCTCCACCACTGAGCTTTCCGCCGTGCAGGTGGTGGGCCGCAACGATGCGCTGTACGACTTGGTGATCGCCTGCGGCAAGCACCTGCGGCATGGCGGGCGCTACGCGGGCAAGACCTATTACCAATTGGCAACGCGCACCATGGACCTTCCCGTGGAACAGGTGGAGTGTTTCTACAACGGCAGCTTCAACGGCGCTGACATTGAGGCGCTGGACCTGAAACAGGGCCGCATCGGCCTGCTGCCGGTTCATGGGCGTTACATGGTGAACCTGAACACCAGCCGGGCCTTCATGCTGCTGCACCCGGCGGAGCGCAATAGTGCATTCCCCGCCACGCCGCTGCAGTACCGTTCGCGCAAGGCGCTGCGCCGGGCATACGACCTCACGGTAGTGTCCATCACTGCCGCGCCTGAAGAGCGGTACCAAGTGCGCTTCACGCCCAAGGATACCGGTGGTGCCTGGTTCAGCGGGGACCTGTGGCTGGGATCCGCCACGGCCACGGTGCGCAGCATGGAGTTGAACTGTGTCCATTGCACGCGTCATCCTTTTCTCCCCATGGGCACCGAGGATGAACTGCGGAATGTCTCCCTGCATTACCGGGAGACCTTCTCCATTTTGGAAGGGCGCCCGGTGATCAACACGGTGGCGATGGAATATTCCTACACCTACCATACTGGGGCGGGATCGGCGCGGCTTGCGGCGCGTGATCCGGCTTTCCGGAACGATTGGAAATTCCAGACCACGGGCATCCTGCATCTCTATGCACCCGGGGAAAAGTTCATCCTGCCGTTGTTCCGGTACGATGCAGGGCAGACGGACTACCGCAAAGTGCTTTCCATGCCGTACGACAGCGCGTTCTGGGCCACTGCCCCAAGCCTGGTGCAGACCGAGCGGCAGCGACAGGATGAAACGTTATTCGCTGCGGAAGGCCTCTTGTTGGGCAACCGCCAGTTGGAACCCACCGTGCGCAACCGCGGTGGATTCTTCGAAAGCAACTACGCCTTCTGGTCAGCTGACAAACGCATCTGCTTGAAGAACATGCTGGACAGTGCGGCCTACGCACCACCGCAGGCCCATGCGGATGGTGCCACCGCCACGGCCAACCAGTTGCACCTGGAGGTGCAGCTCTACCTCAATGTGGACCGCACCCCGGAAGGATACCGCACCTTCAGCGCCACCGTCTTCGACGGCTTCAGGTCCTATTGCCACCTGGTGGACAAACGCAAGGCAGACCTGCTGCTGAACCTCTTCTTCGACCTGTGCGAGATCGAGCGGAGGCGCATGCAGGCTGCGCTCGACGTGCCCGGCCTCACCTTGGACCGGATCCGCGCCATCCATGCCGGTGCGGAGCGTGCCATGGACCAACGCACCGGAACCTTCCTGAAGGAGACCCATTACGGAGCGGATCCCGAGGCCATGAAACGCTGGAACGACCGCGTGCGACAGCAGTTGGGCGTGGACAACCTCAAGATCTTTGGGGTTGCCGATGGGGACGGGTAAGATCCCTTTCGCAATACAGATGCACCCGATCTGTTTGCACTTCCCGCAAACGGGATGCGGCATTTCCCGCATGCCTTCTCCATGCAGGTCGCCCCATAGACCCCGCTACGCAACCTGTTCCGCGTATCGTCCTCCGGAAAGATCGCGGCGCTTCTCTTGTCCGACTTTGAATGCGTAAGTGGCATTACATTCGTTCTCCATGCCCATTCCACCATGCCAGCCTTAATACCTCTGAATCTGTTCAAGTTCGCCACAGTACTCGCTCCCGGAAAACCCACGGTTGCCGATACCGCCCTGCACACCGTTCCGTACACCTTGGAGAGCACTTTGCATCAAACACTGGCCACACAGCGCCCTCTCTGGCGCGAGCGTCCACGCTCGTGCCCATTATGATCCTGCCATATCTCTGACGCGAGCGTCCTCCGCTCGTGTCTTCCACCACATGCTCATCCTCTATATGCAGCTACCTTCACCATCATGAGCGAACGCTACAAGTTCGTGGAAGACCATGCCCACTTCGTAACTTTCGCGGTAGTGGGTTGGGTGGATGTGTTCACACGCCGGGAATATGCCGACTTCCTGTTGAAGAACTTGACATACTGCCGTAAGCAGAAAGGTCTACGCCTGTACGAATTCGTGATCATGCCCAATCACCTCCACTTGATCGCGGCGGCGGCCAATGGCAGCTTGGGTGAGATCATGCGCGACTTCAAGACCTACACAAGCAAGGAATTGGTGAAGATGATCGCCGCGAACCCGCGTGAAAGCAGGAAGGAATGGATGCTGCGGGTGTTCCGGGAGCATGGCGCCGCAAATCC
>JAFDZG010000011.1 GCA_018267065.1 Bacteroidota bacterium
CAACAGCACGACGATCTTCCGGCGCTGAGTTTTCCACCGAGTGAACGGATAGCGCTGTTTGTGCGTTGTGCAGGCACGGCATGCCCTGATCACTCAACGCCATGAGAAACCTGCTTCCCGCCTTGGCGCTGCTTTCCGCGCCCATCCTGCTGGCTCTTTCCTCCAACAGCCCCGTGCAGCGGCCCCGCTCCAGCCCGCCCGGCACCGCCACCTACGACAAGGACGGCCTGAAGATCGAAGTGGCGTACAGCCGCCCGTACAAGAAAGGCCGGGAGATCTTTGGTGAGCTGGTGCCGTACGACCGCGTGTGGCGCACCGGCGCCAACGAAGCCACCACTTTCACCACCAACCAGCCGCTGAGCATTGCCGGTAAAACGCTTCCCGCCGGCAAATACACGCTGTGGACCATTCCGCACGCGGACAAGTGGCAGGTGATCTTCAACAAGCGCATGTACCCGTGGGGCATCAACATGGAAGGCCAGGCCAGCCGCGACCCGGCGGATGATGCGGTGGAGGTGACCGCGCCCGTGGAACTGGTGAAGGATCCCGTGGAGCAGTTTACCATTCAACTAGTGGATTCCAAGGTGCCGACGCTGGAGCTGACCTGGGATCGTACGCGGGTCTCCGTGCCGTTGGAGTAGGGAGTGTCCTATGTCTGCCGTCCTATGCCTGTTGTCCTATGTCTGCTGTCTTATGCCTTATGCGGTGACCGTGCATAGGACATCGGACAACCAGCATAGGACATCGGACAACCAGCATAGGACATCGGACAACCAGCATAAGACATAGGACAGCCAAGCGTCAGCGTATTCCCGGCACTACCTTCGTCCCTTTAAACCAACCACCATGAACGGCAACTGGGCCAAGATCCTTCTCTTCAGCATCCTTTTCCTGGTGCTGGGCTTCATCCTCGGCCGCGTCTGCGGCAACTGCGGCGGCGGCAAGTGCGGTCCGGGCGACATGCGCGGCGGTGATTGCGCCATGCACGGCGGCATGGGCGGCGAAGCTTGCATGCACGGCAAAAAGGACAAGTGCTGCAGCATGAAGGGGGATTCCGCCATGGACCACCACGGCATGGAAGGCGCGGCGGACAGCACCGCAGTGCCCCAGTAACAGAAGGAATGCTGGGCCGTTGGCTTACACTCTCCCTCTTGATGGGGGTGGCATCCGCTGCACCGGCCCAGCGCATTGAGAACGCCTCGCGCAGCACCATCGGCTACCTCGGTGCGGACGGTCGCATTGAGAACAGCTCGCGCAGCACCGTGGGCTACATCACCGGCAACGGCCCGGACTGGCGGATTGAGAACGCCTCACGCAGCACCATCGGCTACATCCGGGGCAACGGCCAGGATGCTTGGGCCATTGAGAACGGCTCCCGCAGCACCATGGGCTATGTGGAAAAGACCGGTGACGGCTGGCGGGTGGAGAACAGTAGCCGCAGCACGGTGGGATACGTGGACGCGGACGGCCGTGTGGAGGATTCCTCGCGCAGCACCCTGGGCTACGCCCCCGGCATTCCGCCCGCCTGGGCAGCGGTGCATTTCTTCTTCTTCCGGTTCCCCTGATACGCACTGCAACACGGCTTGCGGGGCACTGTTATCTTCGCGGTCCCGCCGGAAGGATCCGGGGGCAGCAGGATGCAATTCTCAGCCGCACAGATCGCCGAACTCCTGGAGGGGGAAGTGGATGGCGATGCCCAAGTATTGGTGAACGACCTGGCCAAGATCGAGGAAGGCAAGCCCGGCACGCTGACCTTCCTGGCCAACCCCAAGTACACGGACCTGCTTTATTCCACGGGTGCCAGCATTGCGGTGGTGGCCCGTGATTTCCAGCCCACGCAGCCCTTGCCCAAGCGCCTCACGCTGATCCGGGTGGGCGATCCGCGGGCCTGCTTCAGCCGCCTGCTGAAGATGAACGAAGGCCTTGTCAACGAAAAACGCGGCATCGAGCAGCCCAGCTTTGTGAGCCCCAAGGCCAAGGTGGCGCCGGGCGCCTACATCGGTGCGTTCAGCTATATCGGCGAGGGTGCCGTGGTGGAGGAAGGGGCCAAAGTTTTTCCGCACTGCACCGTGGGCGAAGGCGCACAGATCGGCAAGGGCACGGTGCTGCACGCCAACGTTACCGTGTACCACCGCTGCATCATTGGCGCGAACTGCGTGATCCACAGCGGGGCGGTGATCGGCGCGGACGGCTACGGCTTCACGGTGAACGCGGCGGGCGAACAGGAGAAAATGCCCCAGGTGGGCAACGTGGTGATCGAGGATGATGTGGAGGTCGGTGCCAACACCACCATCGACCGGGCCACGCTGGGCCACACCGTGATCCGCAAGGGCGCCAAGCTGGACAATCTGATCCAGGTGGGGCACAACGTGGAGATCGGCGCGCACACCTTGGTGGTGGCCCAGACCGGCATTGCGGGCAGTACCCACATCGGCGATCATTGTGTCATCGGCGGGCAAGTGGGCATCGTGGGCCACCTGCACATCGGAAACCGCGTGAAGATCGCCGCGCAGAGCGGCGTGGGCACCAACTTGCCCGATGATGCCGTGGTGCAGGGTTCACCGGCCTTCGCCATCGGCGAATACAAACGCAGCTACGTCCACTTCCGGAACCTGCCGGAGCTGATGCACCGCACGGATGCGCTGGAAAAGGAAATTGAGGCATTGAAGGCCCCTGCGGCCGGTTCCGGGAACAACAACGCATGAGCGACAAACAGCATACCCTGAAGCAGGAGGCCGTAGTGATGGGCGTGGGCCTGCACACCGGCGAGCACGTCACCATTACCCTGTGCCCCGCGCCGGAAGGCCACGGCCTGAAGTTCCAACGCACCGATCTGGACGGCCAGCCGGTGATCGATGCGGATGCCGACCTGGTGGTGAGCACCGCACGCGGCACCACGCTGGGCAAGGGCGATGTAAAGGTGAACACCACCGAACACGTGCTCGCGGCACTCTATGCCATGGGCGTGGACAACTGCCTGATCAAGCTGGACGGTGCCGAAGTGCCCATCCTGGACGGCAGCGCCATGCCCTTTGTGGAAGCCATTGGCAAGGCGGGCTTCCAGGAGCAGAACGCCCAGCGCAATTGGTGGGTGCTCAAGGAACCCATCTGGTTCGAGACCGAGGAACGCGGCACCGAAATGCTCGGCGTGCCTGCCCCGGGCGGCGAGTTCCGCCTTACCGTGATGGTGGACTACAACAGCCCCGTGCTGGGCACGCAGCATGCCAGCATGTACAACATCGGCGAGTTCAAAACGGAGATCGCGCCCTGCCGCACCTTCGTCTTCCTGCGCGAGGTGGAACAACTCGCCAAGGCCGGCCTGATCAAGGGCGGTGACCTGGACAACGCCATCGTGCTGGAGGACCGCGAGGACATCACCAGGGAAGACCTTGAAAAACTGGCCAAGAGCATCGGGCGCGAATTCCGCGACGTGGAGGTGCGCCGCAACGGCGTGCTGAACACCACTGACCTGAAGTTCCTCAACGAGCCCGCACGCCACAAGCTGCTGGACATCATTGGCGACCTCGCCCTGGTGGGCCGCCCCATCAAGGGCCATATCCTGGCGGCGCGGCCCGGCCACTTCGGCAACACCACCTTCGCCAAGCGCATCAAGGACAAGATCCGCGAGGAGGAAAAAGACCAGCGCGTCTTCTTCGACCTCACCAAGGAGCCGCTCTTCGACATCAACGCCATCAGCAAAATGCTTCCGCACCGCTACCCGTTCCTGCTGGTGGACAAGGTGATGAGCATGGACGCCACGAGCATTGTGGGCGTGAAGAACGTTACCATGAACGAGCCGCAGTTCACCGGCCACTTCCCGGACAACCCCGTGATGCCCGGCGTGCTGCAGGTGGAGGCTATGGCCCAGGTGGGCGGCATCTTCGCACTGAGCCAGGTGCCCGACCCCGAACATTACACCACCTACTTCCTGAAGACCGACGGCGTGCGCTACCGCCGCAAGGTGATCCCGGGTGATACCCTGGTGTTCCGCCTGGAATTGATCACGCCCATCCGGCGTGGCATTGTTCACATGAAAGGCATCGGTTACGTGAACGGCCAGCCTGCGGTGGAAGCTGAAATGATGGCCCAGATTGCCCGCGATAAAGCCCCTGCGGACGAGAAAAAGCCCGAAACGCCCAAGGCCACCACGCACGCATGAGCATTTCCAAGCTGGCCTCCGTCCACCCGGACGCACGCATCGGAAAGGATGTCGTCATTGAAGCCTTCACCTCCATCGCGGGCGACGTGGTGATCGGCGACGGCACGTGGATCGGGCCGAACGCCACCATCATGGACGGCGCGCGCATCGGCCGGCATTGCCGCATCTTCCCCGGTGCCGTGGTGAGCGCCATCCCGCAGGACCTGAAGTTCGCCGGGGAGAAGACCACCGCCGAAGTGGGCGACCACACCACCATCCGCGAGTGCGTCACCATCAACCGCGGCACCACCGACCGCCAGCGCAC
>JAFDZG010000120.1 GCA_018267065.1 Bacteroidota bacterium
AACGTTCCCTGTAGTGGCTGAAACATTCCGTGGTCAGCGTCTTCAGCGATACGCCCAACACGTACATGAAGCCGCTGTCGGGATTGCGGCTTACCCGCGTCATGTACAGGATGTTCGGGATCACGGAGGGGCCATATACATCGGCCACGTAGGTCCACAGCGCCTGGCCCGCCAGTTCCGCATCCTTGCCCTCCAGGCGGTTGAACTTGTCGTAGCGCCCGCTCATCACACCGTCGCGCACGCGCCCTTCATCCGCCGCGCTCCAGGGTCCGGACACATACGCCACCATGCCCTTGGTGTACCAGGCTGGCAGGTTCATCAGCGCACTGTTCTTCAGTACTTCGCGCCAGTTGCCGCCGAACATCATCTGGTCCAAGATCACCTGGGCAATGCCGGAGCGCACCTGCCGGTCCAGCAGGGCACGGTCGCCTTCGTTGTATACGAACACCTTGCTGCCCACGATGCGGGTCACCCCGCCAATGTTGTACTGCTCGTCATCGGTGATGCCGATGTTGCTTTGCCGGAAGTCGCTTTGCGAGTTGTACACCACGAACTGCACCCGCTCATCGATGGTGTAGTCGAAGAATTTCTCCAGGTCTTTCTTGTTCCGCATGGCGCTGATGGAGACGTACTTCGCCACGTCGCGCCCTTCCTTGTAGAAGTAGGTCTCTATCTCCGGGAAACGGTAGCTCTGCCACAGGAAGTCCTTGTACTGCACGCGGTTCTTGCCGAATTCCTGCTGGCTGCCGTTATAAAACTGCGCATGCGCGGCCGCAGCGAGCAGGCTCACCATTGACGGGACCAGGAGGCGCAACAGGCGGTTCACGGGCGGGGCGGGTACTTTTGCCGAAGGAGTTGCGAAGTTCACGCTTTTTCAGCAGGCATGCACGTCCAAAAATTCACATTCAACCCCTTTCAGGAAAACACCTACGTGCTGCACGCGGCGGGTGAAGGTATCATTGTTGATCCCGGTTGCAGCGACCAAAACGAGCAACGGGAACTGGAAGGCTGGCTGGAGGCGAACGGCGTACGCCCCATCCGCCTGCTGCTTACCCACGCCCACATCGACCATGTAATGGGCTGCGCCCGGCTGAAGGAACGCTACGGCCTTCGCCCGGAACTGCACCGCAACGACCTGCAGATATTGGAGGCTGCGGAATTGCAGGCATCGATGTTCGGCGTGCGCTGCGACGCGCCGCCAGCCCCCGCCCGCTTCATCGAGGAGGGCGAGGTGATCACCTTGGGTGATGAACACTTGGACGTGCTCTTCGTGCCCGGCCACGCCCCGGGGCACATCGCCTTCTACAATCCCAAGCAGCACTTCATCCTCAGCGGCGACGTGCTCTTTCACCGCAGCATCGGCCGCACCGATCTCCCCGGCGGAGATATGGATACGCTGGTGCAAAGCATCCGCACGCAGCTCTATACGCTGGGGGACGACATCACCGTTTACAGCGGACACGGGCCGGAAACGGAGATCGGGGAAGAGCGGCGGGAGAACCCGTTTGTAGGGGGGTGAGCCTCCCTACTTCCGCTCGTAGCTCGGGTTCACCGTTTTGCTCTTCTCAAAGGCGTTCTGCTTCACCGGTGGACAGGCAAAGCCTTTCGGGTAACGCAGGAAGAGGAAGCGCACACTGAGGATCAACGGGCGGTAGGTGCTGCTGAACCATTGCAACATCCCGAAGTTGCCATTGTCGCCCGGCTGTATGCTGAAGAACGGCGTTTCGATGGCGGGAATGACCATGAGCTGCTGGGTGAGCTTGAAGCCGTAGCCGAGTTTGGCGTGTACTTGGCCGATGACCTCCGGTGGAAAGGCCCACCTGTTCAGTGCAGCGAGATCCGCGGTGTATTCGCGGCCGGTGCTGAAGCGCCAGTCCAGGTTGGCCCCGAGGCTGAGTTGGATGAACTGGTAGTCGCGCACTTGGAAGAGCTTGTTGGCGTTGGCGTGCAGGGTGAGGTGCCGGTCGTTGAAGGCACCGCCACCGGCAAAGTGCCCGATGCTGTCGCCGCGCACCAACGTGCTGGTGTAGTCCTCGGTGCCCTTGAGCTGTTTGTAGGCCAGGCCGAAATCCCAGTAGTCCAAGATGATGGGATCGCGCGTGGAGATAAACCAACCTGCCTCCAGGTACAGGCCGATCTTGCCATTGGGGTCGAACAAGGCCGTGTAGGTGGTGTCCGCGTTCTTGAACACCGTTTCCTCCTCGTCATTGAAGCGCGGCAGCGTGTACGTGATGCCCGGCGCGAAATAGAAACCGCCGCGCCGCATTTTGCCGTCGGTGGGGAAGATCTCCGGGCGCTTGCGGCCATATATGCCTTGGGCAAGGAGGCCTCCGGCCAGAAGCAGGCCAAGGGCAAGGGTGAACAGGCGGTTCATCGTTCCAAAGGAAGGTCGGGTATGCACCATTAACGATGGATCCGGGACGGAAGTGTCAACGGGGGGATGTGGGTGGCAGGGCAGCTCGAATGGCCCTCCCCTTGGACGTTGATGGACGCGGGTTCCGCGTCCATCAACGTCCATTCACATCGATTGGAACGGCTCAAACCTGCTTCAGCAGCTCCAATGCCTTCTTTTCCACTTCGGCGCTTTCCCACTTCTCCGCAATGCCGGGCATG
>JAFDZG010000121.1 GCA_018267065.1 Bacteroidota bacterium
GACCCCATCTATGCCACGGGCTACAGCGCGGTGGGCCGCCCCAAGCGCGTGGTGAAGAGCCTGCTCTCCACGGCGGTGGGCGTGGCCGTGGGGCTGGTGATGAACCGCTACGTGATCGATCCCGCCCAAAAGCGCTGAACCATGGACGGCTCGGTGCGGAACCCGGTGCTGCGCTGGTTGATCTACGGCCACGTATGGGTGGCCCTGGCCGTGGGGGCGCAGTCCTGGTGGACTTCGCTGTTCCTGCACGAAGGCGCACTGGCCCGGCGCTATGCGCTGGCTGCCACGCTGGGCGGATTTGCCGCTTACGGAGTAACGCGGCTGGCCCGCATGGGCACCAAGGAAGCCCACGAGTATGCAAACCTGAAGTGGTACAAGGCGAACCAATGGACCATGTACGTGCTGGTGGGCCTGGCCGGTGTGGCGGCCTTTTTGCTGATGTGGCCGCTATGGCCCCGGATCTGGCAGGTACTACTGCCCATGGCCGCGCTCACCTTCTTCTATGTCACGCCGTTCACCTTTCGGGGGCGCGGCCTCGGCCTTCGCGAAGTGCCTTTCCTGAAGGCGCTGCTCATTGCGGTGGTATGGTCCGTGGTGGCCGTGGCAGTGCCGATGCTGCTGGACCCGGAGGGGCAGCCCATGGCGGCCATCATCGGCAATACCTGCATGCGCATTCCGTTGATCCTGGCCTTGGCCATCCTCTTCGACGTGCGCGACCAGCCCACCGATGACCCTGCGCTGCGCACCGTGCCACTGGTGCTCGGGGTGAAGGGTGCCAAAGCCGTGGCCTTCGTGCTGCTCCTGGTCTCGGCTGCGTTTGAAGTGCTGTTCCTGCGCGGGCTGGGCTATTCCACTGCGGCATGGACCATCCTTGCCGGGTATGCGTTCGCGCTGGTGCTTGCCGTGCGCGCCAGGCCCGAACGCGATGCCTTTTTCTACGCCATCCTGGTGGACGGCGTGATGATCGCCGTGCCCATCTGTGGCTGGTTGGGCACCCTGTGGTGAGCCACCGCTACTTTCGCTGCCCACATGCAACTTCCCGAGAACACCCTTGAATCCGCGCGGCAGTGGGATGCACAAGACCCGCTGAACGCATTCCGTGAGCAGTTCCTGATCCCCAAGGTGGAGCAAACGCCGATCGTCTATTTCACCGGGAACTCCCTGGGCCTCCAGCCGCGCGATGCCGGCGCGGCCGTGGAGCGCGAAATGGAAGATTGGGCGCGCTACGGCGTGGAAGGGCACTTCCACGCGCGGCACCCGTGGTTCAGCTACCATGAACGGTTTGCCGCCGGCGAAGCCTCCATCGTGGGGGCACGGCTGGAAGAAGTGGTGCTGATGAACCAGCTCACCAGCAACCTGCACTTCCTGCTCATCAGCTTCTACCGGCCCAAAGGCAAACGTGTGAAGATCCTCATGGAGCACGGGCCTTTCCCCAGCGACCGGTACGCCTTGGCCTCGCAGATCGCCCTGCACGGGCTGGACCCCACGGAATGCTTAGTGGAGATGCAGCCCCGCGAGGGTGAACAACTGCTGCGCACGGACGACATCCTGGCCAAGATCACCGAGCTGGGCGATGAATTGGCGTTGGTGCTCTTCGGCGGTGTGAACTACTTCACGGGCCAGGCATTCAACATGGAAGCCATCACCGCCAAAGCGCATGAAATGGGCGCAATGGCCGGCTTCGACCTGGCCCATGCCGCAGGCAACATCCCCATGCAGCTTCACGACTGGAACGTGGACTTCGCGTGCTGGTGTACCTACAAGTACCTGAACAGCGGCCCGGGCAGCGTGGGCGGCGCGTTCGTGCATCAACGCCACCTCAAGTCCGAGCTGCCGCGGCTGGCGGGCTGGTGGGGGCACGACAAAAAGACGCGCTTCCAAATGGGGCCGGATTTCAGCCCCATGCAAACCGCTGAAGGCTGGCAGGTGAGCAACGCACCCGTGTTCAACATGGTGATCCACGGCATCGCCCTGGCGCAGTTCGTGCAGGCCGGCATGGAGCGCCTTCGGACCAAGAGCCTCATGCTCACCGGCTATGCTGAGGCCATCATCGATCAGATCAATGACAAGCACTTGGCCGGGCTGCAGGTGATCACCCCGCGCGATCCCGCGCAGCGCGGGTGCCAGCTGTCCATCGTGGCGCCCGTCAAGGGAAAGACCATCTACAACCGCCTCACCGAACGCGCCGTTTCCGTGGATTGGCGGGAGCCCAGTGTGATCCGCTTGGCACCGGTGCCCATGTACAACAGCTTTGAGGACGTGTTCCGGTTTGGCCAGGTCCTGAAGGAATGTTTGGGGGTGAAGTAGCAATTCGCCAATTGGTCAATTCGCCAAATTGCCAAAGGGAAAGCCAATCATTGCACGCCCGCACTTTTTCACCCTCGCACCCTCTCCCACATTAAAATGAAGAACATCACCATCGTAGGCGGAGGGCTGGTGGGCAGCCTGCTCGCCGTGCTGCTGGCCAAGCGCGGCCACAAGGTGGACGTGTATGAACGCCGCGACGACCCGCGCACCACCAAAGCGTGGGAAGGCCGCTCCATCAACTTGGTGGTAAGCCACCGCGGTTGGGAAGCCCTGCGCGTGGCCGGGCTGGAAGAGGCCGTGCGCGGCATCACCGTGCCGGTGTTCGCGCGGATGACGCACGACCCCGAAGGCAAGACCAGCCGCCAGCCCTACAGCATCGACAACAAGGCCAATTGGTCCGTGAGCCGGGGCCGACTGAACAACCTGCTGCTCGATGAAGCCGAAAAGGTGCCCGGCGTCACCCTCCATTTCGGCTACCGCTGCGTGGACGTGGACCTGGACAAAGCCGCAGGAATTTTTGTGCGGAAGGGGGAAGAGGCCAAAACGGTGCTCGCGGATGTGATCCTGGGCTGCGACGGCGCCTTCAGCGCGGTGCGCCTGAAGATGCAGTTCGGCCGCATGAACTACCAGCAGGAATACCTGGAGCACGACTACAAGGAGATTGCCTTTCCCGCAGGTCCGGACAGCAGTTCGCTGATGGACCCGCAGTGCCTGCACATCTGGCCGCGCCGCTACTACATGCTCATGGGCTTGGCCAACGGCAACGGCAGTTTCACCGGTACGCTCTTCATGCCCCACCAGGCCCTGCCCGAAGCCCCTGACGCCGGCTTCGACAAGGTGCGCACCGAGGCCCAGGCCGATGCCTTCCTGAAGAAGCACTTCCCCGATGCCTACGCCATCATCCCGGACATGACGGCGCAGTACATGCGCAACCCCGAAGGCAACCTGGTGATGGTGCGCTGCAGTCCGTGGGTCCACAAGGACAAGGCCGCCTTGCTGGGCGATGCCGCCCATGCCGTGGTGCCCTTCTACGGCGAAGGCATGAACGCAGGCTATGAGGATTGCCACGTGCTGGGCAAGATGCTCGACGCGCACGGCGATGACAATTGGGGCGCTGTGCTCCAAGCCTACAACGAGCAGCGCGTGGCCAACGGCCATGCCATCGCCGACCTCAGCGTGCGCAACTACACCGAAATGCGCGACCTGGTGGCCGACCCGCGCTTCCTGCTCCGCAAAAAGATCGAAGGCCACCTGCAAGCCAAGCACCCCGACCAATGGATGCCGCTGTACAGCTTGGTGAAGTTCACCAGCATGCCCTACGTGGATGCGCTGCGCGAAGGGCAGCGCCACGACCGCGTGATGGAGCAGGTGCTGGACATGCCCGGCATTGCGGAGAAGTGGGAAAGCGCCGAAGTGGAAAAGAAGGCATTGGAGCTGCTGAAGCAGGTTTGAGCCGTTCCAATCGATGTGAATGGACGTTGATGGACGCGGAACCCGCGTC
>JAFDZG010000122.1 GCA_018267065.1 Bacteroidota bacterium
AGCATTTGCCCCACCAGTCCGTTCACGGCTTCCGCCACTGAAATGCCCGCTGCCTTCAGCATCCGCGGGTAGATGCTCACAGGCGTAAAGCCCGGCACGGTGTTCACCTCGATGGTCTTCACCTCTTTGCCATCGCCTTGGCCTTCCAGCCAGAAGTGGTCGATGCGCACCATGCCGCTGCAATTGAGTGCGCCGTAGATGGCTTCGGAACGTTGTTGCACCAGGGTGGCCACCTCGTCCGGGATGGGCGCCGGCACCAGTTCCTGCGTGTCGGCCGCGTGGTATTTGGCCTGATAGTCGAAGAACTCGTGGCTGGTGCGTATTTCGCAAACCGGCAAGGCACGCACCTGTCCGTGCAAGTTGATCACCCCGCAGGTAAGCTCCCGGCCTTGGATGAAGGCTTCGCACATCACGATCTTGTCCTCGGCAAAAGCCTTGTCCAGCGCGGGGCCGAGTTCTGCTGCCGTTTTCACCTTGCTGATGCCCAAGCTGCTTCCGCTGGTGTCGGGCTTCACGAAGCAAGGCAGGCCCACTTCGTTGAGGATGCGCTGTTCCGTTCCGGCATCGCGGCCGTGCAGCCGCAGGGAGGCGGCCACGGGGAAGCCCATTTGCCGCAGCAGCCCGGTGGTGCTGAACTTGCTCATGGTGAGCGCCATGTTAAGCACACCGCCGGTCTGGTAGGGCACGCCCAGCATGTCCAAGTAGCCTTGCAACTTGCCATCCTCGCCGGGCGTGCCGTGGATGGCGATCATGGCGGCGGCAAAGCGCTCGGGCCCGTTGCCCCTGTTGGCGGTGAAGTTGCCGCGGTCGAACGGGAGCTTTGCGCCATCGGCCCGTTCACAGGTCCAACCATCCCGGCCAACAGTAATGAACGCGGGATCGAACCGCGTAAGGTCGATGGCGTCCATCATGGTTTGGGCGCTTTGCATGCTGATCACCGATTCGCCGGTGTAGCCGCCGCGCAGGATGGCGATGAAGGGGAGGGGCATGGTTGATCGCTGGATGGGCAAAAGTTGTGCGCGGCCCGGAGCGGTGCGGTCCGGTGGGCAGCGATTCGCGAACGTTGCCCTGTTGAAGCCTGCGGGGGGCGGGCCTATATTCGCGCCTCCTTGGGCGGGCCACTGCCCGTTCCTCCTTGGATGACAACCGGAAAACGCTTGTTTTGGTTCCTGGCCCCGGTGCTGATCGCGGCCGTGCTGTTGGGCGGTGCATGGCTGTGGCTGGCGGGCTACACCCGGCACAACCAGACTGAGAAGGTGCCCAATGTGCGCGCCCGGACCTTTGGCGATGCGGAAGCCGCACTGGACCGGCTCGGCTTGAAGGCAGAGGTGATCGATTCGGTGTACAACGATGACGCCCCCAAAGGAACCGTGGTGAGCCAGGACCCGGACAGTGGCAAGTATGTGAAACGCGACCGCACGGTGTATTTGGTGATGAACGCCATGCAGCCGAAGATGCTGAACATGCCCAACTTGGTGAACCTGAGCAAGCGCCAGGCCATCAGCGTGCTGGACATCATCGGGCTGAAAGTGGCGGCCATGGAGTACAGGCCGGACCCCTGCATGGATTGCGTGGTGGCCCAGTTGTACAAGGGAGCACCCATCGCTGCGGATGCGCGCATCCGCAAGGGCGAGGCCGTGACGCTGGTGTTGGGCAAGGGCCAGGAAGGTGAGCAAGTGCCCGTTCCGGACGTGCGCGGGCTTGGCTTTGAAGAGATGAAGGCCGTGCTGAACATGGCCTCGCTGAACCTCGGCTTGGTGGTGGAGGTGCAAGGCTGCAATACCGGCTGCGATACCGCGTTGGCCAAGGTGGCCCGCCAATCGCCCACCCCGGGACCCGATGTACTGATCAGCCCGGGCGGGCTGGTGGACGTTTGGCTTACCATGGACACTACCACCGTTTCCCCATGACCCATCAGGCACGCATGCGCGCCCATGCCCGTGGCCATCTGGCCGCCCTGGCTTTCCTCTGCTTATCCCTTGGTGCCCGCGCACAGGAGATCCTAACGCCCGTGCATGCCGTGCCGCGCCCCGGCAATGAGGCGCCGATGCTGAAGGCCAACGGGCCCAACACCGTGTTCATCTACAACAACGCCACCCAAACACTTCCCGTGGTGGACGACTTCTCCACGGACCGCACGCGCCACCTGAACGCCACCGCGAACGATGCCAATGTGAGCCTTTCGGAAACCATCTACAAGATCGAGATCGGCGGCGCCAGCACGCCGTCCATGGCCTTTGTAACGGACACCAGCTTCCACTACACCGTGGACACGCAGAACGACACGCTGGTCATCACGCGCGTGGCCAACCCGGCCATTGTCGCCATCGTGCGCGACCTGTCCGTGTATCCCACCACGCAGCAAAGCATGTACGTGTGGCCCCCATATACCGTGTACGATACGGTGGGGACCACTACGCCGGACACGTTGGGCCTGGACGCCACCCTGGTCCAGGATTCCCTGCTGGTGTACAGCGTGGCCGCCGACCCGCGCACTTACACCAATCCGGACAACAGCTTGCGCCCGTGGATCCTGTGGGCCGATGATGATGCCTACATCAATGGCACCTTCCCGTTGAACCCGCCCACCATTGGCGTGGCCACGCTGGACGGCATGGACCGCACGGGCTGGCCTTACGACCCGCTCAATCCCAATGTGAACGGGCCGGCGGACAAGCTCACCTCCGTGCCCATCGACCTGGCGTATGCCGCAAGTGACAGCGTGTACCTCAGTTTCTTCTGTGAGCCAATTGGCCTTAGCGGGGACCAACTGGCACATGCGGAGGACAGCCTGCACCTGGAGTTCCTTGCGCCGGACGAGAACGAATGGTACCCCATCTGGAGCGCCCCGGGTGATGCCACGCCGAACCAGTTCAAGCAGGTGATGGTGCCCATTACGGACAGCCGTTTCCTGAAGCCCAATTTCCAAATGCGGTTCCGGAACGACGCCACGCTTGGCGGGGCGGTGGACCAATGGCACATCGATTACGTGCGCTTGGACCGCAATCGCGCCGCCACGGATACGGTGTTGAAGGACGTGGCCTTTGTCTATCCCGAAGCAGGCCTGCTCCAGACGTTCACTTCCGTGCCCTTTGCGAAGTTCATTCAGGCACCCTCCAGCTACATGGCGCAACAGATCGATCTGGAGCAACGCAACAACGACACGCAGGACAAGTTCATCACCTGGGGCTATGGCGTGGCCAACGATTGCGGCTGGGGCGCCACGCGGGACAGCTACGGCAACAACATCAGCAGCAACGCCTACAGCAACTTCAACAGCACCCACCCCGTGAACAGCGGCGCCAACCCGCTGGTGTACGATGCGGCCGGTTGCCCGGATGCCGCGTTCTACACCGCCAAGTTCTGGACCAATGCCACCCCGGACGTATGCGCCTACAACGACACCATGGCTTACCGGCAGGAGATCAGCAACTACTACGCCTACGATGACGGCACCGCCGAGGCAGGCTACAGCCTGACCGCCACCGGAGCCATGCAGGCCTACCGGTTCGATACACAGGGTGCGGATTCCCTGCGGGCGCTGCGCATCTATTTCGATCCCATCTTCACCTACGATCCGCCACCGGTGAACAACCCGCCGAACGGCTCGTTCATCATCACCGTTTGGAGCAGCCTGTCGCCGGAAACGATCCTGTTCCAGAACATCTCTTTCAGCTCGCCGCAATACCACACATGGGGCCCGGACCATTACGTGGAATACGCGCTGGACAGCACCATCGCGGTGAGCGGTACCTTCTATGTGGGCTGGGTGCAAACCAATGACACGCGGATGCAATTGGGCTTTGACATGAACCGGGACAACCACGACAAGATGTTCTTCAAGGCGGGCACCAGCTGGCAGCAGTCGCAGCAGATCGGTTCGTGGATGATCCGGCCTGTGATGGTAGCCGCGGCAGATCCATTCATTGGCGTGCAGGAGCCCTCACCAAAGGATGCCACCATGCACATTTGGCCCAACCCGGCAAGCGGGACGGTCCATGTGGATGTGCCATCGGGCATGTTGCCTGCCGCCATTGAGATGATGGATCCCACAGGCCGCATGGCAAGGACATGGGAAGGCACCACGAGGTCCATTTCCGTGCAGGGGCTCGCTCCGGGGATGTACATCGTACGCCTGAAAGGGAAGGACGGTGGCACCATGGCGCAAAGCCGATTGATTGTACAGCATTGATGGTTTCCGGGGAAGAGCCCGTCGGCGCGGACGCACCTGAACCAGGTGAGGAGCAGGAGCTGTACGAGCACCACCGCATCGTTGCGGACCCGCGCCAAGGCTTGCTGCGCTTGGACAAATTCCTGCAGGACCGCATCGCCGGCGCCTCGCGCACGCGCATTGCCGCCGCAGCCCGGAACGGCAATGTGCTGGTGAACGGCAAGGCGGAGAAGCCCAGCTACAAGGTAAAGCCGAAGGATGTGGTGACCTTGGTGCTGCCGCATCCGGTGCGGGAAGTGGAGCTGGTCCCGGAGGACATTCCGCTGGAAGTGCTTTATGAGGACGAACAGATCCTGGTGCTGAACAAGCAGCCAGGCTTAGTGGTGCATCCGGGCCACGGCAACTGGACGGGCACCTTGGTGAATGCACTGATCTTCCACTTCGGGAAGCTGCCCTCATCGCCCAACCAACCGGTGCCGCGGCCCGGGTTGGTGCACCGCTTGGACAAGGACACCAGCGGGGTGATGGTCATAGGCAAAACGGAGGATGCCATGGCGCACTTGGCGCGCCAGTTCTTCGAACGCACCAACGACAGGCGCTACCGCGCACTGGTGTGGGGCGATTTTGCCGAAGAGGAAGGAACCATTGAAGGCAACTTGGACCGGTCCCCGAAGGACCGCACCGTGATGGCCGTTCCCGTGGACCCCACGCAAGGCAAACCGGCCATTACACATTGGAAGGTGGTGGAGCGCTTCACCTACGTCACCTTGGTGGAATGCAAATTGGAAACGGGCCGCACGCACCAGATCCGCGCGCACATGAAGCACATCGGGCATCCGCTGTTCAATGATGCGCAGTACGGCGGCGACCGCGTGCTGAAGGGCACCGTGTTCACCAAGTACAAGCGTTTCGTGGAGAACTGCTTTGCGCTGTTGCCGCGCCAGGCGCTGCATGCGTACCTGCTGGAGATCAACCACCCGGCCACGGGCAAACGCATGAAGTTTGAAAGCCCGATGCCCGCGGACATGGAGGCAGTATTGGCCAAATGGCGCACCTATACGTCTTCCCGGCCGCTGGAAGAACAAGGCGAAGCGTTTGACGCGGAGGAAGGGCAGTAGTTCGTTGCTCCCGGGCAAAGGCGGCTTGCAGGCCATGCCTGGCGCGTGGTGCCATGAAAATAGCACCATGATAGGAGTGGATGGCCCTGAACCCTGCGTCCTGCACCCTATGAACTACGCCCTGTTGGCGCGGGCATCCTCCGTTCGTGCCATTTTACATTCGTTCATACATAGTTGAACGCACGAGCGGGGAACGTTCGCGCAAGATGAGGGGGGCGGTGTGTTCATGAAAATGAAATAGGTTGTGGGCGGAGACCCTTGGGGAGTGGCAAATAAAATGCGGCAGGTTGATGGCTGTCGCCGCATCAATTCACCATCACCTTCCCGCGCCCGATCAATTTGCCGTTACCATGCACATCAAACACGTACTGTCCGCTGGGCAGGTCTTCGCGGTCCAGGATGAACCGGTTCGTGTGCAATGCGCGTTGGCGCTTCACCACGCGGCCTGATCCATCGATCACCGTGAGCAATAACAGGCCATGCGCCCCCTCCACCTGGATCACCGTGCTTTCCGTGAAGGGATTCGGATAGGCACGAAGCTGCATGCCGTCTTCAACCAACTTGCGCATACCGGTTATCAACGGATAGCCAACCGTGACCCTTGCCGTATTGGTGATGACCGGCGGGTTGAAGTCGAAGTAGATGCCAACCTTGTTGTTGATCACCGTACCTGCCGGGTTGGCGCTGCGTTGCGCAATGCGGAACCGCACGAAGCCATGGCTACCGGTTTCATTGGTGGCACTGTCCGGCAGGTGGATCCCCTCGAAGAGGAACTCCACCACGTTGCCTGCCAGGAAACGCCATGTGTACGGATGGCTGGCCACGCCGGGGGAGATGGTGGCGGGGTCCAAGGAAGTGGTCAATGTGTCCACTAAGCGCACCACGTATGCTTCAGCGGTACCGGTGTTCTGGAATTCCAGCGTGTATTCCAACGTGGCTGTGCTGTCCACGTAACGGCCAGCCCCGGTTCCTTCCGGCACTACTGTCTTGCGATTGGGGTCGTACGAGTTCAGCAACGGGTTGCAGGAGGTGTGGTGGAAGGCGTATTGACCGTACAGTGGGAAGTCGTTTACAAAGCCCAGGCTGATGCTGCCGTCCGGATGGGTGCCTGCCCCTTCCACAGCCGTGGTGGCGAATGCTGAATACGGATTGCCCGGGGCTTGGGAAATGGTGCCGCGATAGGTGGAGCCGTTTACTGGGAATGTGTTCGTTACGCTCGCCCCGCCCGCCAGTTGTACGGGGATCGTGGCGTACAACGTGCTATCCTCATGGATCAGCAGGTCTTGTGCGGATGCCATGGAGCCACCGGTGTTCACCACGGTGAACCGCAGGCTGTCGGCTGCGGCGTTGAGCCCGGCAATGATCATCAGGTTGGAGGTGTCCCAACCAGGGCCCGGCAGATACATGTCGTTGGGGAAGGCGTCGGCCTGGATGCAAAAGGTGCGCCCCATCAGGTCCATGTCGCAAGGCCGGGTGAAGTAGATCTCGATCGTGCGGCATTGCGTGATCGCCAGGCCGGTGTCCATGAAGGTGACGTTCCCATTGGCATTGTTCTGCCAGGGAACGGAAGCGGAATCCACGGTGACATCGGCACCGAAGCTTACTTGCAGCGCACCTTGGAACTGGGCCGTGCCGGTGTTGCAGTAGCGTAGCGTATAGGCATTGGGCATGCAAAGCCGTTCGCGTGCATAACCATCCATTGTGATGTATGGTGCACTTACCAATGGCGTGAAGCCGAAGGAAACGGAAGTATCACCGGAGTCTGGAAGCTCCACACTGGCAGGGTTGCATGCTGCAAACTGCCAGTATGGTGAGATCGGTGAGGCCTGCACGGCATAGCTGCCGGTGCCCAGGCCCACCATGTAGTGGTCTTGGGCCACTACGCCATGGAATTCTTCATTCCCGTTGATGAAGGTGAGGATGGTGCCGTTCAACGCCACCTCTGAACTATCCTGTTCACAGTTGCCGTCCGGATCCGCAAAAGCCGTTCCGCCCAACAGGCCGGGATAGACCAGCCCTTGGGCGTCCATCTTTACCAGGAATCCGGATGCATGGTCCGTGGCGGCACTGTTGTATTGGATACGGCCGCCGCAGAGAAACCCTCCGTCATTGGTTTGGATGAAACCGCGCTGCGTGAGAAAGAGGTCGTTGGTGATGCCCAGCCCCAGGTTCGCCAGCGGCAGCGGTTGTTGGAGCAGGATGTTGCCCGCATCATCCAGCCGGACCAAGCTCATGGCCGTGCCGCCCACGTATCGGAGCCCGAGTCCGGCAAATTCATCCGGTGCCACCTCCACCAAGGCACGCAGTTTCAGGTCGTTGTTCAATGCCGGGTAGTTAGCGGACCACAGCTCATTGCCCCCCTGGTCCAATTTCTTCAGTAAAATTCCTCCGACATCCGATACGCCATACACCAGGATGTTGCCATCGTTGGCCAACTTGTAGTCCATGAATTCCAAGGAACCGGGGACCGAATACGTCCACAATGCATTCCCAACGGCATCGATCTTGAAACAGCTTGTACCGGAGAAACCCACGGTTCCCATGTTCACCAACGCACCACCATCCGCCGTGCATTTGATCCCGAAGGCATAGGCAGTGGTATCATCCTCGGAAAAGTTCCGTTGCCAAAGGATCCCGCCGGTGGCATCCAAACGTTTCACACGCACAAAGCGCAGGTCGTTCACGGTATCCTTCAGGTTGAAAACGCAGAAGAAACCGCCGTCCGGTGCAGCATCTACCGCAATATTGCCCGCATTGCCGACGGGCATGCTGTCCACGTGCTGGTGCCATAATTCCAGCCCGTCCGCATCCACCCGAAGCAACGAATGGCCTGCCCATGCCGTGCCGTTGCCTACGGCAGCGCCAAGAATGGCAAAGCCACCATCCAAAGTGTTTGCCGCATAGGTGATGGAATGGATGGAATCATTGTCCATGGCGCCTACAGCCGCTCCGGCGGGGTCGATCAGCATAACACGTGTGCCATCCCCGGCAGCGCCCGTGTTGAAACCGGTTACCAGGAAGCTGCCGTCAGGCCGTTCCAGCAGGCCGTTGATGCCCATCATCCGGTCCGGCGAATAAGTGCCGACCCATCCTTGGGCCTGGGCAATGGTGTTGGAAAGCAGAGCGAGGTAAAAAGCAGTAGCGTGGAGAGTTTTGTGCATGAAGTGAAGTTTGGAGCGGAGGCAAAACGAAGGAGAGGTCGGCAATATAGGGCCATACGGCTGAACCAACCCTGAACAATTCGATCCCGGCAAAACAGCCTGCACTGGCGCGAGCGTGTTCCGCTCGTACCTTGTTACATACTACCGTACATAGATGATCGCACGAACAGAGGACGCTCGCAAAATGAGGGTCTTCGCCTCGGGACCCTGCGTTGGAGGTCGCGTACATGAGCCAAAAACCGAATGCACCCTTGTAGCGCAGGGTCCCACGGAGCTGGTTGGCATCAGTGGGGGTGTAGGCCCTGCGGGAGTATTAATTTGCAGCGATCAATGAACCAACATACACTTAGCAGCATGGGGTTCCATTTTCATCAACTGTGGGCTAGGCTCAAGGAAAGACCATGGTCGGCAATCTGGGAACTACCGAGCCTAGCATTGTTCTTCGTTTCTGGTGAGTTCCTATTGTGCTGGTTTGCCAACTCCGGCGCTGTTATCCTCGCGCGGGCCTTATGGGCTTCGTTTTTCGCATTGACCATAGCCTTCTGGGCAAACTCGATTATCGACATAGGGTGGTCCGGCAAATTCGACCCCTTTATGTTCATTGGTGAATTCAGGTCCCATGGGGTATGGTACGCCTATGTATTCGCTGCCATCTATACAGCCTTATACACGAGGTTCATGGCCCAATGGAGATACATGGGTGACCTGTACAATAGCCTGATGGCTAAGACCATCGACCAAGGCGAAATTTCAAAGGACAAAATACAACTTGTCATGTGGTGGGCCGCGTTCATTGAGGATGCTGAAGTGATGCACCTCGAAACGAAGGAGAGCTATGCAGGCCCTATAAAATCATTGCTCGAAGATGCCAATAATGGGGTGCGAGATGAATACGTCAATGGCCGCTCGGAAGAGCATCTTAAACATTTGGCCTCACGACTTGGTTTGAAATTGACTTCTACCGAAAAGTAGCTATCGGGCAATATCCCGAATTGAACTCATAACCACGATTTCCTCCCGCAGGGTCTCCACCTCGGGACCCTGCGTTGGAGGTCGAGCACTTGAACCTAAATGCCGAATGCATCTTTGTAGCGCAGGGTCCCACGGAGTTGGTTGGCATCATTGGGGGTGGAGACCCTGCGGGAGTATTGGAGGACACTCGCAAAATGAGGGTCTCCGCCCCGGAACCCTGCGTTGGAGGCCGAACACATGAGCCCCAAAGCCGAATGCGCCCATGTAGAGCAGGGTCCCACGGAGCGGGTTTGCATCAGTGGGGGTGGAATCTGCGGGAGTAGTAGGGTGAAACCCACCGGGATCTGCATTTGCAAATTGCAACATGCAGCCTATACCTTCACCGTATGAAACACGCCTACCCCACGTTTTCGCTCGTCCTGTTTTCCCTTTGCGGAATGCCCATGGGCGGCCATGCACAAATACTGGTAACGGACAGCCTTCCCCTCGCTGACATTGGCCAGCTTCTTGAAGGCATGAACCTGACGATCTCCAACGTGCAGGTGAACTGCGCGGGGCGCGCCATGGGCGGCTTCGCGGGCAATTCCGGGCTGAACATCAACCAAGGGCTGGTGCTCACCACCGGTTCCGCCATGGCCTTGGCCGGGCCGGCGGGCAACTGGGCCTCTGAATCACTGGGGCTCCCGGGCGATGCCGACCTGGACATCGATGCCGGCACAGCCACCTATGATGCCTGCGTGCTGGAGTTCGATTGCATTCCCGCAGGGGACACCTTGCTGTTCAACTTCTCCTTCGGCAGCGAGGAGTATCCTGAGTTTGTGGGCTCCGCCTTCAACGACATCTTCGCCATCTACCTCAGCGGAGACGGCATTCCCTATCCGGTTAACGTGGCGCAATTGCCGGACGGCACGCCGGTGGCCATCAATAATGTGAACGCCACGGACAACAGTGCTTACTTCCACGACAACGAAACGCCGCCGGGCCCCTATGTGGCCTATGATGGCTACACCACCAACCTCACGGCATTCGCGGAAGTGGTGCCGGGCGGAAACTACCATTTCAAAGTGGCCATTGCCGATGCTTCGGACGGGGTATGGGACAGCGGGGTGTTCCTGCAGGCCTTCAGCTTCCGCAGCGTGGTGAATACCACGCAAGTGGGGGAAACCAGTGTGCCTTCCATGGGCTTGTCGCGCCAAGGGAACACCATCTACATCACCTGGCCTTCGGGACAAGCAGGCCAAGAACTCGTGATATACGATGCCATGGGCCGCAATGTGAAGCAGCTGCATGCTGCAGGCCATTCCGCCAGCTTTGATGCTTCTTCCTTGCCCACCGGGGCCTATACCGTGTTGCTGCGCGGCGGCGGGCTGGCCCCTGTGCGGTTTGTGCAGGAGTAGTGGTGGCACTTTTATTGCCGGGGGTGGGCGCTGATGTGAGAACGTGCTTGGCAGTTGTGCGTTGTCAGTTGTCAGGTCGATCGGACAACGGGCAACCGGCACTCACCATCCGCCGCAAGTCGGAGGTGGTGGCCCCTTGCGGTAGCAATGGACGGAATGAGATTGAATGTCCAGGTGGTATTCCATCCGTTCATACATGGATGAACGCACGAGCGGGGGACGCCCGCGCGCGATGAGCGCGGAACCGGCAACCGGCCGCTTCACCCGCCGCTCACTGCTTCACCAATCGCAACGGCTGCATGCCGGCATCAGCACTGTTGCGCAGGAAGTAGGTTCCCGCCGGCATGCTGCCCAGGTCAATGTCCATGGTCTCCCCCGCAGTGGCGTTCCACTCCCGCAACAGGCTCCCGTCAACCCCCATTACGCTAATGCGGTCTTTCGGGCTGAAGCCTCCATCCCGCTTCAAGGTCACCAGGCCAGTGGCCGGGTTCGGGCTGGCCGTGGTCCCGGCCGTGCGGCTGTCCAGCGTGCCGACGGCGGTCGCGCCGGTCACGTTCAGCGTAAAGTCCTCAAAGTTGCCGTACTGGTACGCACCGCAAGGGCCGTAGCCGTTGTCGCCCGGGGTAACGCCGTCCGACCCCCAAGGGGAGATGATGCGCATGCGGTAGCTGCCCGTAAGGGTGCCAAGCGGAATGGTGAGGTCGAAATCATAGATGTAGGACGGGGAGCCGCCCACATAAATGGTGTAGAGGTTCTCAGTGTCCTCGAAGGAACCGCTGTTGTCCAGGTCCACCCACACGGCACAGCCGCACCAGGCCCCGTTCTCCACGGACACGGGCGTGGCTTCGCCGGCAACGATGGATATTGCCGTTGCCGTTTGGTCGGACACGGAGCAATCGCCTGCCGGTGTCCAGGCCACTGTGCCCATGGACACGGCCATGGTGTTCCAGCTAAAGCAGCCGTTCATGAAAGTCGGTGAGCAATACTGGGCGTTTGCGCTGAAGGCGGAAAAGAGCAACGCGGGCGCCAAGGCGGAAAGCTGTTTCATGGGTTTTTGCTTTTAGGGTTGAAAGTGACATACGAAACTATGGGAATTGCATGCGGCATTGCAATTCTCGTTCAACCGTCTGGGCGGCATCCGTTCAAGCTGCTGGCTTGCGCAAGAGCAGGTGCGGAAATGCTTTGCCGATCGGCCCAAACTGTTCCGCAACCCATCCCGATCAACATTGATGTGGATCTGTGGTCCGTGCCGATCATTGTTCGCCCGGAGCATCTTTTCCCGTTGCCTACTTGGTTGTTCAAGCCTTGCTGAACCGGCTGGTGCACCACCTTCCGTCGGTGAGGCGCAGCCGCAGCAGGTAGATGCCGGGGGGCAAGGCGGACACGTCGACGGAACCGGAGGAAGCCATGAGTGAAACCCCGGGCATGGCCCGCCCAGTGGCATCCAGCACCTGCATTGCCGCCACAGGGGCGGGAGGTTGAAAATAGAGGCGGTCAGCTGCCGGGGAAGGCCATGTGGCGGGCGGTTGCAGGGCCTGCACATCGCCCACGCCAAGGGGCGCGCCGAAGCTCAGTTGATCCACCCAGATGGAAGTGCCGTCGCCGGCCGCTGCACTGGTGGCCTGGATGGTCACGATGGCTGAATCAGGCGTTTCCCCGCTCAGGTAGATGAACGGGCTGGAAAATGCCTGCCAATCATTGATGGCCAACGCAGCGTGGATGGGCGAGTTGGCGATGACCTCCCGCTGGCCTGAAACGGGGTTCCAGCGGGTGAGGGCCGCGTTAACCACGCCATCATGGCCACCGTTGGCCGGGTGGTACTGCCAGAAACCGTTCAGCGTGGCAGGGCGCAGCGTAAATGGAAAGCCGGGAAAACTGCCCCAGGTGCCCACGGTGATGCTGGCCTGCTGCATGCCCGAACCGGGGAGCATGCGGTCGGTCACCTTCACGAAGTATGTGCCGTCCACGCCGGGACTGCCTGCTTCGCAGGTGAGCAATTGCGACACGGACCAACTGACCATGTTACTGGTCAACCAACCGTTCGGATCGGAGTACGAACCTTGGTTGGACCAATTCTCGAAACTTCCATTGGGGATGTCCTGGGCGCAAAGGGGGCCGGCCAAGAGGAACGCCGCAAGGCAGCAGGGAAGGTATTCACGCATGGGCAAGGTGGTTTGGTGGAGTGACGGGCAACCAAGCAGTCCAGTTGCTTCATCCGGCCGCACGCGCTACTGCGCCCGGTGCGCTAATGACCGCTGATGGTGGCAGTAAGGCTGATGCCTGCATGCAGTTGCGGACCCGTTAAGCCGGGCACCGGGCCTTGCTTGGCTTGGAAGAGGTAGGTGCCGTAGAAGTACATGTGGGAATCAGCAATGCGGAGGTCCAAGCCGCACATCGGGCCGGCAAAAAAGTCCTGAGTACTTCCCAGAAAGAGGCGGTGGTTCTGGCTGGTCATGCCGTTTGCATTCAGGTATTTGAAGGACAACCCATAGTCCAGCGTGATCCTGGCCGAATTTGTCGCGGAACGGTCATGGAGAAGCGTGGTTGATGCGAACAGTTCCACCGTGAACGGGGTAACCGCCTGTATCACGGCAATGGTATCGCGCTCCTTTCCATGTGCGGATGTATCCTGGTAGGTCTTCCAGTTCAAGGGTGTGGCATTCACAAAAACCCCCCAGCCCATTCCGCTTCCGTTGCTGCTCTTTTTAAAGGCATACAGGTTTCTGTAGATGGCCAGGATGGAAAAGCGCCGGATGCCGGGAACCAGTACCGTTTGGGAGAATATTGGAACATCGATGCCGATGATGGTATCGCGCGTCTGCGTTACAGTGCCGATCACATTGATGCGGTGCCCGTCCTTCCAATCCACCGAAACCCCGAAGCCGGCCGCAGCTCCTGTGGACTTTGCACTGGACGTGCTTGTGGAATAGCTGCCCATGCCTGTAGCGCTCAAATACCAGCGCGGGCGGTTCATCCAACCGGCCAGGTTTTCGATCACCGCCTTCACCTCGTCCTGGCTTGGTTGCTTTTTCGGGTTTCCTATTTCCAGCCCATCCAGGAACCGTTTTAGCACCTCTGTCGAGAATTCATGCATGACCAGCGAATCAAAGGCTTTCCCATTTTCAATAAGGGTCACGCTCACCTGGTACACGTCATGCTCCTTGTCAACGATCGCCACATTGCATGAAGTACCTGCAAGGGTGGTGGAGTACGTATATTCCAAGCTCTGTTTTCCTTCCTGTGCGTCGCAGCGGGCCGTGAAGAATGCAAAAGCGAGCACACATGGAAGCAGGTGTGTTGCCTTGTATTTTCCAGGAAGCTTGTTGAACGGAACCCATGTGGAGGAAGTACTCGCAGCTGTTGTCCGGCAAGGATCGTGCCCCAGTAATGCACCTGCGTTTGCCGCCTGTGCCAATAAGCAACTTCCACATGGGGCGGCGTTCGTGGAGTTTCGGTTGGTCCTGGTGGGCTTTGCCATGGTTTTCGTTGCATTGATCTGCGGGCCAAAGCTGATTTCCCGTCAATGGCCCATCAATACCTATAAACCGGTATTTTGCGGAAGGATGCCGCAATGCCGCTGGCAGCATCGGTCCGGGATGCCCGGATGGAATACCCGCAATCCGGCCGGAGCAGTTCGCAGCATTGGTTTGCGCCAAGGCTCGCCAAGCCCGCTTCCCCGCTCCCCGCACGTGCTCAAGGATGCAACCCCAGCAGCGTGGCGAGGCTTACCAGGCCGACGCGGCTTTTGATGTTGTGGCGTTTGAAAAGGGTTGCGCGGTATTTCTCCACCGCACGCGGGCTCCGGCCCATGCGGCGCGCGATCTCTTCATAGGTAAGCTGGTCGGGGTGTGCGGCCCAGTGGAGGAATTCGCAGTGCGCGGGGCTGGGCCTGGGGCCGGGCTGCTGCGGCTGTTGCGCCTGGCGCCAGCCGTGCAGGGCGCGGTGGGTTTCGGGGGGGAAGAGCAGCGCGCCCTGCAGGAGCAGCCCGGCCATCAACAGCAAGCGGTCGTGGCCCAGGAGGGTACAGAAGTAGCCGTGGGCACCGGCACAGAGGGCATCGGGCAGGTAATCGGGGGCCGGCGGGCGGCCCAGGAGCAGCACGCGCGCCGCAGGCAGGTGGCGGGCCAGCCAGCGGAGAAGAGCGCAGCCGTCTGCGCCGGCCATTTCGGCGCAGAGCAGTACCAGGCCCGGCAGCAGGCCAGTGGCCACGGCGCGTTTCAGCGCGGGCGCGCCGGGGGCCTGCAATTGCACGGTGCAGTGCGGCTGCACGGTGAAGAGCGCGTGGAGGCTTTGGCGCAGGAAGGGTTCGGCGTGGACAATGGCCAGCGTGTAGGCATGGGCATGGGTGGTCATGCGTGCCCGGGGTTTTGGGGTGATAGCAAGGTAGGCAGAAGCCGCGCCCATGGGCGGGTGCGGACGGTTGTTTTCAAGATGGATTTCAACAACGGGCCGGGCGGAAGGGGCACGGAAGCATGGCGGCGGGCAAGAAAAAAGCCCCCTGGCCGGGGGCTTTTTTCCTGCGGGGCGGCCTATGCCGCGCGTAGTGCGGCTCAGGCGGCGAGGGCCTTGATCGTTTGGCTCAAGGGGCTTATGAGGCCCTTGCGGCCCAGTGCCTGCACGCGGAACCAGTAGAACTTGGCGCTCTCCAGGGCTTCCACGGTGTAGGCGGTGCGGCTGGTGTAGGCCACCAGTTCCCACTTGTCCTCCTGCGCGGGGTCCACGGAATTGGCGTACACCTGGTAGTTCACGGCGTTATCCACGCGGTTCCAACGCAGGTCTACCTGGCGGGAGAAGTTGGTGAGCATGGGCCGCAGGTTTTCCGGCGTGCCCAGCTTGTCCACGGGGCTGCCCTTGCGGCGCACCTCAAAGCCGGCGCTGAGGATCTTGGTCTCCTCGCCATTGCTCTGCGCCTGCACCAGGCCGGCCAGCTCGCGCAGCAGGTCCGCGAGTTCGCCAAAAGCGGTGCGCTTCGCCTGGTGGTTCACGATGCCGCCGTAGAACAACACCTCCTCATTGGCCTGCTCCAGCTTGTTGCAGGCGGCGGTGAGGTCGGTGAGCGTGTTGGCGGGCAGCGTGTATGCCGGGTTGCCCGTCAGCATGTCCACGCAGTTGCGGCCTTTTTCCACCAGCGCCTTGGAGCTGATGCCTGTGAGGCCCAATTTCACGGTACTGAAAACTTTCATCCTTCGTTTGGTTTTTAGTGCGCCGGTGAATTCCGGCCGCAGGGCTTGTAGCGCGGCGCGGCCTGCCGCGGTTGGCGGGGGGGTGTGGAAAATCACACCGGGCCTGGAGGTGTGAGGAATCACACCCCACCTTCCGCAGCCCTTGCCCGGAGCGGCTTGCAGCGCATCGGGGATTTGTGCCGGAAGCCTGCTCCGCCTTGAAATGTGGATCAACATCGGTGAAATGTGAATCCACATCGCGGTCATGTTGATCCACATCGCGGTCATGTGGATCCACACCGGGGTCATGTTGATCCACACCGGGGTCATGTTGATCCACGTCGCGGTCATGTTGATCCACACCGGGGTCATGTTGATCCACACCGGGGTCATGTTGATCCACATCGCGGTCATGTTGATCCACAACGCGGTCATGTTGATCCACATCGCGGTCATGTTGATCCACAACGCGGTCATGTTGATCCACATCGCGGTCATGTTGATCCACACCGGGGACATGTTGATCCACATCGCGGTCGTGTTGATCCACATTGCGGTCATGTTGATTCACAACGCGGTCATGTTGATCCACATCGCGGTCATGTTGATCCACACCGGGGACATGTTGATCCACATCGCGGTCGTGTTGATCCACATTGCGGTCATGTTGATCCACACCGGGGACATGTTGATCCACATCGGAGGCATCTTGATCCACACTGGGGTCCTGTTGATCCACACCGGGGTCAAGTTGATCCACAACGGGGTCATGTTGATCCACATCGCGGCCCTGTTGATCCCGTTCGTAAGCCTCTTGCACGGCCCGCCATGCCCGTGTGTTTCCCTGTATCCTTATATATAGGCACATTGGCAGTGCGGTTTGGCCCGGAAGGCCGAGGGACCCATGGCCTGGAAGGTGGCTGTTGTTCGCTGCCAATTGTGCCTGGTGCAAGCCCTAACAACCAACAACGAACAACCACATAGCCTCAGCAATCGAAATGGGCCAACCTGAAATGGTTAGCGTGGGCCACAGGCGGAGGAAGCTTGCGGCAGGGAGGGGCTTACTTCCCGGTCTGCTCCGTGATCTGCTTGTACAGCGCCTTCCCCATCAGGTTGAAGGCGATCTCCTTGAAGGCTTTATCGTCCAGGTATTTGGTGACGATGCGGTCGTTCTTGTCCATGCGCTGCACCATCAGCTGGTCCACCAGCTCGCGGATGCCAAGCAAAAACTTGTCCTCCGGGTTGGCCAGTGCGGTGTCCACCACGCGCGGATCTTCGGCGGCCTCGCTTTGCACTTGCTCGAAGAAGAGCTGGTCCGCTTCGGTGAACTCCGTGGAGAAGCGCTCATTGAGCACGCCGATGATGGAGGACAAGGGCACCTCCGGATCTTCGGATTTGCCGGTGCCTGTTTCAGTGGGCCCGCCGATGGGCACGATGTCGCCTGTGTTCAGGTCGATGGCACCGGTGCCGCTGCGCTCCAAGCGGTAGTAGCGCAGGGCCACGTCGTCCTCGGGGCGGATCACCTTGATCCCGCGCTGCGAGGGCAGGTGCGGCAACAGGAAACGGCCAAAGCTGTACAGCTTTTCGAGGTCCGCATCCGCCCAAGGCATGATCTGGCTCATAAAGGCATACAGGCTCACGTATGCCCGCAGCTTATCGCGGAAATCCTGCCGCAGGTCATCGCTTTCCAAGGCGCGGAAACGGTCGATGGCCGGTTGCACTTGCTTTTCCAAGCGGCCATGGTCCGCCTTTTTGTGCCGGGTGCTCGGTTGGTAGAAGATGGCGGCAAAGGCCTCCACTTCCGCCAGATGGTACACCTGCATGCCTTGCAATTCATGCTTCAGGGCCTCCAGTTGCTCAGGCTTGGAACTTTCCTGCAGGCTGGTGGCATCGTAGTAGGGCTTGAAGGCCGTGTAGATGTCCTCGGCAGGGTTCACGAAGTCCAGGACGAAGGGTTGCTCCTTGCCGGGGTACGTGCGGTTCAGGCGGCTTAGCGTTTGCACGGCCTGCACGCCGTCCAGGCGCTTGTCCACGTACATGGTGTGCAGCTTGGGCTGGTCGAAGCCGGTTTGGTACTTGTTGGCCACCAAAAGCAGGTTGTAGTCCGGGCTGTCAAAGCGTTCCGGCAGCCGTGCTTCACTGATGGGGTCGCCGGTCACCACGTCCTTGTTCAGGCCCGGTTCGGTGTACTCCAGGCCGGTGTCGGGGTCGGTCACCTTGCCGCTGAAGGCGGCCAACGGGTTCACGTCCGTGTAGCCGTGATCCCGGATGTAGCGGCGGAAGGCCAACAGGTAGCGCACCGCATGCAGGCGTGAGCTGCAGACCACCATGGCCTTGGCGTTGCCGCCCAACAGCTTGCGCACATGCAGGCGGAAGTGCTCCACGATCACTTCGGTCCGTTGCTCAAGGTTGCGCGGATGCAGGATCATGAACTTGCCCAGCGCCTTCGCGGCTTTTTTCTTGGGCAGGTTCGGGTCGTCCTCAATGGATTTCACCAAGCGGTAGTAAGTATTGTAGGTGGTGTAGTGCTGCAGCACGTCCAGGATGAAGCGCTCCTCAATGGCCTGCCGCATGCTGTAGAGGTGGAACGGCTCGGGTGTTCCGCTTTGCCCCGCGCGGCCGAAGAGTTCCAGCGTCTTTGCCTTGGGCGTGGCGGTGAAGGCGAAGAAGCTCACGTTCTCCTGCCTGCCGCGCGAGGCCATCACGTGGTTCAGGATGTCTTCGCTGCTCAGCTCGCCCTGCTCCTCCTTCCCGCCTGCACCGAGTATGCTTTTCAGCTCCCGCGCGGCCTCGCCGCTCTGGCTGCTGTGCGCTTCGTCCACGATCACCGCGTAGCGGCGGCTGCCGATCTTGGTCTGGTACACGTGGGCTTGTTCCGCGGCCAATTGCTTGTCCACTTCGGAGAGTTCTTCATAGCTGCTGCCCGCCGCGATGTTCAACAGGCCCTTCAGCACCCAGGGGAATTTCTGCAGCGTGGTGATCACGATGGCGGTGCCGTCCACCAAGGCTTCGGCCAATTGGCGGCTGTTCTCGTCGATGGCCTTCACCACGCCTTGCGCATGCTCGATCTGGTAGATGGCATCCTGCAACTGCTGGTCCAGCACGCGGCGGTCGGTGATCACCACCACGCAGTCGTACACCTTTTCATTGGCCGCATTGTGCAGGCTGGCCAAGCGGTGTGCCAGCCAACTGATGCTGTTGGTCTTGCCGCTGCCCGCGCTGTGCTGCACCAAGTAGTTGCGCCCGGCGCCTTCCTGCCGCGCGGCGGCAATGAGCTTGCGCACCGCGTCCAGCTGGTGGTAGCGCGGAAAGATGGTGGTCTCCTTCTTCACCCTTCGGCTTTGGCCCCCCGCCTCGTTCACCTGTTCTTCGCGGTGCTCGGTGAAGATGAAGTGGCCCAGGATGTCCAGGAAGCTGTCGCGCTGCAATACTTCCTCCCAGAAATAGCCGGTGCGGTGGCCGCTGGGGTGTTGCGGATTGCCCGCGCCGCAGCGCACCTCGCCCGGGTGGCTGCCCCGGTTGAAGGGCAGGAAGAAGGTCTTGGCCCCGTTGAGCCGGGTGGCCATGTGTACTTCGTCCACGTCGGCGGCGAAGTGTACCAGGGCGCGTTTGCGGTAGGCGAAGAGCGGCGCGCGCGGGTCGCGGTTGTTGCGGTACTGGTCCACGGCATCGCGCCAGGTCTGGTGCGTGGCGGGGTTTTTCAGCTCGCAGGTGGCCACGGGCAGGCCGTTGAGGCAGAAGGTGAGGTCCACGGAGCTGCCGTCGCCGGGATGGCAGGGCACTTGGCGCGTCAGGTTCAAGCGGTTCTCAGCGTACAGGGCCAGCACCTCCGGGTTCAGGCCGTGCGCTGGTTTGAAGTAAGCCGTCCGGAAGGTTTTTCCATAGAATTTGAAGCCGTGGCGCAGCACGTGCAGCGTGCCTTTCAGGTCCAGTTCCTTCAGCAGCGCGTCCAGCAGCTTGGGGCGCAGTTCCGCGCCGTGCAGTTTTTCCATCTGCTGCCACAGGTCCCGCTGGGTGCGCTGGATGAAGCCGAGCACTTCATCCGGGAAATAGGCCTGGGCCTTGTCCCAACCACTTACGGGCAGCGGGTGCCAGCCGCTTTGTCCGGTCAATACGTGCTCCAGGTAGGCCTCGAAGGCGGTTTCGGTGGTGATGCCGGGCATGGCGGCAAGGTAGCGGATGGAAGGAAAACCAGAGGACACAAGGCAATACGGACATCTCCTTTCCGGCATAGGGAATTGCGTGGTCGGTTTCCCTTACTTTGGATCCGAACCCGCCGCCATGTCTTCCGTCACGCACTCTTCCTGGAACACGGATGTAATCCAGCACGCGGGTCGCGCATACATCCTGCGGCATCCGCTCGCATGCATCGTGGAGCATGAGGACAAGGTGTACGCCATCACCAACGACCTGCTGGGCATCATAGGGACCGG
>JAFDZG010000123.1 GCA_018267065.1 Bacteroidota bacterium
ACTGCGGAAACCGTGCAGCAGGAAGTGTACTTCGTTGACAAGCCCAACAAGCCCAAGTTGTTGATCCACCTGCTCCAGACCCGCGATATCCCGGTGGCGCTGGTCTTCAGCCGCACCAAGCACGGCGCTGACAAGCTGGCCCGCCTGATCGACAAGGCCGGCATCCGAGCCGAGGCCATCCACGGCAACAAGGCCCAGAATGCCCGCCAACGCGCCCTGAACAACTTCAAGGAGCGCAAGACCCGCGTGCTGGTGGCTACCGACATTGCCGCGCGCGGCATCGACATCGACTCGCTGAGCCACGTGGTGAACTACGACGTCCCCAACGTGCCGGAGACCTACGTTCACCGCATCGGCCGCACGGGCCGCGCCGGGGCAAGCGGCATTGCGATCTCGCTCTGCGATGCCGAGGAACGCCCCTATTTGCGCGACATCACCAAGCTGATCGCCCGGCAGATCCCCGTGGTGGAGGAACATCCCTTCCCCGCCAGCGGCGAAAATGCCGGCCCCATCGAGGTGCCCAAGCCCCAGCAGCGCGGCCGCCGCAACGGTCAGCCCCAACAGCAGCGCAATGAACCGCGCCGCGAACCGCACAACGACCGCCCGCGCGGAGGCCGCCGTCCTGAAGCCCATCCCGAGCAACGCGGGCAGCACGCCAATGGACATGATCGCCAAGAGCACGCCCCGGCCACCAAAGGCGCCGGCACCGATTATGCCGCTCTCACCGCCGAATTGATGAAGGACCTGGACGTGGCGGCGGGCAATGCCAAGCCGCAGCACGGCCAAGGAGGCGGGCGCGGCAACAACCGCCGGTGGCGGGGGCCGCGCAGGAACGGTGGGCGGTAAGCCTGCCCGGTTAATAGAGGATCTTGTTCCCGTCCTCATATACCTTTGGACATGGGTGCTGCAATAGAGCCATGTCCCACCCGCCATTGAATGATCGGCTTCATCTTGCCTGTCCTTATTGCGTACTTTTCATCGGGCCTGGTTCTGCTGGTTGCCTATTCAATGAAACATCCAGACGGTATAAAAAACCGATCATTGGTCATGTGGCTTTTGCTTGTACCATCAATTGGTTGGGGAAAGTGGGCATACAAGTATCAACCTCGGCCCAAGGGAATTGAACTTGTACCCCAGACGAGCATGGTGTTCAGCAGAATGGGGACGCTTCATGCGATACTGCTCGGGATTGCCTTCCTGGTTGTTCTGGCCACCCTCATGGGAGTTTGGCATGTACCTGATCCCATGGGGCCGGATTCGATATCCAACCAAACGGGCAATGCCAGCGCCGCCGGGTTTGACCTGATGATTTCCGGAGCTGCAGCGGGCTTAGGCCTCTTGGCATTCATGTTCATTTTGCTGGGTTTTGCATTTTGGTTGGCCATATTGAGCGTCGTGCCATGGATCATCGGTGGCTCAATCCGAAGGAATTACCAGCGGCAACTGGTCCTTCAGGCTCCTTCCGGAATTCCTTCACGCCCTCTCTCACCACCGGAGCAAGCCAATTCAAAGTAGGTTCTTCCATGTATCCGACCGGCCTGAAATTCCTGTACCATTTCTGTCGCGAGCGTCCACGCTCGTGACCGGGGTGCGTTCGGAAGGATGACCACACGAGCGTGGACGCTCGCGTGAGAGTTTGAAGGGGCCGAGGAGGAACGGCGGGCGGTAACAGATACTGCCGTCCTGCACGCCCTCAATTCGCCCGCACGTAATCGTGCTTGGGCGCTTCCATGCCCGCAGCCTTGGCCTGCGCCAGTTCCTTCTGTAGCTGCTTGCTGGTCATGCTGCTGCCGTCGTGGCTCCAGCCCGGGGGGCCGAAGATGTACATGAACTTGTTCTTCAGGCCGGGGGCCTTCTTCACGTCCTTCCAGATCTCCTGGAACTCGAAGATGTTGTGCGCAAGCGCATTGCCATGCTCCGGGTAATGGGTGATGCCGAACTTGGCATCCACACCCTTGATGGGCGCCTGCCAGGTGCCGTAGAGCCGGTCCCAGATGGTGAGGATGCCGCCGTGGTTGCGATCTAAGTATTCCACGTTGCTGCTGTGGTGCACCACATGCACGAACGGGGTGTTGAACAGCTTTTCATACAGCGGCAAGGAGGGTACCAACTGGCTGTGCAGGAAGAACTGGTAGAAGGAATTCACGATCAGGCAGGTGGCGATCATGATGGGTTCAAAACCCACCAGCGGCATCCACAACCAGAAGAGGGGTTTGTAGAGGGTGACGAACCAACCGTTGCGCACGCTCACGGTGAGGTTGAACGTTTTGGCGGAATGGTGCGGCAGGTGCGCGGCCCAGAGCAGTCGGATGTTGTGGCTGAAGCGGTGGTGCCAGTAAAAGTTGTGGTCGTCCGCGATGGCGCAAATGATCCAGATGTACCAGGCGAATCCCAAGGTACTGTAGCCCAAGTACTGTTCCCGCAGGGGTTCGGCCAGTTGGAAGAGAAAGAAATAGAGGGTGATCTCGAACACTTGGGTGATCACGCGCATTAACGTGGCCCCGGCGGCGATCGCAAAGCTGGCCCAGGTCTCCTTCAGGTTGTACAAGTGTTTGGCCTGCACGTATTCCAGGACCACCAAGGCGATCAGCACGGGATAGAGGTACTTGAGGCCGATGTCCTGGACCTGCAATACGGGCAGCTGGGATTTCATTTCCAGCCAAGCGGTAACGGGGTTGAAGGATGCCATACTTAATATTGGGGTCAGAAACGGTGAAGCGGCCAAATGTAGCAGGCACACACCTCGTAATCA
The DNA here is from genome assembly GCA_018267065.1 of Bacteroidota bacterium. Classification (GTDB taxonomy): domain Bacteria; phylum Bacteroidota; class Bacteroidia; order Flavobacteriales_F; family PHOS-HE28; genus PHOS-HE28. The sequence continues at coordinate 2,753 of JAFDZG010000123.1, forward strand.
GGTTACCCGATGGAATTTGTAAAAAGCCGGCTGCGGCAGGGCCTTCGTCTATTTGTAACGAACGTGCCGGTAAGAGGCCGGTACCGTTTGGTGTCCCTGGTGGGTCCGTGGATCGCCCCCCCTTCCGGCAAGCCGCTCCCATTGAACGGCGTTAACATCCTGCTGGACCATCAGGTGGAACAGCACCGCCTGATGTATTACGGGCTGTACGAGGAGAACATGATGAACTTCCTGAAGCGCAATGTGCGGGCTGGCGATGTGGTGCTGGAGCCTGGGGCAAACGTGGGCTACGTATCGGCACATTGCTTGGGTTTGGTTGGTGCAAAGGGGCATGTGCACTCCTTCGAACCCTCCCCGGCCGCCAACGCCCACATCAGGCGCTTCAATCAGGTGGGGGAACATGCCAATTGGTCTTTGTGGGACATGGCCCTTTCCGATCATGAAGGCACGGATACATTCTATGATACACCGCGGGTGATGCGTTTCGGTTATGCCTGCCTTGCTTCCGCTGCCACGCCCAAGGACGGTGTGCCCAGCCAAGTGCCCCTGGCCACGGTGGACAGTTTTTGCCAGTCACACGGTATCCAGCATGTCCGGTTTTTGAAGCTTGACATCGAAGGATCGGAGTTCCGGGCGCTCAAGGGGGCCTCGAAGATGTTGGCGAATGGAGCCATTGACATCATCATGGTGGAAACCAACACGGCGGGACCGGCCCGGCCCATTGCCGAGCGGATCAATGCCCTGTTGCTGCAGGCGGGCTACCGTTCATTCCATGTGCGGCGCAACGGTACGGTGAAACCCTTGGATGTGATGGCCATGCCGCCGAGCAGGGAGGATGTGATCTGGATGCGTTGACCCCGCACGCTTTTGCACCGTGCGGGCCGTGCTCCTGCCCGAATGTGGTTGGTTGCGCAAAAACAAAACCCCGGACGGTGCCGGGGCTTTGTCTTTTCGGGAGTTGGGAATGCTACTCGCCCAGTGCCTTTTTAATGGCATCGTACTTGGCCGTATCGCCGCTCTTTGCATAGAGCACCTTTAGCTGCTGCATGGTGGCTTTGTCATCCGGCTTCAGTTCGTGGGCTTTTTCGAAGTACGGGATCGTCTTCAGGTAGATCTCATCCGCCTTCTTCTTGCAGGCGGTGTACTTCGCGTCGTCCTTGATCTCATTGCACTTGTCGTATTCGTAGGCCGCGCGGTTGTTGTACAGCACGCCGATGTTGTAGTAGCTGTCGAAGAACTTCGGGTCTACCTCGATGCTCTTCTTGTAGGCTTGCTCCGCCAGGTCGTACCACTTCAGCATGTCGGCTTCGGCCACTTTGCCTTCCTTGGGATTGGCCTTCCCGTCGTACAAGCTGCCCAGTACGGAATACAGCACCGGGTTGTTCGGATCTTTCGCAATGGCGGCGTTCACGCTGGTTTCGGCCTCTTCCGTCCGGTTCGCCTCCAGCAGGAAGGCCACGAGGTCCAACATCAGTTCCTTGTTGTCCGGGTGCTTGGCAACGCCCTGCCGGGTGGTGGCGATGGCATCGTCCAAGTGGCCCGTCTTCTTCTGCATGCTGGCGAGGTACCGGAACACATCCGGCTTGTCGTAGCCGATCTTGATGCACTCCGCGTAACGCTGGATGGCCATGGCCGTATCGCCTTTGGATTCGTAGGCCAGTGCACTGTTGAACACGGCGTTGCTGTCCACCTGGCCGAATGCCTTGGCAATGCGCTCGCTCATGGCATAGCCTGAAATGGCCTTGTCGTATTCCTTCTTGTTGAAGGCGTCATTGCCACCGTTCAGGGCGGTGATCTGCAGGTTTTTCAAGGCCAGGTTGTTTTCTTCCTTGTAGCTGCCCTTGGGGTCCAGTTCGTTGGCCTTGATGTAGCTCTCCACCGCCTTGTTCAGCGCATCGGGGTACTGGGCCTTCAGCGCCTCGTCCGTTCCCATGGCGATGTGCGCGTAGATGGCCCCCCGGTAACGCCAGGTTTTTTCCTTTCCGGAGGTGGATTCGTTGGTTACCGCCGGTTCAATGTATTCCACGGCCTTGGCATAGTTGCCATCGCCCATGTAGTTGAAAGCGGAGACCACGTTGCTGTTTTGGGCGTGCAGGCCAAGCGGCATGGCTGCGGCCACAATGCCAGCCAGGAGAAATTGCTTCATGTCAGGAATTGGTTGGATCATGCTTCTGCGGCTTATTCAATTTCAGTGCCATTCTCGGCTTCGCCGCCTTCAGCACCGTTTTCACCGTTCCCCGGGCTGTTGTCCTCCGGGGTTTCGCCGGCATCGGCTTCCTCCTTCAGCGAACTGTCCACCTTGGCCACGGCGGCGATCTCGTCGTTCTTGCCGAGGTTGATCAGGCGCACGCCTTGAGTGGCACGGCCCAGCACGCGCATGCTGCTGAGGTCCATGCGGATGGTGATGCCGCTCTTGTTGATGATCATCAACTGGTCATCATCCTTCACGGCCTTGATGGCGATCAGCGAGCCGGTCTTGTCGGTGACCTGGATGGTCTTTACGCCCTTGCCACCGCGGTTGGTGATGCGGTATTCCTCCACCGGGCTGCGCTTGCCGTAGCCCTTTTCGCTCACCACCAGCACCTGGGTGTCGGCGGTTTCCTCCTTGGAAACGGACACCATGCCCACCACTTCGTCCTTGGCGTCGGCAAGCAGCATGCCGCGCACGCCGCTGGCGCTGCGGCCCATGGCGCGCACGCGGTCCTCCTCGAAATGGACGGCCTTACCGGCCTTGCTGGCGATGATGATGTGGCTGTTGCCGTTGGTGAGCTTGGCCTCGAGCAGCTCATCCCCCTCGCGGATGCCCACGGCGATGATGCCGTTGGCGCGCGGGCGGCTGTAAGCTTCCAGCGTGGTCTTTTTGATCACGCCCTTCTTGGTGACAAGCACCACGAAATGGTTGTTCAGGTATTCCTCCGTCTTCAGGTCGGTGACGTTGATGTACGCCAGCACCTTGTCATCGGCCTCCAACTGCACCATGTTCTGGATGGCGCGGCCCTTGCTTTGGCGGGTGCCCTCCGGAATGTCGAACACGCGCATCCAGTAGCACCGGCCCTTCTGGGTGAAGATGAGCAGGTAGTTGTGGTTGGTGGCCACGAAGAGGTGCTCCAGGAAGTCCTCGTCGCGCGTGGTGCTGCCGCGGCTGCCCTTGCCGCCGCGCTCCTGGGTACGGAATTCGGCCAGGGCGGTGCGCTTGATATAGCCCAGGTGGCTGATGGTGACCACCACGGCTTCGTCGGCAATGAGGTCTTCCATGCTCATGTCGCCGCTGGCCTCCACGATCTGGGTGCGGCGCTCATCGCCGTATTTGTCGCGTACTTCCAGCGTTTCGGTCTTGATGATGCCGTAGCGCATGTCCTCGTTGGCCAGCACGGCGCGCAAGTGGTCGATCAGCTTCATCAGCTCGGCGTGCTCCTCGCGGATCTTGTCGCGCTCCAGGCCGGTGAGGCGCTGCAGGCGCAGGTCCAGGATGGCCTTGGCCTGGATCTCGCTAAGGCCGAACTGGCCCATGAGGCCGTCCTTGGCGATCTCCGGCGTTTGGCTGTTGCGGATCAGGGCGATCACCTCGTCCAGGTGGTCCAGCGCGATCAGCAGGCCCTCCAGGATGTGCGCCCGTTCCTCGGCCTTGCGCAGGTCGAACTTGGTGCGGCGGATCACCACTTCCATGCGGTGCTCCACGAAGTGCTGGATCATGGCCTTCAGCCCCAGCAGCACCGGCCGCCCGTGTACCAGCGCAATGTTGTTCACGCTGAAGCTGGTTTGCAGCGGGCTGAACTTGTACAATTGGTTGAGCACCACGGTGCCCATGGCCTCCCGCTTCACGTCATACGCCAAGCGGATGCCGGTGCGGTCGCTGTAGTCGTTCACGTCGCTGATGCCCTCGATCTTCTTGTCGTTCACCAGTTCGGCCACGCCCTTGTACAGCTGCACGGCCTTGTTCACCTGGTAGGGGATCTCCGTTACGATGATGGTTTCACGTCCGGTCTTCGGGTCTTCCTCAATGTGGCTCTTGCCCCGCAGCACAATGCGGCCGCGGCCCGTTTCGTAGGCCTCGCGGATGCCGGCGGTGCCGTAGATCACGCCCCCTGTGGGGAAGTCCGGGCCTTTGATGTGCTGCATCAGGCCGGCCGTGTCGATGTCCTTGTTATCGATGTAGGCCATGATGCCGTTGCACACCTCGGTGAGGTTGTGCGGCGGCATGTTGGTGGCCATGCCTACGGCGATGCCCGCAGCGCCGTTCACCAGCAGATTGGGGATCTTGGAGGGCATTACGCTGGGTTCTTCCAGCGTGTCGTCGAAGTTGGGCCGCATGTCCACGGTCTCCTTGTCCAGGTCGGCCATCACTTCCTCGGCCAGCCTGCGCATGCGCACCTCGGTGTAACGCATTGCCGCAGGGCTGTCCCCGTCGATGCTGCCGAAGTTGCCCTGGCCGTCCACCAAGGGGTAGCGCATGCTCCACTCCTGCGCCATGCGCACCATGGCATCATACACGCTCTGGTCGCCGTGCGGGTGGAATTTGCCGAGCACCTCCCCCACCACCCTGGCGCTTTTCTTGTAGGGCCGGGTGCTGCTCATGCCCAAGCCTTCCATGCCGAAGAGCACGCGGCGGTGCACGGGTTTGAAGCCGTCGCGCACGTCGGGCAGCGCCCGGGCCACGATCACCGACATCGAATAATCGATGTAGGCGGTCTTCATTTCGTTCTCGATGTTGATCGGAATGATCTTCTCTCCTCCTGCTTCTGCCATTTTGGTTGTTTCTGCCGTTCTGCACGGTTCTTGGACAGCCCCGTGAAAGCGGTCCCGAAATTACCCCTCAAGAGCCGAACGGAAGCATGGTTTTTTCCACAACCCCACACGCCGCTGTGGATAAAAGAAATGCACCCCGGAAGGCCCGGTATAAACGCTTGGGATAGCTTGCCCCCCAACAGTTGCACCTAACTTGCACCCTTCGGGAAGGAAAGACGTAGACACTTCCCGCAACGCTTGAACAAAGCCATGGACGCCAAATTCTCACCCCGTGTCAGGGAAGTCATCGGCTACAGCCGTGAAGAGGCCCTGCGCCTCGGGCACGACCACATCGGCATTGAACACATCCTGCTGGGCCTGATCCGCGAAGGCGACGGCAATGCAGCCAAGATCCTGCGCCACCTGCGCGTAAACCTGGAAGACCTCCGCAAAATGGTGGAGGGCGGCATGGAACCCGCCAGTGCGGTGCGCCCGCCGGACAAGGACAAGATCACCCTGGTGAAGCAGGCCGAGAAGATGCTGAAGATCACCTTCCTGGAGGCCAAGGCCTTCAAAAGCCCGCAGATCGATACGGAGCATATCCTGCTCAGCATATTGAAGGACAAGGACAATTTGGCCACCAGCGCGCTGGGCAAGTTCAACGTGGACTATGAAAGCGTGAAGCACGAGGTGGAGGCAATTTTGGCCGAGGACGGCAACGCCCCCGCCGCCAACCGGCCCGGCCCCCGTGCACAAGGGCCGCAAAGCGCCGATGAGGATGATGATGACAGCGGCAGCGCCAGCTACGGTGGCGGCGGGGCCAAGAAGCCCGGCGACAGCAAGAGCAAAACGCCCGTGCTGGACAACTTCGGCCGCGACCTCACCAAACTGGCCGAGGACGGCAAGCTGGACCCCATCGTGGGCCGCGAGAAGGAGATCGAGCGGGTGAGCCAGATCTTGAGCCGCCGCAAAAAGAATAACCCCGTGCTGATTGGCGAGCCCGGCGTGGGCAAGAGCGCCATCGCCGAGGGGCTGGCCCTGCGCATCATCCAGCGCAAGGTGAGCCGCGTACTTTTCGGCAAGCGCATCGTGGCCCTGGACATCGCCAGCCTTGTGGCCGGCACCAAGTACCGCGGCCAGTTTGAGGAGCGCATGAAGGCCGTGATGCACGAACTGGAGAACAGCCCGGACGTGATCCTCTTCATCGACGAGATCCACACCATTGTGGGCGCGGGAGGCGCCAGTGGCTCGTTGGACGCCAGCAACATGTTCAAGCCCGCCCTGGCGCGCGGCGAGATCCAATGCATCGGTGCCACCACGCTGGATGAATTCCGGCAGTACATCGAGAAGGACGGCGCCCTGGAACGCCGTTTCCAAAAAGTGCTCGTGGAGCCCACCAGCGTGGACGAGACCATCCAGATCCTCAACAACATCAAGGAGAAGTACGAGGAGCACCACAACGTGGAATTCACCCCGGAAGCCGTGGAGGCCTGCGTGAAGCTCACGGCCCGCTACATCACCGACCGGCACCTGCCGGACAAGGCCATTGATGCGCTGGACGAGGCCGGAAGCCGCGTACACATCAGCAACATCGTGGTGCCCCAGGCCATACTGGACGTAGAGAAGAAGATCGAGGAGGTGAAGGAGGAAAAGAACAAGGTGGTGCGCAGCCAGCGCTATGAGGAAGCGGCCAAGCTCCGCGACCGCGAGCGCACCTTGCTGGAGGAACTGGAGGCCGCCAAGAAGAAGTGGGAAGAGGAAAGCCGCACCCACCGCACCACGGTCACCGAGGACAACGTGGCCGAAGTGGTGGCCATGATGAGCGGCATCCCCGTGCAGCGCATCGCCGAAAAGGAAAGCGGCAAGCTGCGCCGCATGAAGGAGGACATGGAGGGCAAGGTGATCGGCCAGGATGAGGCCGTGGGCAAGGTGGTGAAGGCCATCCGCCGCAACCGCGCCGGCCTGAAGGACCCTAACCGCCCGATCGGCAGCTTCATTTTCCTGGGCCCCACCGGCGTGGGCAAAACCCAGCTGGCCAAGGAACTGGCCCGCTACATGTTCGATACCGAGGATGCCTTGATCCGCATCGACATGAGCGAGTACATGGAGAAATTCTCCGTGAGCCGCCTCATTGGTGCGCCCCCCGGCTACGTGGGCTACGAGGAAGGCGGCCAGCTAACGGAAAAAGTACGCCGCAGACCTTACGCCATTGTGCTGCTGGATGAGATCGAAAAGGCGCACCCGGACGTGTTCAACCTGCTGCTGCAGGCCTTGGACGACGGGCAGATGACCGATAGCCTGGGCCGGAAGATCGACTTCCGGAACACCATCATCATCATGACCTCCAACATCGGTGCACGCGACCTGCAGGAGTACGGCAAAGGCGTGGGCTTCGGCACCACGGCGCGCAGCCAGGCCCAGGAGGACAACAACCGCGGCATCATTGAAAAGGCGCTGAAAAAGGCGTTCGCGCCGGAGTTCCTCAACCGCATCGATGACATCATCATGTTCAACACGCTGAAGCGCGAGGACATCCACAAGATCATCGACATTGAGCTGGGCTACGTGTACAAGCGCATCAGCGAGCTGGGCTACGACCTCAAGCTCACCGACGAGGCCAAGGACTTCCTGGCCGAGAAGGGCTACGACGAAAAGTTCGGTGCCCGCCCGCTGAAGCGCGCCATCCAGAAGTACATCGAGGACCCCATGGCCGAGGAGATCATCAACCAGAACGTGGAGGAAGGCGACAAGATCACCGTGGGCCTGAACAAGGAGAAGACCGACGTGACCATCAAGGTGACCAAGGGGAAGAAGAAGCTGGCAAAGGGCGAGGACGGCAAGGGTGAAGCGGAGAGCTGAGGAGTTGCGGGTGGCCAGTTGTTAGTTGCTGGTTGTTAGGGTGTGTGCCTAACAACTGACAACTAACAACTAACAACTGACAACTAACAACTGACAACCCTAAAAACCCATCACGCCTCGGCCTGCTCCCCCACTGTTTTCAGCACTTGCCCCAGCGCCAGCTCAAACTGCTCGCTGGCCGTTAGGTCGCTGTTGTCTATCTCAAAGGCATCCGGAGCCTTGAGCAGCGGGTCGGCCTCGCGCTTCAGGTCGTCGTCATCACGGCGCGTGATGTTTTCCAACACGCTGGCATAGTCCACTTCCACGCCCTTGCCCACCAGTTCCAGGTAGCGGCGGCGGGCTCGCACCTCGGGCCGGGCCGTCATGTACAGTTTCACTTCGGCGTTCGGAAATACCACCGTGCCGATGTCGCGGCCGTCCATCACCACGCCACCGGCCTTGCCCATGGCGCGCTGCAAGGCCACCAGTTTGGCGCGCACTTCCGGCACCGGGCTTACCAGGGTAACATGGCGGCTCACCTCCATGCCGCGGATCTTGTTCTCCACGTTGCGGCCGTTCAGCCAAGTTTCGCTGCGCTGGCTTGCATCATCGTGCTTGAAGCCTATCTGGATGCCGTCCAAAGCCCGCAGCAGTTC